>NYWQ01000034.1 GCA_002685115.1 Flavobacteriales bacterium | reverse complement strand
CAATTTTAGTATTAAATTATAGCATTATATAATACTACTTAAATTGTTGATTTATAGCAATTTGATTGATTAATATGACAACGTGTCATGCGCGAATAATTACGAGTTAAATAAGGTTAAATTTTCTTTATTACCTCTCTAGGAGTATTTTACAAGGCTTAGAAATTATATGTACTTTAGCAATATGAGAATTGATATTATTACACTACACCCAGAGCTTTTAGAAAGCCCATTTTCAGCTTCTATATTACGTCGTGCAATCGATAAAAAGTTGGTTGAAATTGTCTTTCATCAGCTCCGAAATTATTCTGAAGATAAACATCGTAGAGTTGATGATACACAATTTGGCGGAGGAGCTGGAATGGTTATGAGTGTTCAGCCAATTTCAAAAATTATTGATTTGTTAAAATCTGAACGAGATTATGATGACATTATATACATGAGTCCTGATGGTTTGCAGTTCAATCAAGGAATAGCCAATCATTTGTCTACACATGGAAACATAATTATATTATGTGGTCATTACAAAGGTATTGATCATAGAATTAGAGAGGTTTACATAACCAAAGAGATTTCTGTCGGAGACTTTGTACTTTCTGGAGGTGAGCTGCCAGCCGCAATACTTTGTGATGCAGTTATTCGATTATTGCCAGGTGTTTTAGGTGATGAAACATCCGCTTTAACAGATTCTTTTCAAGATGGCTTGCTAGCGCCACCAGTTTACACACGACCTTTTGAGTGGCGTGGCATTAGTGTTCCTGATGTTCTTGTATCGGGCCATGCACAAAAAATTGAAGACTGGAGACATGAACAAGCTCTAAAACGAACCAAAGACCTTCGTCCAGATCTTTTAGAGTAGTATTTTTAGTATGCAACTCAATTTTAGTTGCAAGGCATGTTCATTTGAATTTTATTTTGTAATATTGCACCCTTAAATTCTAACTATTCAACCGCTGGCGTATTGACGTGGATGTTGGGTTTAAAAAACAAAAAAGAAATGGACTTAGTAAAATTTGTACAAGACGAATTCGTACCAAAAAACGATTTCCCTCAATTTGGAGCCGGTGATACTGTAACGGTATTCTACAAAATTAAGGAAGGAGACAAAGAGCGTACACAGTTCTTTAAAGGTGTTGTTTTGCAACGTCGTGGTGCTGGAATAACTGAAACGTTTACAATTCGTAAAATTGGAGCCAATAGTATTGGTGTGGAACGTATATTCCCAGTTAATTCTCCAATTTTAGAGAAAATTGAAGTTAACAAAAGAGGTATGGTTCGTAGAGCACGTATCTTTTACCTTAGAGAACTTACTGGTAAGAAAGCTCGTATTAAGGAAAGAAGAATCTAATCTTATTAGGTTATATATTTACAAAGGCACCATTTTGGTGCCTTTTTTTTTGTGCAAGAGTTAGCAATGCATATTTTTACATAAAAATATATAATAATGGCTATAATTAAAGGATTTAAGGCTATTCGCCCTACTAGAGATAAGGCTTATTTAGTCGCTTCTCGCTCTTATGTAACTTATTCTGAAGAAACGTTACGAGAGAAGTTGCTAAACAATCCCTATACTTTTTTACATATAATTAATCCAGAATACTCCTTAAATACTCCACTTTTAGAGGGGACAAAGAAATTTGAAAAAGTTAGACATAAGTTCACTGAGTTTTTAATGGAGGGTACTTTAGTAGCCGACAAAAAGGAATGTTTGTATATATACCAGCAAGTTAAACTAGGAAAAACATACACAGGTATTATTGCTGCCTCGGCTGTTGATGATTATTTGAATGGGGTCATAAAAATTCATGAGCAAACGATTTCTAATCGTGAGGAAATGTTTACAAATTACTTGCATTGTACTGGTTTTAATGCAGAACCTGTTTTGCTTACCTACCCTAAAGTTCCTGCCGTCAATAAAATAATTGAGTCCTATTTGATCCAGCGTCCTGAGTACGAATTTACCAGTACAAATAAAGTTCTTCACAACTTGTGGCTTGTTCAAGACGAAAAAAACATCCAACAATTACAAGCCTTATTTGAGGATGTAGCGCATCTTTATATTGCAGATGGTCACCATCGAACTGCCTCTTCTGCTTTGCTCTGCAAATCCAGAAGAGCTTCTACTGAAGCACTAGATTCGAATGGCGCCTATAATTATTTTATGTCTTTTTTAATAGACGACGAGCAACTTTCTATTTTTGATTTTAATCGTTTACTTACNGATTTAAATGGNAANACAGTTGCTCAATATATTCTTGGCATTCGTAAATCGTATAAGGTTACAAAGTTAGACAATAAGCGAAATCCAAAGCATAAGGATGAAATATGCATGTATTTAGACAAGAGCTGGTACGGTTTAGTTGCTTTAGAGGGTTCTTTTATGGCGTCTGACACTGTTGAACGTTTAGATTCCGCCATCCTATCGAAAAACATTTTACATCCTTTAAACGGTATTAAAGACATTAGGAATGATAAGCGAATATATTTTTTAGATGGTCAGCAAGGATTAGAGGGTTTAGAGCATGCAGTAGACTCAGGAAAGTTTCGNGTAGCTTTTGCCTTAAAACCTATAACTGTTGCGCAACTAAAGAGCGTAGCCGACGACAACCGTATCATGCCTCCTAAAAGTACTTTTATTGAGCCTAAATTAAGAAGCGGTTTAACTATTTATAAGATTAGTGATGACTAAAATTAAAGGAAAAAGAGTATTAATAACTGGTGGTGCATCAGGTATTGGTAAGTTAATGGGGGAGTCTTGTTTGCAAAAAGAGGCCTCTGATTTAATTATTTGGGATTGTAATAAAGAAGCAGTTGACATCTGTGAGAAGGAGTTTTTAGCAAAAGGGTATAAGGTTACCTCTTATCTTGTGGATGTTTCTAATTTAAATCAAATACAAGAGGCTGCCGCATCAGTTTTAGAAGACGGTGCAGTTGACATACTTATAAACAATGCAGGTATTGTTGCAGGTGTCCCATTCCATCAGCAGAGCGCCCAGACAATTTCAAAAACTTTAGCTNTAAATATTGAAGGGGTTATGCAGGTTACAAGAGCATTTTTACCTGCTATGATTGCTAAAAAATCGGGTCATATTGTTACGATTGCCTCTGCATCTGGTATGATGTCGATTCCGAATATGTCTGTTTATGCAGGTTCTAAATGGGCNGTTTTAGGTTGGTCGGAATCCTTGAGGATTGAGTTAGANTCGATCAAAGAAGACNTACAAGTTACTTCAGTTACTCCAGGCTANATAGATACAGGAATGTTTAAAGGTGTAAAGCCACCATTGTTACTACCGCTNTTAAAACCAAAAGCTATTGTAGCTTCAATTATAAAAGGGATTGANTTAAATAAATTGTTTGTNCGTAAGCCATNCATGGTAAACTGTTTGCCTTTTGTTAGAGGTGTTTTACCTACCCGAATATTTGACTGGCTTGTCGGCTCTGTTCTAGGTGTGTACAAAAGTATGGACCATTTTACAGGCAGATCCTAGACGATTTATTCCATTTTAAATAATTAAATTACCTAAAAAAAGTGATCGAACAGAATTTACATAAAATAACTTCTCAAATTCCTCCAGACGTTACTCTAGTAGCGGTTTCAAAAACGAAACCAAATTCTCAGATAATGGAAGCATATAACGCAGGTCAACGCGTTTTTGGAGAAAATAAGGTTCAGGACATGGCAGCTAAAGCAGCTCTTTTGCCTAAGGATATCAGTTGGCATATGATAGGCCATTTGCAAACCAACAAAGTAAAGTACATAGCCTCTTTTGTTTCGCTCATNCATGGAATAGACTCTTTAAANTTGTTAANAGAAGTGAACAANCGAGCGGCTCAAAACAANCGNGTTATTGATTGCTTGTTACAACTTCACATTGCTCAGGAGGAAACCAAGTTTGGTTTAACNACGAATGANGCAAAAGAAGTTTTAAANGCTTCTATTGANTTAGAAAANATTCGAATTACTGGAGTNATGGGNATGGCTTCAAATANCTCAAATGAAAATCAGGTTGGTGATGAGTTTAGANGTTTAAAAGAATTTGCCNTANATTTAAATAAAACAATGCCNTTAATCACNATNGTATCNATGGGTATGAGTAACGACTATNTAACNGCTATTAAAGCNGGNAGTACNATGGTAAGGGTAGGGTCTGCTATTTTCGGAAAAAGAAATTAAACGGTAAAAAAAAACCAACTCAATGAGTTGGTTTTTTAAGATAATAAGTAATTGCTTAGTTTTTTGCAAGATAATCAGCAGTACCTTCATGAGATGGTTTCATCGCTGATTTCCCTTTCACCCAGTTAGCAGGACAAACCTCTCCATTTTCTTCTACAAATGTTAATGCATCAATCATACGGATTGCTTCATCAACATTTCTTCCCAAAGGAAGATTATTTACTAATTGGTGTTGTACAACTCCATTTTTATCTATTAAGAACAAACCTCTGTAGGCAACTAATTCTGCATCAGCTTCTAGTTCATCATCTTCATTAATGAAGTAATCTCCAGTAAGTACGTCAAAGTTTTTAGAAATAGTTTTGTTAGTATCTGCTACTAGAGGGTAAGTTATCCCTTTGATACCTCCCTGCGCTTTTTCCATTTGCAACCATCCCCAGTGAGACATTTCTGTATCTGTTGATACACCAACTACAGCTGTGTTTCGGCTTTCAAAATCAGCTAGTTTCTCTTGGAAGGCATGAAGCTCTGTAGGGCAGACAAAAGTGAAGTCTTTTGGGTAAAAGAATAAGACTACATTCTTTTTACCTATGAATTGCTCTAAAGAAAAATCAGCCTCTACTGTAGTACCATTTAAAACTGCTTTAGCTGAAAATTGTGGTGCTTTTCTACCTACTAATACTGCCATTTTTGTGTTTTTATAATGTTTGTGATTATTTGAATTGCAAATATATTCATTTTGATGAGTAAATACGGAATACAATGCGTTTAAAAAATGATGAATTAAACTTTTTACCATTTAAATGTTACGAAGTTTGATCCATCCGTTGTATTTTTACAAAAAATTACAGTTTACATGTCAGCACAAAAAAAATACGATATTTCAATAATTGGTGGAGGGATTGTCGGTTTAGCTTCGGCTTACAAATTGCAAAAGAAATACCCAAATTTAAAAATAGCTGTATTCGAAAAGGAGTCATCATTAGCTACACATCAAACGGGCCGTAATTCAGGAGTTATTCATTCAGGCTTGTATTATCGACCGGGTTCTTACAGAGCACTTAATTGTGTGAATGGACGTAAACAAATTGTGGCTTTCGCTAAAAAATATCAAATTTCTCATGAGGTTTGTGGTAAAATCGTTGTGGCAACTCATAAAGATGAATTGAGTCGTTTGGCTCAAATTAGAGACAATGGTATTAAAAATGGACTGGAAGGCATTGAAATTATAAATCGTGCTAAAATTAAAGAAATTGAACCTTATATAGAGGGATTAAAAGCGCTGTGGGTTCCTGAGTCTGGGATAATTGATTTTGTCGGTGTTACTAATAAACTAGCCGAATTGATAAAAGAAATTAATCCAGAATCTGCAATTATAAACAATTGTGAGGTAAAGTCTTTTGATAAAAATGAGCTCATCAAAATTAAGACTAGCATAGGAGAGTACAACTCTAGGTTTCTAGTATTTTGTTGTGGTTTACATTCAGATAGATTAGCCAAAAAGGATAAGGTTGATTTAGACATGCGTATTGTTGGTTTTAGAGGCGATTACTATGATCTTACCGAAGTTGGTATGAAAAAGATTAAAAACCTTGTTTACCCTGTTCCAAATCCAGAATTCCCATTTTTAGGAGTTCATTTTACTAGAATGACCGATGGAACAATCGAGTGCGGACCAAATGCAGTTTTCACCTTTAAACGAGAAGGATATGGTAAAACAGACTTCAACTTAGTTGATACTCTAGAAGCTTTGTTTTACAAAGGGACTTGGAAATTATTTTTTAAACATTGGCAGTTCGGTTTAGAAGAGTACAAGCGCGCTTTTTCAAAACGTTTGTTCTTAAAGCAACTTCAACGTATGTGTCCCAGTCTAACAATGGATGATATCAAGCCTGGTAGATCCGGAGTAAGAGCTATGGCTTTGGGAGATAACGGTGAAGTTATCGATGATTTTAAAATTGAGTATAAGGAAAGAAGNATACATGTATTGAATGCACCATCTCCTGCTGCNACAGCTTGTTTAGCTATTGGTGATGAGGTNATGAAAACAGNTGAAAAACATTTTGATATTTTNTGATTGNACATTTAAAATAAAAAGCNAGCTATTTCTTTACAAATAGCTNGCTTTTTATAATCNATNATTAAAATAATACTTACATACTAAAGGTATTTTGACTTTTNCTGTATGACTCTCTACAGTCAAAGCAGTAGTAATAAGGCTCTGACCATGTTGTTTCTTCTTCCTTGTTACAGTTGTTACAAGTTCTTAATTGGGCTCTTGTATCATTTTCCCTACACTTAGAACAGTAAAAATCTGTTCCGTGCCAATTGGTCATTTCTTCCGAATCACAACTCATACATTGTCTGTAATGTTCGTGGCGGTCAAGTTTTAACNTTTCTAGATGATCATCAAGGTANAANANAGGNTAATCTAAAAGTGCTGTACGGGTTCTTAATCTTGTATCTGGAGTNTTTTTAATNCCAATGAGNAAGATACGTTTCCCAAGCATTCTAGCTCTTTTTATCATAGATACGTAGTCTNGATCACCTAATGCAATTGCTGCAATATCATANGATGTATTCAGACCTGCGTTGTANAGTAGGGAAGATGCTAAGGCTACNGGCAAAGCATTTGTTTGTGGCTTAGAAANCTCATCATCTTGNTAGTCAACCTCAAAAACATCGGTAACGAAATANCATTCTTCTTTAAGGTATTTGTAGAATGCTTTTTGCTTGTTAGGCGAAAATTCTGGTTTATTAACGGGCATTGTTCCATAGAAATAAGTTCTAACAATATCTACATCTATGGTTAAGTTGTTGAGCAGATGCTCTTGTATAATAAGTGGTATTTTTTTGTAATCTACGTCATAATCTTCTTCTCCATAGGCTTCAATAAGGTATTTTTTATTGTGAAACATCCATGAGCCATCTATATAAACATGCGTTTTAACTGACATAATGCGGGGTTTATTTAATCAATAAGTAAAATTAGTATATTCTTGTATTTTATACACTTAATGCAAAACTAATGATTATTAACTATTCAAAAAAAAATCTTGACTAGTATTAATAATTACTCTAAATAAGATGGAAGCAATATTATCAAATACTACTATTTACAAGAGTTATTCCTGTTTTGCTTTTATTCAAATTGATACATTCAATGTAAATTTATAAATAATTCATTTAACATTGAGTGTTTTACCAGATGTATTTAAAACGTTCTTCTTATAAACTACAAATGAATTTTATATAAATTCCTATAATCATAGAAACACTTCACCATTTATCATATTTAAAAATGGTTTGTTATTTTTGCAGAACAAAAGCAAGACTAATATTTAATATAACATACTATGGGTAAAGGTTTTTTTCAAGTACCAATTGCTTCATGCGAGCCAGTTCATTCATTTGAGCCTAATTCTAACGAACGAATTTCAACGCTGGCAGCGTACACAAAAATGATGTCAGAAGTTATCGATATACCCATGTATATCGGTTCAGAAGAAGTTCGTACAAAAGATCTTGCTTCTATGACACCTCCTCATCAACATCAGCATGTAGTTGGAAATTATCACAAAGGAGATGCAAGTCATGCTCAAAAGGCTATTAAAGCTGCTTTAGCAGCTAAAGATGATTGGGCTAGTATGAAGTGGGAACATCGTGCTTCAATTTTCCTAAAAGCGGCAGACTTATTAGCAGGACCCTTTCGGGCACGTATGAATGCTGCGACCATGGTTGCTCAATCTAAAAATGTACATCAAGCTGAAATTGATGCTTCGTGTGAATTGATTGACTTCTTGCGCTTTAACGTCCAATACATGACAGATATATTTATGGAACAACCTGACTCTTCTGGTGGTATTTGGAATCGTATGGAGTTCCGACCGCTAGAAGGGTTTATATACGCAATTACACCGTTTAATTTCACTTCAATAGCAGCTAATTTGTGCGCTGCTCCAGCTATGATGGGGAATACTGTAGTTTGGAAGCCTTCTGATGCTCAGGTATATTCGGCTCAGGTTATCGTGGATTTATTTAGAGCTGCAGGATTGCCAGATGGTGTAATCAATGTTATTTACGGGGACCCTGTTGTTATTTCTAATGAAATTTTTGCAAGTCCTGATTTTGCAGGTCTTCATTTTACAGGTTCAACAAATGTATTTAAAAACTTATGGAAGCAAATAGGCAATAACATTCATACCTATAAAACGTACCCTCGAATTGTTGGAGAAACTGGTGGTAAAGATTTTATAATGGTTCACAAATCTGCTGAAGCCAAACAAGTAGCTACAGCAATTGTTCGTGGTGCTTTTGAGTTTCAGGGTCAAAAATGTTCTGCTGCTTCGAGAGCTTACATACCTTCAAATTTATGGGAGGATGTTAAAGCATTTGTTATCGAAGATTTAAATTCTATTCAAATGGGAGATCCTGGTGATTTAAGTAATTTTGTAAATGCAGTTATTCATGAGTCCTCTTTCGATAAAATAACTTCATACATTGCGCAAGCTAAATCAGCTGTTGATGCTGAAATTGTGGCAGGAGGGAATTACGATAAATCTGTTGGATACTTTATTGAGCCAACCGTTATTTTAGCTAAGACTCCTCGATATACCACAATGGAAACGGAGTTGTTTGGACCTGTAATAACGATTTATGTGTACAATGAAAATGATTTTGAAAATACACTAGAATTGGTTGATACAACTTCTGAATACGCTTTAACTGGAGCTATTTTTTCTAGAGATAGATATGCTATAGAATTGGCAAGTGAAAAATTAAAGAATTGTGCGGGTAATTTTTATATAAACGATAAACCTACTGGAGCCGTTGTTTCTCAGCAACCGTTTGGAGGTGGTAGGTCTTCGGGTACGAATGACAAAGCTGGCTCTTCATTAAACTTATTACGCTGGGTATCTCCTAGAACCATTAAAGAAACTTTTGTACCTGCAGAAGATTATAGATATCCCTTTTTAGGTTAGTTTTTTATCTTGATGTAACAATATATTTAACTGTTTATAATGGCTAAAGAAAGTAATTTAGAGAGTCAACCAAACAATCCTTTACACGGCTTAAAGTTGGTTGATATTTTAGAGTTTCTTGAAACTAAGTTTGGGTGGGAAGAAATGGGCCAGCAACTTCATATAAATTGCTTTTTAAATAAACCCACTTTTAAATCTAGTTTAAAATTTTTAAGAACAACTCCTTGGGCTAGGGATAAAGTAGAAGCATTTTACTTAAAACATCGTAACAAAAAATAAAGTAAAAAAAAGACCCAATAAATTTAAATTTATTGGGTCTTTTTTATTCCACAAGATATTTTATTCAATTGTAAATTGATAAGGCATTCTTGCTTGAATACCTTTAAGATGTTTGAGGTTATTTAGTGCTTTGTAGTTCTTGTACTCTGCACCAAGAGTTCTCTTCAGCACGGTAGCTTCAAATCCATTTTCTAATTCTTCCATCAACAGTTCAAAAGGCTCTTTTAATTCAGGTAGCTCT
>NYWQ01000033.1 GCA_002685115.1 Flavobacteriales bacterium | reverse complement strand
GTAAAAATAAAATTAATATTATTGTTAGTAAGGCTTCTCCTTATGCTGCTATAATTAGTTTATTTACAAAATTAAATACTGTAATCACACCAGATTCTGAAGTTGTTACACTTACAAAAAAAATAGTTGCACCTCTAGCTTCTGTAGTAATTACCCCAGATAATTATTCTTTAAATTATGGCTCTAAGCATAAAAAAGTTTCAGGACTTCTTGAAGATTGTTATTTACATCCCACAGTGTTTACACCAGATGGATCTTTAGTAGAAAAACTTGGGTTTTCTCCTCAAAAGCCTTATTATATCCTAAGATTTATAAGCTGGGATGCAAGTCATGACATAAATAAGTATGGCTTTACCAACAAAGAAAAGATAAAGCTTGTTCAATATCTTTCTAAATCTGGAGATGTGTATATTTCTTCAGAAGGTCTTTTACCTTCTGAACTTGAAAAGTATAGAATCAAGATACCTGCATCAAAAATACATCATGTTTTACATTTTGCTACGCTGTATGTTGGAGATTCTCAGACTATGGCAACTGAATCTGCTTTATTGGGGACGCCCTCAATAAGGTATAACTCATTCGTAGGAGAAAATGATATGTCAAATTTTGTTTTATTAGAGCATAAATTTAAGTTACTAAAAAACTACAGTAACTTTACAGATGCTTTTAATTGCGCTAAAAATTTTATTTCGAATAGTAATAATAAAATGGAGTGGCTAAATAAAAGGGATAATTATTATGATTGCGTCGGCAACATAAATGAAAAAATATTTTCAATTATATCTTCTAAATAAAAACTGCTTTTTTATGGATTTCACATTAAATAAATACCATCAATTATTACACTCATTAAATAAAAATGGATACAAGTTCATAACATTTAAAGAGTTTTTAACTGCCGATACGAAAAACAATAAGACAGTAGTTTTACGACATGATGTAGATTTATTACCTCAAAACTCCTTGCAGTTTGCTAAAATTCAATCAAAATTGGGAATCATAGGATCTTACTATTTTAGGGCTGTTCCTCAATCTTGGGAAGAGGATATAATCAAAGAGATTGCAAAGTTAGGCCATGAAGTAGGTTATCATTATGAAAACATGGACACCTGTAATGGGAATTTAGATAAAGCCTGGGATGATTTTAGATTTCATTTAGACAAACTAAGAGATTTGGTTGAAGTCAAAACTATTTGTATGCATGGTAGCCCACGTTCAAAATTTGATAACAAAGAAATATGGAATAAATATGATTACAGTAGTTTGGATATAATTGGCGAGCCATATTATGACGTTGACTTTAACAAAGTATTCTATTTAACTGATACTGGAAGGCGTTGGGACGGTTTTAATGTAAGTGTTAGAGACAAAGTACCACAACAAAAGCAATGGATTGATGACGGTTTAGTTTTCCATAAAACAGATGAAATTATTTCAGCAATCAATCAGAATGATCTTCCGAATAAAATAATGTTGACTTTTCATCCCCAAAGATGGCATGATAATTTGTTTTACTGGACTAAAGAAATTGTATTACAAAATTTTAAAAATTTAGTAAAAAGAATAATTTATGTTAACTAATTTCTTGAGTGCTTTTAGGCTAGAATTGTTAGAGATAATTAGTTTCCCTGATTTGTTTTCTCACAAAGTCTATTTATTTTTTATATCTTCCTTCAGTTAAATAATTAACAAAATAGTGTAGTTATTAATAAGAATTTATGAATAACAAGTTTAGTTTTTCTGCTGAATTAAAGGATAGTAAAATTACTCCAGCTCAGCTCAAAAAACTTATTTTAAAAGAATTAAACTATAGTGACAGGGTTTTAAGTTTTGTAAAAAAGCATTTCAACTTTTGTATAAAAACTAATTACTTCACTTCAACTTCTACTCAATTTAACATTGAAAAATTACCTGTTAACCAATATTCTTCAATTATTAATTTAAAGAAGATCAACGATATTAGGTTCATTAATAAATTTTTTGAANCAGTTAACNTNAAANTACCNAATTCAGGNNTGTACTTTGGNANNNTAGAAACTTTNCGNAGACGTAGAAAAGCTNTNCTAGATAAATATCCNCCTNTGATTAATNGGNTTGTTTATNTCTTTGATTATNTTTTAAGACGAGTTTTACCAAAATTAAANTTAACTAGAAAAATTTATTTTTACATAACAAAAGGTAAGGGGCGAGTAATTTCTAAAGCTGAAACATATGGCCGCTTGTATTCTTGTGGCTTTGAAATTGTAGATGAAAAAATAATTAATAATGCCCTTTATTTTGTAGCAAAAAAAATTAAAGAACCTAGTTATGATAAAAACCCAACTTATGGGGCTTTAATTAGGCTTAAGCGAATTGGAAAAGATGGGAATGAATTTATAGTATATAAATTAAGAACCATGCATCCTTTTTCTGAGTACCTTCAAGAGTATGTATATAAGAAAAATAAATTGCAAGATGGGGGAAAGATTAAAGCTGATTTCAGAATTTCACCTGAGGGGAGGATATTTAGAAAAATATGGTTAGATGAAGTACCTATGATTTACAACCTATTAAAGGGAGATATGAAAATAGTAGGAGTCAGACCTCTTAGCCCACATTTTTATAGTTTGTATGATAAGGATCTTCAAGAGCTGAGAATTAAAACTAAACCCGGTTTAATACCCCCTTTTTATGCTGATATGCCAGTTACTTTCGAAGAAATTATGGCCTCAGAAATGAAATATTTAAAGGCATATCAAAAAAGACCTTTCCACACCGACTTTACATATTTTTTTAAAGCACTTAATAATATTTTAATCAAGAGAAAAAGAAGTGCTTAAAGGTTTCGGTTGCTAAATGNATGAAAAATAAGGAGTTAAAATTTAAAAATTTGCGAACACTAATCAGTCAAGTTCAAAGCCTATAAGCAATGCAAAAAATTAACAGCCTACAAGAGTACAAATTAGAATATAAAAAGAGTGTAGATAATCCTGAGGTTTTTTGGGCGGAGAAGGCTGATAGCTTTCTTTGGAAACGAAGTTGGGATAAAATTCTTGACTGGGATTTTGAAAAGCCCAAAGTGAAGTGGTTTCAAGGAGCTCAACTAAATATTACGGAGAACTGTTTAGATAGACATCTTGAATCATTAGGAGACAAGACTGCNATTNTATGGGAACCAAANAATCCTGAAGAANAAGCTAAGCACNTCTCTTACAAAGAATTGCACCANCAAGTTTCTCAATTNTCNAANGTTTTAAAATCCTTAGGNATANNNAAAGGAGATCGCATAGCCTTATATATGCCAATGGTGCCAGAATTAGCTATTGCTGTTTTAGCTTGTGCTCGTATTGGAGCAATTCATTCGGTCGTTTTTGCTGGATTTTCCGCTAAAGCATTAGCTGATAGAATAAATGATTCTTCATGTAAATTATTACTTACTGCAGATGGCTCTTATCGGGGTTCAAAAATATTGGATTTGAAATCTATTGTTGATGCTGCCTTGGAATCCTGCCCTTCAATAGAGCATGCTATAGTTATAGAACGAACAGGGGCTAAGCCTAAAATGAAGCCTAATCGTGATTTATGGTGGCATGAGTTAATAGCGGGTGTTTCTTCGGAATGCGAGGCAAGAACTATGGACGCAGAAGACGAACTCTTTATTCTTTATACTTCGGGTTCAACGGGAAAACCAAAGGGAGTTGTCCATACTTCAGCGGGTTATATGGTGTATGCCGAATACTCTTTTAGAAATGTATTTCAATACGAGCAGGGCGATCTATTTTGGTGTACTGCCGATATTGGATGGATAACCGGTCATTCGTATGTAATTTACGGCCCTCTTTTAGCCGGTGCCACAAGTTTAATGTTCGAGGGCGTACCCACCTTTCCAGATGCCGGAAGGTTTTGGGAGGTAGTTGACAAACATCAGGTCAATATATTTTATACAGCGCCAACGGCAATTAGAGCGCTCGAAGCAAAAGGCTTGGCCTATGTAAAACCCTATAAGTTGGATTCCTTAAAAGTACTGGGTTCTGTAGGGGAGCCTATAAATGAGGAAGCCTGGCAATGGTACCACAAAAACATAGGAAAAGAAAAATGCCCTATTGTAGATACCTGGTGGCAAACAGAAACCGGTGGAATGATGATTGCGCCTTTGGCCGGAATAACAAAATTAAAACCCACCTATGCGAGTTTGCCCTTGCCTGGTATTCAGCCTTGTTTGGTAGATGCCAAAGGAAATGAACTAGAAGGCAACAATGTGGAAGGCAACCTGTGTATAAAGTTTCCCTGGCCCGCTATGATTCGAACAACGTATGGCGATCATAAAAGGTGTAAAGAAGTCTATTTTAGTACGTATCCGGGTAAATATTTTACGGGCGATGGTTGTAAAAGAGACGCCGATGGCTTTTACAAAATAACCGGTCGTGTGGACGATGTAATTAACATTTCTGGCCATCGTATTGGTACCGCAGAAGTAGAAGATGCCATCAATACACATGCAGCTGTAGTAGAATCTGCAGTGGTTGGTTTTCCTCACCCCATTAAAGGACAAGGCATTTTTGCTTTTGTTATAGCCGACCAAACGCGCATTACCGATCAGCTAAAAGAAGAAATACAAGCCGAGGTGTGCGATCATATTGGAGCGATTGCCCGNTTGGAGCAAATTCAANTAGTGAAGGGNTTGCCAAAAACCCGNTCTGGAAAAATAATGCGCAGAATANTGCGTAAAATTGCGAGTGGCGAAACAGAAAATTTTGGCGATACCAGTACACTTTTAGANCCTTCTGTCGTNCAACAAATTGTGAGCGGTAAAGAATAAACCAATTTCAGAATCATTCCTTACCTTAGCCAAATGAAGAAAGAACTGGGATACCAAGCGCATGCGTCTTCTGTAATAGATCCAAATTGCACCATAGGAAAAGGGACACAAATATGGCACTTCTCTCATATTATGTNTGGATAAAGCATTGGCGAGTCTTGCAATATTGGACAAAATGTAGTGGTTTCTCCAGCGGTTGTTNTAGGAAACAATGTAAAGGTGCAAAACAATGTTTCCATCTACACAGGCGTTGNGTGTGAAGACGCTGTTTTTTTAGGACCTTCATGTGTGTTTACCAATGTAAACAACCCACGAGCAGAGGTAAATAGAAGAGGTGAGTTCCTAAAAACAACGGTTTGTAAAGTAGCTACAATAGGCGCAAACGCAACCATAGTGTGTGGCATTATTTTAGGCAACTATTGTTTTATAGGTGCTAGCGCAGTGGTTACCAAAAGTGTTGCGCCTTATGCCTTAATTGTTGGCAATCCTTCCAAGCAAATCGGTTGGATGAGTGCACACGGCGAGCGTTTGCAATTTGATGAAAAAGGAATGGCTGTATGTAAGGGATCTGGTCAGCAGTATATTTTAGAAAAGAACCAAGTAAGAAAAGGATGAAGCAGTTTTCTATCATAGGTTTGTCCGGTTATATTTCGCCCAGACATGTAAAGGCTATTAAAGAGACCCATAATAATTTAAGGGCAGCTACAGATCCTCATGACAATGTAGGCTTTATAGATGCTACTTTTCCCGAAGCCTCTTTTTTTACAGAATTTGAACGCTTTGATCGTTACATGGATAAATTGCAAAATCAAGCAGCNNGTATAGATTACGTTTCTGTTTGTTCGCCCAATTACTTACACGACTCTCATATTAAAGCGGCTTTAAGATGGAATGCCGACGCTATTTGCGAAAAACCTCTTGTACTAAACCCATGGAATTTAGACAGCTTAGAGCGCTTAGAAAAAGAAACGGGTAAAAGGGTTTGGAATATTCTTCAATTGCGCTTACACCCAAGTATAATTGCTTTAAAAAAGAAAATAGACAGCAGTCCTATAGATGTGATCCACGATATTGATTTAACTTACATAACGTCTCGTGGATTGTGGTATTATGCCTCATGGAAAGGGGACGTTTCTAAATCTGGTGGTGTGGCTACCAATATTGGAATTCATTTTTTTGACATGCTTACTTGGATTTTTGGTGCGGTAANGAAAAATACGGTACAANTGAACAGTCACGATAGAGCTGCAGGTTTTTTACAGTTGGAAAAAGCCAATGTACGATGGTTTTTATCAATCAATGNGNCAACNCTACCCGATTCCATTAAAGCAAAAGGGCAAACCACNTATCGTTCCATAGAAGTAGATGGCCAAGAACTGGAGTTTTCGCAAGGCTTTACCGACCTACATACGGAGTCTTACAAGCAAATAATTGCAGGAAATGGNTTTGGTANCGAAGAGGCGCGAACCTCAATTGAAATTGTTCATGCTATACGAACTCAAAAACNGACCGGTTTAGTTGGAACNTATCATCCGCTTGCGAAATTAAAGCCAAGCAGTCATCCTTTTGGCATTTAAGCACTCNTTTTAGCTACTTTCTTTACCGAGAATTTTAGTCAATTCGGCTACACATTTTTTGGTTTGCTCCAGTGGAAATAAATGCCCACCNTTGAATGCAATAAACGATGTGTTTGGAAACAAGGGCTGTACTTTTTCTATAGGCCTAGTATTTGCGATGTCTCCAGAAGTAGCGTAGAGGTAATAACTCGGTACGTTGAGCTTTATTTTTTTATAGAAAGCTGGGGTAAGGGCAAATATTTTTGTTTCAATGTCTTTTTTAAATCGCAAGTTTAGTCCACCTTCAGTTTCATAAAACCCATGGTTAATATAGTTTTCGAATGCGTTTTTTGTAAAATTTTTAAACAAGAATTTGTTTTTGAACTTGGATGCAATAAAGGCACGAGATGGAAATTTAGTGGATCGTTTATTCGACTTTTTAGCCAAGGGCATAACGAACTTAGAAATTTTTAACCACTGTGTAATCGCCAAAAAGATTCTTATTTTTTTTGAAAGGACGGGTGGATCCATCAATACAACTCCTTTGAAAAGTTCAGGTCTTTGTTGCGCTGCTAAAGCCAAACAAACGGCTCCAAACGAATGCCCAATTGCCCATACAGGTGCTTTATACTGTTCTTCAAAATAGCTAATTATTTCAGGTACGATGTCGTGCCAACTGTTTTTTATCTTGTAGTTGCCATGCGCCAGCATTGGTATAAAATCTACCTCGTACTCTTTAAGCTGAACAAACAAGTCACTGTAAACTTCTGCTGGAAAACCATTTGCATGTGCAAAAAATACTTTTTCTTTCATTTGATATAATAGCTATGGTAAAAAGGAAACCATTGTTTAATTTACTTTAATGTCTTTTACAACCAGTTGTATACTTGTTTTGCCTTGCCACACATTTTCTTGAATGGCGTAGCAAATATCAAAAGGCAAGCCTTTAGAGATGTAGGAGGCGTGTTGGCNCATTTTAAAAGCAATTCCATTCATTTCCGAAAGGCGTTCTTTTTCCGAACATAGGTGTAGTTTTAGATGCTCTTTTTCGCTACCCACAGCTTTGGTGTACCCTCTATCTAAGGCGTTTTTTGTACAAAATAACGGCGCCATATTTTCGGGTCCAAAAGGCTCAAATTGCTTTAGTATATTATTAAAACTTTCAGTGATGTCGGCAAAATCTAGCTCTGCATCAATAGCTAACACCTCTGTTTTTTGCGCCTCTGTAATTCTTTCAGCCACTACTTTTTCAAAAGCCTCTTTAAACGCTTCGTAGTTTTCTTCTTTTAATGTGAGTCCTGCAGCATACCTATGTCCGCCAAACTGTTCTATATGTTCTTTGCAAGCCTCCAAGGCNTGGTATACATCAAATCCTTTTACAGAGCGAACAGATGCCGCTAGTAGGTTTTTACTTTTGGTAAACACTACGGTAGGNCTGTAATAGGTTTCTATAAGTCTAGAGGCTACAATGCCAATAACACCTTTGTGCCAGCTTGGATCGTANACAACCGANGAAGCNCNATTTTCTTCATTATTTTCAATAATTTGTGTTAGGGCTTCTTTGGCAATTTGCTGGTCTTTTGCTCGTCTTTCTGTGTTGTATTCTTCAATTTCATTTGCTGTTTTAATTGCTTCAGCCTCGCTTTCTTCAATTAACAAGCGTACAGCATTGTGTGCATGTTTCATCCTTCCCGCAGCATTTATTCGTGGGGCAATGGTAAAAACTACGTCTGTAATGGTCATAGCGCCAACTCGCTTGTGCTCTTTCATCAGCGCAAGCATTCCCATACGTGGTTTTTCGTTTAATACTTTTAAGCCATAGTAAGCCAAAACTCTGTTTTCGCCTACTATGGGAACGATGTCTGCTCCAATGGCAACGGCAACATAATCCAAGTATTTAAACGCAATATTTTCTTCGAGTCCTTTTTGTTTAAGGTAGGCTTGCACCAGTTTAAAACCAACACCACATCCACACAATTCTTTAAATGGGTAGTTGCAGTCCGCTCTTTTTGGGTCTAATACAGCAAAGGCATTTGGCAGTATTTCTCCNGGTCGGTGATGGTCGCATACGATAACATCCAGACCTTTGGATTGGGCATAATTTAGTTTCTCTACTGCCTTTACGCCACAGTCTAGGGTNATAAGTAAANCCACCCCTTTTGCGATGGCATCCTCAATGCCTTTTTCAGAAACGCCATAACCCTCATCGTATCGATCGGGTATGTAATAATCGCACACAGCATCTTGACTTTTTAAGAAACTATACATCAAACTAACGGATGTGGTTCCATCTACATCGTAATCGCCATACACTCGAATAGTTTCTTTATTGGCAACAGCTTCAATAAGTCTTTGCGTAGCCTTGTCCATATCTTTCATCAAGAACGGATCGTGNAGCATGGNTAGNTGCGGACGGAAAAATGTTTTTGCCTTTTCGAACGTATCGATTTCTCTACTTACCAATAAGGAGCATATTGCTTTTGAAACACCCAACGCTTTGCTAAGGTTAAATACTTTTTGCTCCGCTGGATTGTCTTTATACTTCCATATTTTTTGAGTCATCATTTTTGTATTTCCCGCTCAAATATAAGCTGTGTTTTTAGCACTCGAGCCATTTATTTATGTCCTTCTATAACAACAACAAATTCTCCTTTAGGGGCTTTGTTTTCAAAATGCTCAATTACCTCGTCAACAGTTCCTCGGACGGTTTCTTCAAACATTTTAGAAAGTTCTCTGCTCACCGCAATTTTTCTGTGCCCACCTAAAAACGTTTTCAGTTGCAAAAGCGTTTTACTCATTTTATGAGGCGATTCATAAAAGACGATTGTTTTGGGTTCTTCAGCCCATTGTTTTAAGCGTGTTTGCCTTCCTTTTTTAGGCGGTAAAAAGCCTTCAAAAATAAAACGATCTGAAGGAAANCCNGATTGCANCAATGCTGGAATTAGNGCGGTGGCACCGGGTAAGCATTCTGTGGGGATTTGACNTTCTACACAAGCCCTTACCAAAAGAAAACCCGGGTCAGATATGCCTGGCGTTCCGGCATCTGAGATTAGGGCTATCTGGCTTCCTAGTTTTAGCTTTTCTAGAACGCCATCGAGCATTTTATGCTCGTTGTGCATGTGGTAAGACTGCATTGGCGTAGCTACGCCCAAATGCTTTAACAACTTGCCTGATGTACGGGTGTCTTCGGCAAGAATTAGGTCTGACTCTTTGAGGATACGTATCGCACGAAGCGTAATATCTTCTAAGTTTCCAATGGGTGTAGGTACCAAAATTAGTTTCGACATGTTCATTTTTTACACAAACAAATTAAGTAAAAATAGCGGTGTGAGCTCGTATTTTATTAGATTTGTTTATCAAATAAAATGGAATGTTTTTAGAAACCCCAGACAGTAATAAAAGAAGTAAAGGTTGGATAGAGGTTATCTGCGGTTCCATGTTTTCAGGTAAAACGGAGGAGCTTATACGAAGACTCAAACGCGCTCAATATGCCCAGCAAAAAATTGAGATTTTTAAGCCTGCCATAGACGTTCGTTACGACGAAGAAAAAGTTGTTTCGCACGATGCAAACGAAATAAATTCTACTCCAGTTCCCAGCTCTGCTAATATTTTACTCCTCGCAAACGATGTGGANGTGATCGGTATTGANGAAGCTCAATTTTTTGATGCAGAATTGCCNNCTGTATGCANTGCANTAGCCAACAGAGGTATTCGAGTNATTGTAGCGGGTTTGGATATGGATTACCTTGGGAAGCCTTTTGGGCCTATTCCNAANCTTATGGCNATGGCAGAATACGTTACTAAAGTGCANGCAATTTGTGTAGATTGTGGNGATTTAGCCAACCATTCAAACCGTATNGTTAGTTCAGATAAGTTGGTTCATTTAGGAGAACAAGAGGAATATCAAGCGCTTTGTCGCTTTTGTTTTCGATCCAAAAACCCTTGACATGAATAGCTTTTCATACACTTTAGATCAATTAGGGCTTTTTTGCAATGCTCAGTTTGTTGGCGTATCCAATCTAGCGCCCATTCAAGAACTATTAATTGACAGTAGAAAAGCAAAGAATCCCAATCAGCTTTTATTTATAGCTATAAAAGGCATACACCACAACGGACATGTATTTATAGAAGAACTTTATTCAAAAGGGGTACGGAATTTTTTAATTAGTGAAGCTAGTTTTGATTTTGGAGCTTTCCCAAAAGCAAATTTTTTAATTGTAGATAACAGCTTGCTTGCCTTTCAACAAATAGCACAACACCACCGGCAACACTTTCACATTCCTGTTATTGGGATAACGGGTAGTAACGGTAAAACTATTGTTAAAGAATGGTTGAGTTCGTGTTTACAGGCTACTATGAATGTCTGTAAAAGCCCAAAGAGTTACAACTCTCAAGTAGGGGTTCCTTTATCTGTTATAGGGTTAAACGCCACCGCNGAGGTTGCNCTATTNGAAGCNGGTATTTCTCAGCAGAANGAAATGCTTCACCTGCAAAAAATAATACAACCTAACATTGGCGTATTTACGAATATTGGTCAGGCACATTCAGAAAATTTTAACTCCATAGCAGCGAAGGTTAAAGAAAAATTTGTTCTTTTTTCTGACGTAGAAAAACTCATTTATTGCAAAGANTATCNAGANATAGANCGNNTNGTTTTAAGTGAATTTAAGGGTGCTGTTTATGCTTGGTCNAGACAAGANNCNAANGCTTTTATTTATGTTAAACAGGTGCTTGTTTGNGCNGATAAATCTACANTTACCCTATGTAATGGTGGAGTTGAACANNTTTTTAATGTTCCTTTNAAAGACGAAGCCTCTATNGANAATAGCTTGCATGTAATTGCTGTNCTTTTTGTGTTGAANACTCCTNTTAGCACGATTCAACAAAACNTAAATAAATTACGACCCCTAGCCATGCGTCTTGAATTGAAAGAAGCAAAAGGCAATAGCTTGTTGATAAATGATGCGTACAGTTCGGATCTAGATTCTTTAAAAATAGCACTAGATTTTTTACACCAACAAAGTGGAGCTGCAAAAAAAATTGCGATTTTGTCTGATTTGGATGAAACAGGGATTTCAAAAAAAGAACTGTTTCCAAAGTTGATACAATTGCTCAACAGGTACAAGATAGAACAAGTGATTGGGGTAGGAGCTCATTTTAAAGATTTTGAATCCATTTTCCCAAACGGCTCATGTTACGCATCTACCGATGCTTTTATAAGCAACTTACCTTCGTTTAATTTTAACGACGCAGCCATACTCTTAAAAGGAGCTCGAAGGTTTAGGTTTGAGAAAATTGGAAATCTTTTGGAGCAAAAGGTTCATGAAACGGTACTCGAGGTGAATTTAAATGCGATTTCTGATAACTTTCACTTTTACAAAAGCAAATTGCGAAAGGAAACCAAAGTTATGGTTATGGTTAAAGCATTTTCCTACGGCAACGGCTCCTATGAAATTGCACATCATTTAGAATACCACAATACCGATTATTTAGCTGTTGCCTATGTAGACGAAGGAATTGCACTGCGTAAAAAAGGAATTCGAATTCCGATTATGGTCTTAAATTCCGACACATCTCAGTTCAATCAATTGATTAAAAATAATTTAGAGCCTGAGATTTATAGCTTTAGACAATTAAAAGTATTGCACCAGGAGTTGCTTATGACGGGTAGAACTGCTTATCCAATTCACTTAAAATTGGACACAGGTATGCGACGATTAGGCTTTCAAATGAATGAAATGAATCAAGTTATTGATTGGGTTTCTGCGCAAAAAGAAATTAAAATTGCATCCGTTTTTAGTCATTTGGCAAGTACCAAAGATGCTGACTTTACACAGCAACAGGTTCGGGAGTTTGACGCCATTTGTACACGTATTTCTCAAACGATAAAAACACCCTTTTTAAAGCATATTTTAAATTCGTCTGGCATACTAAACTTTCCAGAGGCACAGTTTGATATGGTTCGTTTAGGTATTGGTTTGTATGGATTAGGAGCTGAGGGCTTGTTAAACTGCAGTGCACTAAAAACAGTGATATCTCAAATAAAGGAAGTGTTTCCAGGTGAAAGTGTAGGTTACAATCGTTCTTTTTACAGCGAAACCAAAATGCGGATTGCTATTATTCCAATTGGTTATGCCGATGGTTTAAACAGAGCTTTAAGTAATGGAGTTGGTCACTTTTACATCAACGGATCCACTGCTAAGATAATTGGTCATATTTGTATGGATATGTGTATGGTAGATGTAACAAACATAGATGCGCAGGAAGGAGATCAGGTAATTGTTTGGTCCGCTCAGCGCCATATTAATGCAATTGCTAAAAGTTTGGATACCATTACCTACGAAGTGCTAACCAATGTATCACAAAGAGTAAAAAGAGTTTTTGTAAAAGAGTAATTCTGTTGGCGCAATTTGATGCTTTTACGCCTCCTTTTTACCTTCCTCTAAGCTGTACAGTAAAGGATACATGAAAGCTAAAAACACCACACCTGCTTGACGTTCGAGCATGCTTTCGGTAAGAAATCCAAAAAAGGTGAGCCCAACAAATATTAAAAATAACGGGTGTTTATTTTTTAGAAAGAACGGTTTTATAAGTAAGAATACCAAGAGTAAAAAGCCCAGAACACCAACTTCTGCCCAGGTTTGCAAAAATTGATTGTGGAAATTTAACACCTTTTTATTTAAAAGGATATTTTCAGTCCCATTCCAAAATAAGGCATTACAACCTTGAAGTGCTTTATTGAGCTCTATTTTTGCATCGCCAATGCCCAAACCTAAAATTGGGTCAGCTAAAATAAGTTTTCCAGCATACTGCCATATATAGACCCTAGGGTTGGTTTGCCGGTGCTCTTTTTGGTCAAAGAGTTTGTTAACTTCAGCAACGGTATCTGTTAATCGAGCTCGAGTATTTGGAATAAGTAAGCCCAAACTCAAAACAAAGCCAAAAGGAATCAGTAGTCTTAAAATAGATTTAGTAGAAATAGTATTTGACCTTATACAAGAGATGCCAGAAATAACAGATACAATGATAAAGGCAAACAGATAAGCCCTACTTGATAATAAAAGTAACGATATGAGTAGAACGATAGCTCCAAGTATCCAACCTATTTTATAGTTTGTTTGACGGGGAATTTCATAAAAGCCAATAAACAATGCAAACGAATAATACCAGGCTGCATAGTGTGGTTTTGCGAAAAGTAAATGCGGTAAGTTTTTGTAATAAAAAACACTTAAATTCTCACTAATTAGGTAAGCTGTGTAAGAAAAATAGAGATCGCAAATTGCCATACCAACCATGAGTATAAAATAGAGGTAGAGTAGTTTTTTTTTCCAAGCATAGCTAAACAAGGAGGTGCTCAACATAAATAAGGGCAGCAGAAATAAGGTAATTTTTAGCCTTAAGTCATTTAAAGCAACTGGAGTATTGGTGGAGTAAAGTAAACTGATTAGGTGAAGTACGTATAAAGCAATAAGTCCCAATGCGATTGGCTTTGCAAGTAGAGTCTTAAATTTAGCTTTAAACTTCAAAGTAAAAATCCAAGTCAAGCCCAATACAATAATCCCACCTGTAAGTGGGATCTTGAAGAAGTCTTGCAACACCAGACCTACGATAAAACTAATGCAGGCACTAAAATAAAAAAGGGAAATTTTAGTATCCTTATTCTCCATCTAGTTGACCTACTAATATCTTATTATAGTTCTCTGTATCATTTAGCACCTCAATTGCTTTGTCAATTACTGGATCTTCTACCAGCGCAGCTTTTACTCTTCCTTCTTGGTAGAAGTAACGAGACATCAATTCGCTTAGTATTAGTTCTGCTATTTGTTTTTGATATTTATGAATGTCGTCTTCTTTGTACGAAACTAATTTGGCTTGTAAAGCCTCAAGATCTGTTTTAAAATCAGTATAATTATCTTCACTAGCTTGCTCTATCAAATTGGTTAAGTCTTTATCTGTATTCGTTTCATATTCGTAATCTTTGTTAGATACAAAGGCTACAAAGTCTTCATAAATTTTGTCTGTTATTTTAAAAACACCAGGTTGATCTATCGTGTCATTAGCTAAAACGAATTCGGTTGCGAAATCAAAAATAAGCTGTTTCGATAAAATACTTCCTACAATTTCTGCGTATGCATCTCGATCAACGGTAATGTCTGGGTCAACGCCTCCACCATCGTAAACAGTTCTACCGTTCAGTGTTTTAAAGGCTGTTTTTAGAGAGTCAGCTACTTTACCTACACTTCCGTCGTCATTTCTATTTCCATAGTCTAGCGCTTGTATACATCTTCCGCTTGGAGTATAGTATTTAGCAACCGTAACTTTTAATTGCGAATTGTAACTTAGCTTTCTGGTTTGTTGTACCAGTCCTTTTCCAAAACTTTTTTTACCAATTACAACGCCTCTATCTAGGTCTTGCATTGTTCCTGAAACAATTTCTGACGCAGAAGCAGAGCTTTGGTTGATCAGCACTACCAGAGGTATTTCTGAATCTAAAGGATTGTTACGAGTTTTGTATGATTTTTCCCATTCTTTTATTTTTCCTTTGGTAGAAACCACTTCTTGTCCTTTCTCGATGAATAGGTTACACAAGTTAACAGATTCGTTTAACAAGCCACCAGGGTTGCCTCTTAGGTCTAAAATCAAACTTTGCACTTCATTTTCTTCTTTCAGTTTGGTAATGGCATCTTTCACTTCATTGGTGCAGTTTCGCGTAAAACTTCTCAACCTTAAATAGGCAATCCCTTCGGTTACCATACCTGCATACGGAATGGATTTTACTTTAACCTCTTCTCGTGTAAATGTTTTTTTAAGCGGTTTTTTTAGGCCAGGTCGTTCTATTAAAAGTTCTACCTCTACACCAGGCTGACCTTTTAAAACAGAACTTACATCTTGTGTTGATTTTCCTTTTACAGATTTACCATCAATTTCCAGTAGCTTATCACCTGCTTTTAATCCTGCATTGTCTGCAGGAAAACCTTTGTATGGCTCTGCAATAACTACGTAATCTCCTTTTTTACGAATCATCGCACCAATACCACCATACTGCCCTGTAGTTTGAAATCTAAAATCTTCAATGTCAGATTCCGGAATGTAGGTTGTATACGGGTCAAGATCGTCCAGCATGGCGTTTATCGCCTTTTCAATCATTTCTCCTGGTTTCGTTTCATCCACATAGTAAATGTTTACCTCTCGAAACAAGGTTGTAAAAATATCTAGGTTTTTACTTACCTCAAAATAGCCCGAAACAAAGGCGAAAGAAGAAAGTGAAGCAATTCCGATTAAAGAGCAGAAGGTTATTTTTCTGAATGTTTTATTCATCGTTTGTAATTTTAAGGTACTGGATCGTATCCGCTGCCGCCCCATGGATGACAACTTCCAATTCGTTTTAGTAGTAAGTAACACCCTTTTAGCAAGCCGTGTTTTTTTAACGCCAAAATGGCGTACGATGAACAGGTTGGGTGGTACCTACATGTTGCAGGTGTCCAAGGTGAGATTATTTTCTGATACATTTCAATCAGCGTAATAAAAATAGTTTTAACAATTCGGTTCAGCATGGCTTAGAAAAAGGTCAAATACTTTTTTTAATTGGGTCTCCATTTCAGCAGTTTTACGCTTTTCGTTTGAAGTATAAATGAGTAAAACAGCATAATTGGCATCTAATTTTGCATACCAATTGTTTTTATTTAATCTGTATATCTCACGTATTTTTCGTTTCATAGCATTTCTATCAACAGCAAGTGGAAAGCGTTTTTTTGAAACAGAAAAGGCGATTCTTATTGGGAACTCTTGCGAATTTTCCATTTTTTTCCAGAGCAACACAAAAGGGTGTTTTTTTGTAGATGCTCCTTTTTGTACCAACTCGCCAAATACTGTTTTGCTTTTTAATATTTCTGTTTTCTGAAAGGTTTGACTCATCTCTTGTAAATGTAGATAAAATCGCTAAAAAAAGGGCGATTTAAATCGCCCTTTAAAGTTAAAAAATGTAAAAAATTATTTTTTGTTTGTATTTTTAATGTATTGCTCTAATGCCATGGACATTGAGGGTGCTTTAACGGATGGTGCTTCTATATTAACTTTAAGTCCAGCTTCAGCTACAGCTTTAACCGTTGTTTGTCCAAATGCAGCAATTCGTGTATTGTTTTGTTCGAATTCCGGAAAGTTTTGAAACAATGATTTTATTCCAGATGGACTGAAGAAAACCAAGATGTCATAAAAAACATCTTCTAAGTCAGACAAATCACTACAGACCGTTTTGTAAAGTATAGCTCTTGTGTAATCAATTTTGTTAGCATCTAACAACTGTGGGATTACGGGTTTTAGTAGATCTGAAGATGGCAATAAAAACTTTTCACTTTTATGCTTTTTAATAGTGTCAATAAGGTCTACAAAGCGTTGTTTACCAAAGTAAATTTTTCGTTTTCGGTAGGTAATGTATTTTTGAAGGTAAAATGCGATTGCTTCCGACATACAAAAGTATTTCATGGAGGTAGGCACTTCAAAGCGCATTTCCTCACATACTCTAAAGTAATGATCAACGGCATTTCTACTTGTTAAAATAACGGCTGTATGGTCTGTTATCGATACTTTTTGTTGACGTACATCAGCTCCATCTACTCCTTCAACATGAATAAAAGGCCGAAAGTCTACTTTTACCTTTTGTTTTCGAGCTAACTCGTGGTAAGGTGACGCATCGCTCTTTGGCTCTGGTTGCGAAACAAGAATTGTTTTTACTTTCAAATCTTAATCGTTTTTAGGTTTTATTTTGCACGAAACTTTCGTGAAACTTTAGAATGCTAATAATCAACAGTCTAAACCGATAAGTATCCATAATATGGGTACTATTTCGAAAATGCAAAGATACAAAATAAAATAAAACACATCCATCAATTTTTCTTTTCTAATGTAATTGTATGTGCTTAACTTGGCAAACACGGATATAGAAACAAGTACGTACATTAATTTAGTGACTGCTTCTATGTTGTATCCATAGTTTAGGTATACGAATAGACACAAAACAGCAAAAGGCGCTAAGAATAAATTTGCTGTTTTAGCCGATTTTGTGCTAAAAAGATGAAAAGCACGCTCGTTTTTAAACAAAACGGAAACGCCATAAAGACTTACCCATTTTACAGTTAGATACCCTAAAATACCCACAAAGCTTAACGGAAATAAGTGCGTATTAGTAAGGTAATTAGAGCAATACTCAAGATAACGTGCTAGTAGATGTGAAACTACAAGGATGGACTGGACTGATAGCAATACTATAAAATTATGTGTCAGTCTTAAATGTCTTCCGTAGCTAATTTCGAATTGTTTGTTGTAGAATGATCTGTAATAATACAGGAAGCGTTTTCCATCTCGGTTGTACAACAAAACAGAGATTAAAATGAGCACTAAAAAGAGCAGTAAGTCAAAGTTGTTTTGGGGAATTTTTCGTAAAACCTCATTCATTTACACAGTAGATTAANAAAGGAGCCTNAGCAGGCTCCTTNCTTTTTTTAATACCTTTANTTTCGTNTTAGTTAAGCANTACTTTTTTTGAAGTTTGCCCTTTTGGCGAGCTNATGGTTAGCGTGTACATCCCTTTGGCCAAATATTGTGGTAGGCTAAAAGNGTAACNCTTTTGCGTTAAGTTTCCNCTAATTAAAGTGGTAAAAGCGCCTTTTGCATCNCACAACGAAATGCTTGTATTTTCTCCTGGGATGCTTTTTAAATTGATGTTTAATTGTGCTGAAGCAGGATTTGGAAACACTGAAAAATCAAATGCATTAATCGTTTCCAAGCCAAGTCCAACATTAAACGGGTAACTATTGGTTACCTGCGTATCTCCGGAGTTCATTCCATTCGAATTGGTGAGCATTGCAGCAGCATAAACGGTTGCTTCTCCATTAAAATCTGTGGGTGCGCTCCAGTTAAAACTCCAGTAATGATGCGTTCCAGATACTTCCGGTGAAACAGCAGTTCCAGACGATTTATGAGTTATGTGACTACCTCCGCCAATAATTTTTGTAAGCTCATCAGATAGGGTAGCGAGTGCTCCAATTTTAGTTCCGGAAGCATCTTCTACACAGGCTTGAAAACCTGCTTTACTGTATTGATTTGGTGTGTTGCTTTTAGCCTCTATAGAAATAGTGTATTCTCTTGGGGAGTTTTCTACCACAGTAATGGTTAAACTTTGGTCTGTTGCTTCCGGACCAGAATGGCAGTAACCGGTGTTACACGTTGTATTGTTATCTCCAGGAGACCCTGTTTTTCCAGCAGGCGCTCCACCTGTATTTGTATGTGCGTCTTTTCCTGTGCTAAAAAAAACAGCCAAACTGATGCCGAGGATGGTAAATAGTTGTTTCATAATTTCGTTTTTAGTTTTGTTTGATCATTTTTATTGTTTTCACCACTTTTTTGTTGCAAACCCAAATTACGGTGTAAATTCCATTGGGTAAATCTGCTGCTTGCCAATTAAGTTCGTATCGTCCTTTTGGTAATTCTTGGTTGATGAGCGTTTTTACAAGCGCTCCTTTTTGATTAAATATATCAATACGCGTGTCTGAATTCTTATTTTGCACCAAATGCAAGCGGGTATTNCTGCCAAACGGATTTGGATAATTCTGGCTTAAATCGCCAAATTCTTTTTGAAGTTCGTTAATGCCAACTCCTCCTCCAATTTGNGGTAAAACGATGTCGAACGTTCCAAACCAATCGCCNGCAAAACNAGCATTTAAATTAATGATTCTATTTTCAGCNGAGGGATTACTGGCCCATGGATCGGCTGCAATGTCTGTATCTCCTCTAAAATAAATTTGAGTAACGAGCTCCTCGTAGCCTTCGGCTTGTACTTTTAAATGAATGTGTGCGGGTCTGTAGGAAGAGCCGTTTAAATATTTCCCTGGTACAATGGTTTCTAAATTGTATTGACCATTCGCATCCGTTAGTAGTTTGCCTCTAAAAAGAAACCCTTCGTTATCGTATGCGCCTAGTTCGTCGGCTTGCCAAAAGTCTATTACTGCGTTGGCAATTGGTGTTTCACAATCGGTAGCGCTTACGCTGCCCGATAAAAACAATCGATCTCCTTGGTAACTCGATGGAACAATGGTGTTTGTTTGAGGAGCACCTTCAGAAAAAAAAGGGCCCATAATATCGGTTGTTGTTGGTTCGCATGGTTCTGTTTTGGATGCCTTTGCTTTAAAAGGGAGCAAAGATGCAGCCATTAAACTNAAGGCTCCTTTCTTTAAAAAATCGCGTCTGTTTGAACTCATACTATAAAATTATCCTATAAATATACATTTTTTCGTGTAGANANCTTCCCCCTTTTTTTNAAACAGNTATTTAGNNCATTTTACAATCACTNTAATTGCCCTNTAAAAATTTGTGAGGGATTTAAATCGTACTAAAAAAAGCAATATCTTTGCAATCTAATTAAATATTAAAATTATGGCTACGGATTTATTTCAAGCACCTGATTATTACAATTTAGACGATTTATTTACAGAAGAACATTTAATGGTTCGTGATGCAGCAAGAGACTGGGTCAAGCGAGCGGTATCTCCAATTATAGAAGAAGCCTGTCAAAAGGCAGAGTTTCCAAAACAAATTGTTCCTGGCNTAGGCNAAATTGGTGCATTTGGACCNTACATTCCNGAAGAATATGGAGGAGCCGGATTGGATCAAATTTCNTACGGATTGATAATGCAAGAGTTGGAAAGAGGAGATTCGGGAATACGATCAACTGCATCGGTTCAATCCTCTTTAGTGATGTACCCAATTTACCAATATGGAAATGAAGAACAGCGTAAAAAATATTTACCAAAATTAGCGAGTGGAGAACACTTGGGTTGTTTTGGTTTAACAGAGCCCAACCACGGATCTAATCCAAGTGGTATGGAAACCAACTTTAAGGACATGGGCGACCATTACCTTTTAAATGGGGCTAAAATGTGGATTTCTAATTCTCCTTTTGCNGANNTTGCTGTGGTTTGGGCAAAAANTGAAGAAGGAAGAATTCACGGTTTAATAGTAGAGCGTGGCATGGANGGTTTTACCACTCCTGAAACACATGGAAAATGGTCGCTACGTGCTTCGGCAACAGGTGAGTTGGTTTTTGACAATGTAAAGGTTCCTAAAGAAAATTTATTACCTAACAAAAGTGGTTTAGGAGCGCCTTTAGGCTGTTTAGATTCTGCACGATACGGAATTGCATGGGGCGCAATCGGAGCGGCTATGGATTGTTATGATACCGCTTTACGATACGCCAAAGAGCGTGTTCAATTTGGCAAACCGATTGGAGGTTTTCAATTGCAACAAAAGAAATTAGCCGAAATGATTACGGAAATCACCAAGGCACAAACGCTTACACTTCGCTTAGGTCAGCTTAAAAATGAAGGACGAGCTACTTCGGCACAAATTTCTATGGCCAAGCGTAACAATGTAGACATGGCTTTAACAATTTGTAGAGATGCTCGACAAATGTTAGGTGGTATGGGAATTACAGGGGAGTACCCAATTATGCGTCATATGATGAATTTGGAATCTGTTGTGACTTACGAAGGAACACACGATATACATTTACTCATTACCGGTTTAGATATTACAGGCTTAAACGCTTTTAAATAAGTTAGAAGATTCTTTATAAAAAAGACTCGATTAGTTAATCGGGTCTTTTTTTTCTGCACCTTCTGTTTGCCTATCTTCTGCCCTCAAGGCCATCTTACGCTTTTCCATAACCTATGGCGCGCAGAACAAGGTTTTGATGCCATAAAACAATAACACGAAACACTTTATTTTTATATAAGTATAGGACTCACAAACAACGATATTTTTTAAAAACTTCGAGTAGCTCATAAATTGCGAGACGAGGATATAGTTGCCATTTGTAAATTGGCAGATTTTAGAATAAGCAAATCAGAATTAGGCGCTTTCTTTAGAAATGAAAACCACCCAAAGTACAAGGAATGTGGCGATCAATTACTGCGCAATTTTTTGGATGGTTTGGTTATTCATTTAAGAGGTCCCATGGATAAAAAAACGACCTAATTTAATAAAATTGTTTCAAACCCGCCTGTGTTACCCAAATGGCGGTTTAGTTGATCAAACCTACCGTATGCGACTATTAAAATTAGTATTGTGGCTTAGGTGTCTTGTGTGTGAAGCTGGTTGCTAATGGAATACTGTAAATTTTTTAGGCCTTCCTTTATTGAATTAGTTTAAACCACGTTCCTTTTTAATGTTTTCGTAAGCTTCTTGAACTTTCAAGAACTTTTCTTTCCCCATCTTTTGTTGGGCCTCACTTAGGTCGCTCAATTTATCTGGGTGGTGCTTCATTGCCATTTTACGGAAGGCTTTTTTCAATTCTGTATCCGAACAAGTCGATTCCAATTCCAATATTTTATAATACTGCTCGGGTTCTTTGTAGAACATCGCTTTTATGGAAGAAAGGTCGTGTACATTGATGTACATGTAGCCTCCAATTTTCTCGATCATAGTTACCTCTGTCGCGTCTAAATGGCCATCTGCCATAGAAATTCCGTACAAGAAGTGAATCAGTTGCAAACGCTGTGCATGGGGCAGTTGCTTGTCAATTTGCAAACAAATTTGACGCAGCGAAACCTGATTTCCGTTGATGATGTGTTTGAATACCTTAAAACTTTCTTCCGCCCTCTTTTCTCCAAACATTTGTTTGAATTGCGCTCTTACGTAATCCAACTCACGTTGGTCAACCTTTCCGTCTGCTTTAATTACATAAGCAGCTAAAACCAGCAAACTAATTTCAAAATTAGCTGCCGGCTGGCTCATGTTTTTGTAATGGGTTTGAAACTTTTCTTGCTCGTCTGCTTTACTAAATAAAGAGCCTAAAGAGTAACCTAATAAAGCCCCCATTGGGCCCCCAAACATCCAGCCTAAGCCTCCTGTAATCCATTTTAACTTCATTGCTTTAATTTTACGTGAAGATGCTAAATATAAACGCAATTACAAAACCTACATTTTGTATAAAAGTTTGTAATCCCTGTTAGATCTTAAAGTACCTTTAATACTAGGCTAAAACGAATGTACATTTTACCCTATTATTCAGTAATAAATTGTAATTCTCTCGAATTTAATAGGTGTTTGTTCGTAAATGGATTGCTTTCTATTTGGTTAAAAAAGTTTCTTGTTAAGTCAAAAGGTTTTATTTTTTTAAGAGTTGTCCATCCTTTTTCACAAAAGCTAAAGAAATTAATGAACCAAGTAACCCTATGATAAAAGTCAATATTGCATTTTGTATACCGAAAGGTAAACTGGCATAATCATCAAAACCAGGAAGTGTATCTCCATTATTTTCAGTCATTTCTTTAAGCATATAGGCATAATCTTGAGCTATTGAATCATCAGTAATGAAAAATATTGCATCCAACATTAGAAATACAAGCATTGCAATGATTAAAGACAATAGTACTTGGTAAGTTCTTTTAATCACGGATGAATCCGCTTTCAGAGCGTTTCTAATCCCATTATTCAAAAAGTATATATTTGACGACAAAGTTGAGATAAATAAAAACAAACCAGCCATTATAGTCATAAAAGCAATTTCTAAAAAATCAAAACCATCTCTTTGCCAATATGAAATTGTTATAAGATTTAAAATAAAAGTTGCAAATCCTCCTATTATTCCTCCCCTAAATATTGAATCAAAAATCTCCTTATATTTATTCATTTTTTAAATTTTTAAACATTATTATTGATAATATTGAAATACACAAAATTATAGGTGTTCCATATATTGATATGGAAAATTTAAAGAAGTCAACAACTATAATCAAAGATAAAGTATAAGGTAATAACAAGGATATAGTAATAATAATAAGATTTCTAAATAGTAGCTTATACTCAATTATTCTTTGAATAACACTGTTTAGTAGATATTTCCAAATTAGATAGTTGATTAAAAATACCAGTATTATAATAATGTAATTCATCATTTTAATTAGTTAATATTGTGCCTATGCTTATTTAAAATTTGTCTGCTGCATTTTCGGTTTATTTTATCTAGTTTGACTATTTAAATAAACTCAAACCGTTATTTTTTTTACCGACTTGTTTACTCTAATCGATAAAATTATAATACTGAAGTACGTAACAATAATTAATGACACTGAAAACCAAAATAAATTTGTCTTATTAAATGAAAATAATAAATTTTCCATCTGAAATATTAATCCTATTAAAATGAGGTATAAGATGTAAAATCTTTTGTAGTAATTTCTTATAAGGATACTAAGAATTCCAATGTTCATTACTAAATTCAAAAAAATTACAGCGGCAAAAATTATATCTACTATCTCAAAATCATGATTTTCTACAAAAAACACAAAAACTAATGGAAATGATAAAACAAACCAATTAACTTTATTTTTAATCAAAGAAAATTTTATTTCAGCATACATCTTATCTCGAAAAGGAAACTCTTTTATTGTTCTCTCCAATAGTAAAAATTTATTCAGCTTTTTTTTAGACAATGATATAAAATCAAAGAAATAAATACATACAAAGCATAAGGCGTTAAATAGTAATAAACAGGCTATTAAATTGTCTGTTTTCTCTTCTATATTTACAGAATAAAAAATCAAGCTATTACATATGATAAGGACTAATCTTACTAAATTGCCCATGTATGTTTTGTTAAATTAGTACTAATTTTTAAATATTTTGTATTAAATAGGTTTCCTTTAATATTATTCACCTTTTCCACCGCTACAACTCCATGCAGCCATTCCCCAACCAAAATAGTTAGCAGCCATTCCAAAGGCTAACCATCCAAGCCCACCTGTCATACCACCAATAACAGCTGCGGTTCCAAAAATAAAGGCTCCACCTAAATTCACACCACATTGAGCGCTTATTCTACCACCTGAAACATCTTCCATTTGAGTTATAGATAACTTTTTCATAATTTCATTGTTTATTAATATGCCTAATCTATCGTTACATTTTTTCCTTTGAACACCTTATTTTCAGCTTCCTATAGTGGTCAAAAACACTATCTAACCCGATTCGTGACTCAGGTTGAATTTCTTTATTTTAATTAGTTAATATTGTGCCTATGCTTATTTAAAATTTGTCTGCTGCATTTTCGGTTTCCTGCTAACATTAAAACAAATGTAGCTAACAAATACAGCAATCACAATATGTATATGTTTTATTTAGTTAAAAATGAGGAGTAATAATTGTGTTTTAGGTAGCTTATGAATTTTTAGCGTAGTAGTAATCAGTTTTGCCAAAACCCATATTACAAAACCTACATTTTGTACTTTTATGCCAGATGCAACTAAAATTTAAACATAAATTGGTTAGAGATTTGGCTTGGGTTTTACAGTCCGCAAATCTTTTGGACGATCCTTTAGCCACAGACACGTCTCCTTTTATAGAAGCGTTTAGTATAGAGGCTCATTTAAAAGAATTGGACCAGAACCCCAAACCGCTTACTGCTTTTTTAGCTGCCCGAAATACGCACAGGCTAGGGCATTATTTTGAGGCTTTGGTTTTTTACGGCTTGGATTATGCTGCAAACTATCGAAGGGTAGCCACTACTATTCCTATACGAACCCAAAAGGGGATAAGCATTGGCGAAGCCGATTTAGTGGTGTACAACAAGAGAACGTCTGAATACGAGCATTGGGAACTGGCTGTAAAGTTTTTCTTGGCGCATACATCAGCAGCAGAAACGACTTATATTGGCCCCAACGCAAACGATTATTTGCATTTAAAATTAAAAAAGCTCAAAGAGCATCAGTGTAAAATTTTCGATTGTCCAGAGGGCAAATTAGTCCTCAATGATTTATCCATTCCATGGGTAACTTCTAAGCTGTATGTAAAAGGCATTCTTTTTTACCATCCAAATCAGCTCTACAAAATTCCTCCTTACCTCCACCAAAAGCACCTTTCATCTTGGTGGATTTATGCAAAGGAGGCTTCTCAATTTTTTAAGCAGGAAAATCGGTTTGCCTTGCTGCATAAAAAGCAATGGTTGAGCACTCCGGAAGCTCCAACAGAAACACTGGACAAGCACTCTTTTTTAGAGCTCTTGGACGCAACATTTTTGGAAAGCCCGAGGAGTTTGTACGTGTCTGTTTACAAAGGAGGTGTTCTTCAGTCTCAGGGTTTTGTGGTGCACAATGCCTGGCCTGTTATTTAAACAAAAAAAAGCCCCTTACAATAAAGTAAGAGGCTTTTGTTAGCATAAGTTTTGGCTTACAATTCAAATTTAATTCCTTGTGCCAAAGGCAAAGATGTAGAGTAGTTAATGGTATTGGTTTGACGACGCATGTAGCCTTTCCAAGCATCAGAACCCGACTCGCGTCCGCCACCGGTTTCTTTTTCGCCCCCAAAAGCACCCCCAATTTCAGCTCCAGAAGTACCAATGTTTACATTGGCAATACCACAGTCAGAACCGGCATGAGATAAGAAACGTTCTGCTTCTCTTAAGTTTGTCGTCATTATCGCTGAAGACAAGCCTTGAGGAACATCGTTTTGCATTTCTATCGCTTCTTCTAAAGTAGCATATTTCATGAGGTATAAGATAGGCGCAAAAGTTTCGTGCTGTACAATAGCGAAGTTGTTTTTAGCTTCGGCAATAGCTGGCTTAACGTAACAGCCACTCTCGTATCCTTCTCCTGTTAAAACACCACCTTCAACCACAATGTTTCCACCTTCTTCTACCACTTTGGTTAATGCAGAATTGTACATTCCAACGGCATCAGTATCGATAAGTGGCCCAACGTGGTTGTTTTCATCCAGCGGATTCCCAATACTTAATTGCTTATAAGCAGCCGCTAATTTTTCTTTTACTGTATCGTACATACTTTCGTGAATGATCAGTCTTCTAGTAGAGGTACACCTTTGTCCTGCCGTACCTACAGCTCCGAAAACAGCTCCAATAATGGTCATTTCTAAATCGGCATCTGGCGTTACAATAATCGCATTGTTTCCACCCAATTCCAAGATTGATTTACCAAAACGTTGTGCTACGGTAGCGCCCACAATTCTACCCATACGCGTAGATCCGGTTACAGAAATTAAAGGCACACGTTTGTCATTTGTCATCCACTCGCCCACATTAAAGTCTCCGTTTACAAGCGCACAAATACCTTCTGGTAAGTCGTTGTCTTTTAATACCTCAGCCATAATGTTTTGGCAAGCCACACCACACATAGGTGCTTTTTCAGAAGGCTTCCAGATGCACACATTTCCACAAATCCATGCCAAAGCTGTGTTCCAAGCCCAAACGGCTACCGGGAAGTTAAATGCAGAAATAATTCCTACAATTCCCAAGGGGTGGTACTGGTCGTACATTCTGTGTCCTGGACGTTCCGAGTGCATGGTCATCCCATTTAACTGGCGCGAAAGACCCACAGCAAAATCACAGATATCAATCATTTCTTGTACTTCGCCCAAGCCTTCTTGGTACGATTTCCCCATTTCGTAAGAAACCAGTTTTCCTAAAGGCTCTTTGTAGGCACGTAATTTATTTCCAAACTGACGAACAATTTCACCACGTTGCGGTGCTGGCATAATTCTCCAATCTTTATAGGCATCTTGACCCGCAGCTACAATGGCTTCGTAGTCTTCTTTTGTAGTTGCAGCTACCTTACCAATTAACTTTCCATCTACCGGAGAGTACGATTCGATTAAGTCTGTAGTACTACCCAACCAAGCATTTCCGGTTGAGCTACCTTTGTTTGTTTCTGCAAGACCTAAGGCTTTTAGGGCTTCTTGTATTCCAAATTGATCCATTTTGTATTGTATTAAAATTTTGCTGTAAAATTACAAAAATGCGCTTAATTAAAAAGGTTTAAAATGTCGTTTCCATTAGCTAAAACCAACAGGCTCAGCAGGATTATAAACCCGAACATTTGAGCGTACTCTAAAAATTTATCTGAGGGAGTTTTACCGGTAATTAGTTCCCAGAGTAGGAACATGACATGCCCACCATCTAAAGCCGGTATAGGTAAAATATTCATAAAGGCTAAAACGATCGAAAGGAAAGCAGTAAAGTTCCAAAAGTGGTACCAGTCCCAAACGGGTTTAAATTGTTTTCCCATGGTAATAAAACCACCCAAACCTTTCCAGGCTCCTGTTTCTGGATTTAAAATGAGTTTGAATTGCTGTACATAAGAATCCAGCTTGTCAATAGCCATAGCAGTACCTGCCGGGAAAGACTCGAAAAAGCCGTACTCTTTTTTGTCGTAGGTAATCAGTTCGTTTGGTTGAACAAAGTAAACACCCATTTTACCAGAACCTCCTAAGATGAAATCAAAATTCAAGGTATCCAGTCCTCTTAAAACAGAAAGGGTCACTTTTTGATCGATTAGACTAGGTAGTCTCTTAACATAATCAGTAAAATACAAAGCCTCTTCACCATTTAGTGCAATTAATTGGTCGCCTACTTTTACACCAGCAGCTTCTGCTACTGAGCCATCGTCAAAGTCTTTTGCAAAGTATGGAAAAGCAACGCCAATAAAACCAGTTTCGCTTTTAGTTTCTATAAACTGCGCCACAATGTCTTTCGGTATGGCAATTTTGGTTTTTACACCTCTTCGTTCTACCAGAACATTTTCTGCTCCAGAGATTAAAATAGCTTCGGGTAAATCTGCAAAGTTCTCGTAGTAAACGCCGTCTACATTTAAAATTTTATCTCCGTTTTGGAAGCCCATTTCTTTGGCAAATTCCGAGCATTCAATACCGTATTTTACATTTTCGGTTTTCAATACCTGTCCGCCCCAAGTAAACAAAATCATGGCGTAAATACCCATGGCTAAAAACAGATTTACAGTTACCCCACCCAACATAATTATTAGGCGTTGCCATGCCGGTTTAGAGCGAAATTCCCAGGGCTGAGGTTCCGCACTTAGTTGCTCGGTATCCATAGACTCGTCTATCATACCAGAGATTTTTACATAGCCTCCTAAAGGCAACCAGCCAATTCCGTATTCGGTACCGCCAATTTTTTTCTTGAAAAGAGAAAAGTACGGATCAAAGAATAGGTAGAATTTCTCTACACGTGTTTTGAACAATTTAGCAGGAATAAAGTGTCCCAATTCGTGCAATACGATTAAAAAGGAAAGGCTCAAGAAAAATTGAGCCGCTTTGATTAAAGTTTCAGTCATTGTATTTTATGTTGTCTGTTGTTATTTTGCGCGCTTCGGCATCCGAAGCGATAAAATCGTTGAGTGTTGGATTGGCCACAAAAGTACTCTTTTGTAGGGTATGCTCAATAAGGTCTGACATTTGTAAAAACCCAACTTTATCTTTCAAAAAAGCATCTACAACCACTTCGTTGGCCGCATTTAAAATACAGGCTGCATTTCCGCCCTTATTCATAGCGTCAAAAGCCAATTGAAGGTTTCTAAATGTTTTAAGATCTGGTTGCTCGAAGGTTAAATTTGGGTAATCCATAAAATTGAATCGTTCAAATTTATTGGGCAATCTATCGGGGTACGCCATGGCGTATTGTATCGGTAGTTTCATATCGGGCAAACCCAACTGTGCTTTCATCGATCCGTCTTGAAATTGCACCAAGGAGTGCACTATGGATTGAGGGTGAACAATGACTTCAATTTGTTCGGGTTTTAAACCAAACAACCACTTGGCTTCAATTACCTCCAAGCCCTTGTTCATCATACTGGCCGAGTCGATGGTAATTTTAGCGCCCATTTCCCAATTTGGGTGTTTTAAAGCCTGTGCTTTGGTCACTATTTCTAGTTGCTTGCGGTTCATTCCTCTAAAAGGGCCTCCCGAAGCGGTTAACACAATTTTTTCTATTGGGTTGTGGAACTCGCCCGTTAAACATTGGAATATTGCAGAATGCTCAGAGTCTACGGGAAAGATGTTAACGCCTTTTGCTTTGGCTCTTTGGGTAACCAATTCGCCCGCTACCACCAAGGTTTCTTTGTTGGCTAAAGCGATGTTTTTACCGGCATCTATAGCGGCTAAGGTTGGTATTAAGCCCGCATAGCCTACCAAAGCGGTAAGAACGAGGTCTACGGTTTCCATTTGCACAACCTGTGAGAGTGCTTCTGCTCCAGCATAAACTTTTATAGGATGCGCATCTAGTGCAGTACATACCTTATCGTACAAAGTTTCTTCGCCAATGACTACAACGTTGGGTTTGTGCACAATGGCTTGTTCGATTAATAAATCGGCATTGCGGTGCGCGGTTAAAACCTCAACTTCAAAACGGTCTTTTTGCTCCAGAACTACTTCCAAAGCTTGCGTTCCAATGGAACCTGTAGACCCTAATATGGCTAAGCGTTTTTTTGTCATAAGGGCAAAGATACTTTTTTAGTTGATTGTGAATTAAATTGTCGCTTGGATTCTTGTAAAATGTATTTTTTTTGAAGGATTATACCCAATCTTTAGGATTCATAAGTACTTCAATTAATTTGGCCTCGTCACTTCCTTTTTCGGTTTTAAAATCGTAATCCCATCGCACGGTAGCTGGAAGGCTCATGAGAATAGACTCTGTTCGGCCTTTGGTTTTAATGCCAAATTGTGTTCCTCTATCGTGCAGTAAATTAAACTCTACGTAACGGCCCCGTCTAATTTCTTGCCAGTATTTTTGTTCTTTGGTGTACGTTTCGGTCTTGTGTTTTTCCACCAGCGGAAGGTAAGCCTCTTCAAAACACTTTCCTGCATCCAATTGGAAGGCTAAAAGGGCTTCCCAAGTCATGCGATCGTCTTGTTGCATGTAATCGTAAAATATACCGCCTATTCCTCGGGTTTCATCTCGGTGCGAATTAAAGAAATAAGCGTCGCATGCTTTTTTAAATTTCGGATAATAAGAACTGTTGTGTTGGTCGCACATGTTTTTCATTGTATTATGAAAGTGCTGTGCATCTTCTTCTACCAAATAATAGGGGGTAAGGTCAGTTCCTCCACCAAACCATCTTTTTATAATTTCGCCCGCAGCGTTGTACATTTCAAAATAGCGCCAGTTGGCATGTACGGTAGGTATTTTTGGGCTCGTTGGATGAATAACCAAGGAAAGCCCACAAGCGTAAAAACGCGCTTCGTTTACGCCAAATTTTTCTTTAAATACGTCGGGCAATTCTCCGTGAACCGTAGAGGTGTTTACACCGCCTTTTTCAAATACATTTCCATGGGTAATGATACGTGTTTTACCACCTCCACCTCCAGGTCGTTCCCAGGAATCTTCTACAAACTTTGCTTTTCCATCTGCTTTTTCTAAAGCAGTGCAAATGCGGTTTTGCAAGTCGAATATATGTTTTGTAAAAGCCTCCTTTATGTTCATTTAGCTGTAGTTTTTTACAGCGTTAATAAACGCTCTGGCATGGTCAACGGGTACGTCGGGTAAAATTCCATGTCCTAGGTTAACAATGTAACGGTCTTTGCCAAAACGGTCTATCATTTCTTTGGTCCATTGTTCTATTTTTGGAATTGGGGCATAGAGTCTAGAAGGATCAAAGTTACCTTGTATGGTTACATCGTGTCCTAAAACTTTACGAGCCATTTCTGGCGTAACAGCCCAGTCTATACCAATACCATTAGCTCCAGTAGCTTTTAATTCTTCTAAAGCGTACCAAGACCCTTTGGCAAACAAAATGTTGGGAACCGTACAAGCGGCAACAATTTGTTTTAGATAGGGGTAAGAGAACTCCATAAAATCATCTGGGCTTAATAAGCCTGCCCAAGAGTCGAACAATTGGAAGGCTTGCGCACCAGCATTAATTTGCGCTTTCATGTAAGCTATGGTGGTGTCGGTAATTTTTTGAAGTAATAATTTGGCGGCTTCTGGCTGTTCAAAGCAGAAACGTTTGGCCTCAGAAAAATCTTTCGATCCTTTTCCTTGAACCATGTAACAAAGTAAGGTCCAGGGAGCTCCTGCAAATCCAATTAAGGGAACCTCTCCTTTCAAATCCATTCGGGTTTGTTTAATCCCTTCCATTACATAACCAAGTGTAGTATTTACATCTGGCACTACAATGGCTTCGGCATCTGCCAATGTTTTTACGGTTTTGGGTAAGCGAGGGCCAACGCCAGGCACCATATCTACGTGGTAGCCCATGGCCATTGGAACTACAAGAATGTCGCAAAATAAAATGGCAGCATCGGTTCCCACTTGCCAAATCGGCATGGTGGTAATTTCAGAAACCAAATGTGGTGTTTCACACCTTTCGAAAAACGTATATTTTTCTCTTAATACTCTGTAGTCTGGTAAAAATCGTCCAGCCTGACGCATCATCCATACAGGTGGTCTTTCAACAATCTCGCCTTTTAAGGCTCTTAGTAGCAGGTCGTTTTTTAATTTTGGAAACTCCATGTGCTGTTTTTTTAGGATGTGTATTTTTTGAGCATCGCTTCAAAAGTAGCTTCTGCTGCAGTATTAATTTTTTTTACGCCCTTATTTCTTAGGGCTTCTGCTGTTGTTTCTCCAATGCTGTAATAGTTTATTTCAGAATGAAATTCGTTTTTCATGGCAAAAGACTCAACTGCTGAGGGGCTCATAAAAAAGAGGGCATCTCCTTTATGGATTTGTAGGCTCTTTGGACTTAAAATTGTTTGGTAAACAACGATTTCTGTGAGCTCAATATTTTTTTTAGCTAAATATTCTGGTAATTCGTTTCTACGCATGTTTCCACAAAAAAATACGACCGATTTTACGCCGTCTTCTGTGATTTTTTTTGCCAGACTAAGTGCGGTTTCATTGGCGCCCAAATTTACTTCAAACCCTTTTTCCATGAGCGCTTTCGCCGTTTGATTTCCGGAAGCATATACAGATCCGGAAAATGAGATTTCCGGTAGGTTTTTCACTGCATTTTGTGAGGTAAAGACCCAAGCACTTGCGGAAGGGATACATTCTGGAAAATGATTGAATTTGAGGGTGCTCAGTGGAATTTCATTTACGCTAAGTCCAAAATTTTGAACACAGACTCTTTGTCGCTCATTTAGCGATTTGGTAATCCATATTTGTCCATTTTGTTGCATTTAGTGTAAACGCTTTTCTTTGGGTAATTTATCAATAATGTCTTTAGCTCCTCTACTGAGGGCATATTTGGCAGCTTCAATGCCCAAGTTATGCGCCAATAATGCATCTTTTTCTAACTTCACTTCTATTTTAAGCTCTGCATCAGGATCCATAACAATGGCATCCAGTTTAAGGATTCCATCTTCAATTTTTGCATAAGCGCCTATAGGTGCAGAGCATCCGCCATTTAATTGGTTTAAGAAATCTCTCTCTATTTGAGTGCACAAGGCCGTTTCAGTGTGATGAAATCCTTGGCATGTTTTTGCTGTTTCGGCATCATTTTCTCTACAAACAACGGCAACTGCACCTTGTGCTGGCGCAGGAATCATCCAGTCTAAAACCAATGCTATTTCATGGTCTAGTTCTAAGCGTTGTAGCCCTGCAGCCGCAAATATAGCGCCGTCCCAGGTGCTTTCTCTTAATTTTTTAATGCGAGTTTGCACGTTTCCACGGATGTCGCATGTGTTGTGTTTTTGGTAACGATCCAGCCACTGCGATTTTCGTCTGTTGGAACTTGTAGCAATTAAACCAGCATAGTCTTCAACGTCTAAAAAATCGGTATTTTTTCGCACCACCAAAACATCATAAGGGTTTGCGCGTTCCATAACAGAACACAGCTGTATGCCTTCTGGCAAATCTGTAGGTATATCTTTGTGAGAATGAACGGCTATGTCTATTTCTCCTGCGACAAGAGCATCATCTAAAGTTTTGGTAAACACTCCTTTTCCGCCCATAAGTGGGAGTGGCGTATCGAGAACCTTATCGCCTTCAGATTCAATTAACACCAATTTAGAGGCCTGTCCCAGTAACTGGAGTTCCTCTTGTACTTTATTGGCTTGCCATAATGCGAGCTTGCTTTTTCTGGTTCCTATGCGAATCATGGCTTCAATTTAAACATTTCTTCGACCATTTTAACCACATCGTCGGATTGACGGTATTTTAATTTGATAAATTCTGTAGCTTGATTGGCTATTTTATTGACCACACTGCTTGCTAATTTTTCTGCTTTATCTAATTCTTCTGGAGTCAAACGAAATTTTTGCTGTTCCAGTTCGACCGCTGTAAACGAATGAAGTTTGTCACGCAATGATTGAATGGTTGGCGATAATTCGCGCATTAAAACCCAATCGTAAAACTCATTTTTGTGTAGATTGATAATGGTACGTGCTTTGGGGATGTTTTTGCGTCGTCTAGCTAATGTTTCATCTTGTATGTTATTGAGCTGATCCATGTCTATGAGCTCTAATTCTTTTAGAGCGTCCACGCTTGTATCTATATTTCTTGGAACCGATAGATCGATTAAAAGCATTTTTTTGTTTGTACTTTCAAAATATTCTGGTCCAACTGTTGGTTCAGTTGCGCCAGTTGCTACAATAAAAATATCGGTCGTTTTAAGTTCTTCTTCTAAGTTTTCAATAGCTGCTACACGCACTCCTATGGTGTTAGCAAGCGCTTCTGCTTTGGCGCGTGTTCTATTTACCAAAACCATTTCTTTGTAGTTGTGTTTTTGAAGATTTTTAACGGTAGTCTCTCCAATTTCTCCTGTTCCAAAAAGCACGATCTTTTTTTCGGCAAGGCTTTTAAAACGTTCTTTGATAAACAATACAGCTCCATGCGCAACAGAAGCAGGTCCTTCGTTTATTTCTGTATGTGTGCGCACATCTTTATAGGCCTGCAGTACATATTGCATTAAGCGATGCGAGTAGCCATCTAACATGTCCTTTTGATTGGCGTATTTAGTGGCTTCTTTAATTTGGTTTACAATTTGTAAATCGCCCAACATCATAGAGTCCAAACCACAACACAATTCGAAAAGTTGATGAACTGCTTCGTCTTCTGTTGTTGTAAAATGATGTTTTTCAAACTCTTCTGCTGAGGCTTTGGTATGTTTTACAAAAAGTTCTTTTAAAATATAAGCGTTGTGGTGGTAGGCAAAAAATTGAGCTCTGTTACAAGTAGACACCACAAATAGACTTTTGACACCTAGTAGTTTTGCCTCTTCTAAAATAGCGTCAATAGCATCTGCAGAAAAGTTAAATTTTCCACGTATGTCTATTGGAGTTTTCCAGTGAGAAATCCCTAGGCTTATGAATTTTTGTTTGTGATCGCTCAAAATCCTTAGAATTGATTTTTGCAAAAATACGAGCCTTTTCTCAATTATGAGATACAAATCCCTAAGACTTTTGTGTGCCGGCAATTAATACTAAGCATCTAGAGCTGCTACACGCTATTTATCTTGTTTAAATTGGGTACATTTGTGTCAAATTATTTGGGTAAAAAAGGACTAGAGAAAATGAGAATATTAGTTACACTGTTGATTATTATAGGAAGTAGTTTTTCCATGATCGCTCAAGAAGTAAATCCTAACCAAAACAAGCAAGGCGATTTTTTTGTTTACTGGGGTTGGAATAGAAGTGCTTACACGAATTCAGATATTCGTTTTTACGGCGATAACTACGACTTTACGATTGATAACGCAGTTGCTCGAGACAGACAAACTCCTTTTAGTGCTTACGATTACTTTAATCCAACTCGAATTACGATTCCTCAGTTTAACGCTCGAGTTGGTTATTTTGTTACAGACAGGTATAGTATTTCCATAGGGTCAGATCATATGAAATATGTTGTAGACTCTAACCAAGTTGTTAACATGAACGGTTACATCGAAAGAACGGGCACTGATTACGATGGTGTTTATTCCGATACATCAGTCGTTTTAGCAACCGATTTAGTTCGTTTGGAACACACTGATGGGTTGAATTATATCAATGTAGAATTCCGGAGAGTTGACGATCTAAAATTTTACAATAAAGTTTCCTTACATCTTATAGAAGGTTTAGGCGCTGGTATTATGATCCCTAAAACCAATGCAACTTTATTGAACAATGAACGACATGACGATTTTCATGTCTCCGGCTACGGATTAAATGCGATGTTGGGTGTGCAGTTAAATATTGGAAAGCACTTTTTTATTTTATCTGAGTTTAAGGGTGGTTTTATTAACCTGCCAAATATTAGAACTACAGCAAATTCTGTAGACAAGGGAAGTCAGCATTTTTTCTTTGTACAATCGAACATCGTTTTTGGGTTTCGAATGAATTTAATAAACCGCTAAAGCCTCTTTTTTTACAAGTTCTGTTACTTTATCACTTGAATTCGTTTGCTTTTTCTAGTACCCTTGCAAGTCATTTGGTAGAGGTACGTTCCTGCGGACATGTCATTTAATTCAAGGACAAATTTATGGTATCCTTTTTCAAAATTTCCTGAAGAAATTTCTTTTATTTTAGTTCCTACAACGTCAAAAAGGTCTAGCCTTAGATGGCTATCTTCATTTAAAAACACACGAATAAGCGTTTGGTTTTTTGCAGGGTTTGGAATGGCATCAAAAAGGCTGAGCGTTTCAATAGCTTCAGATAAATTTACAGCTTGTCCAACAACAAGTTCATTCTGGGTGAACCTATTTTGTTTAGGCTGAATAATTTCGAGCATTTTAAGTTCACGATCAGCTGCGGACCAAAGTTTGTAGGTAATGTTCTCTAGAGGATACAAGCCTTCTTTTTCGTTTGTTAGATCGTCGTCTCCCCATATACAGAGTACGGTGTTAGGTAATGTAATTTTTACTGCACCAACTAAAGTACCTTGCATATCGTAAGCATACAATTCATCTTGTTCTGTAACTTTTGTATTCCAGGAGGATTCTGGAAGAACTAAATGCATGTTTGACCCTGAATTTAGTTCAAAATCTATATTTGATGCTCTGTTTTTGATCTGAGAATTTAACGAAGTTCTGTATTCAGCTGTATTCGGTAGATAATTTAACTCAACTGCAGCATTTGATTTTAAAAGATAGCCTTGTCCGGGCTCAAGTTGCCCAATTCCATTAAAATTCCATTCGGGCAGGTAGGCATTTCCCAAATTGTCTTTTACAATAGTTAGTTGATTCGCAATACCTTCTAGGACTAAACTAGCGTCTGCACTAACCGTTCTTAAATACGCGATTGTATTCCACCCTTCAGCGATTTCAATAATTTGAGAGTCTGGAGCAATCAGGACTCCTTCAATGGTTAAAATAGATGCAGTAGAGACTTTTATTTGGTATCCTTCCGTATTATTCAAATTTCCAATTCCATTAAAATTCCATTCGGGTAAGTATGCCTCACCCAGATTGTTTTTAACGATGATAATAGATTCTTCAATATTGTTTACCACAACATCAATTGAAGGGTTTGTTGGGGTTACGTAAGTTGAGAACATATTCCAACCTTCGAATAGGCTTATGTCTTGACCCCCAAGTGAAGTATATTCACATGATCCGTCATCTAAATTGGCTATTGCATTGAAGTTTAACGCTGCATTATCCATACATCCAACTATTGAATTTACAACCTCAATATTCCCTTCATTGTTTACAAATTCTATGTTGTCTAGATATAAATTGTTTCCGTAACCGTTTATATTTACGAAACGAATGTAAATGTTTTGGTTGTTGTATTCGCTTAAACTTACGTTTAAGCTACCCCAATCTTCACACGTTGGTTCCCAAGCACTATTTTGATCTGGAACTGTAGCGAGGTCTGAGCCATAGGCTTCCCATAAGGTAGTCCAGTTGGCAGCGCATTCCGTAGAAATTTCAACTTTAAGACCATCGGAGTAGTTTGCTCCGTAGCGAGCATAGGCATAATTAAAGCTCAGTGTTGCATTTTCAAAGAGGTCTAGATTTATTTGGGGACTCAACAGCGCAGCTTCACTTCCATTCTGCCCAATCGAAAAATTATTTACATAAGCCGCACTACTCGCCTGACAATTTGGGTCGTTTACATTTATTCCTTGCCAAGAATAGCTGGCTTCTGGGAGTGACCATCCTTCTGGAGGAAATAGATTTTCGCTAAAGTTTTGAAGCATCTCTTCTGGTTCAGAAAGAACAATTGCTTCGAATAAAATAAAGTTTGGTAGGGTTTGCGTATCTGTTCCGTTTGTATCCGAAACAGTTAAGGTAACATCATAGCTACCTGGGTCTGCATAATAGACTAGAGGATTTTCATCAGAGGAGGTTTCTGGAATTCCACCAGGGAAAGACCAGAGAAACGACTCTCCTTCAGATCGCATTGCTGAGTGGTTGTAAAATTGAACCACATTATTTGTGCAGTTGATGTTAAAACGATCTGCAGCAATTTGAGCTGAAGGTGGGCTCTGCTTTAAAAAAGGCACTTCCCACACGCCTTGGTTGGTTCCATTTTTAAGGACGCCTTCCTTGTAGTACGGAATCAGCTGAGTAGAGTTGGTTTGAAGGGGTAAATTAGTATTGTACAACACCCAATCATCGAGTGTATTGTCTCTAAAATATACTGCTTGTCTGGTTCCAATATACACACCACCATTAGAACCTCTTTGATGTTCTATGTTTGTGATGTTTTCATTATTTAATGTGGGTGTTGTCCAATTTATCCAAGAATTACCTCCATCTGTAGATTTAAAAACATCGTAACCTTGACCATCAGAAGGGGTTCCATACATAGAAGTTCTCACAATCCATAGGTGGTTTTCATTTTTACTGCTTATGGTAATGTCAAAAGGGATCCAAACTTGGTTGTTTATTGTTGAAGGATCTGGCGTAATATCCTCCCAACTTTCACCTGCATTGGTAGATTTGTATATTTTTTTAGTCTCCCACCAACCTTCAAAAGTGGCAACGTAAATGTAATTTGGATTAGACCAAGCGACTTCAACAGAGGTTACTTTCTCTCCAAAATCATACAATGCTGTTGTGCTCGCACCATTGTCATAAGATTTGTATAAAGTGGTTTCGTTTCCAATGTAGAGTATGTTCGGAGATCGAGGGTCAAACTCTAGGTTACTAGATTCTCCAATAGTATAAGATGCGTTTGGTTTATACTGCATGGCAAAAGACCCCAATTCAACGGTTCGGTCTCCAGATAAAATTCGTCCACCTGCATCGGTATAAACTTTGGTTGCATCAGCAAAATTTACAAATCCACGATAGTTGTCACCGCCCTCAGCGCAAATCCAACCCCCTTGGTACACATCATGATCTTTAATAAGAGTTCCGTTGTGATAGGTTCCACCTAGCATTACTTCACCATCGCTAAATCCAGCACCGAAGCCCCAAAAGTCTGTCCCAGAGATCCCGAACATTTTCTTGTCAAAATTTTCTCCTGCATTATTGGAGTAAAAAACACCTCCATCACAAGCTACCCACAAATCATTTTCAAAATACCGCATATCGTGAATGTCAGCGTGAATGTATTCATCTTTATCTGGATGAGACCATTTTGCAGGGCAAGTAAAGCTATCGCCACCATCGGTAGAAATCCAATGTTGTACTCCTGCTACATGGATGATGTTTGCATTCTCAGGATTAATGGCAAGAGCTAAGTCATAATAATATTGGCCGCCATCATCTGTACCTTCATCGCTCCAGCCCATCATATTAATATTAGTTAAGGAAGGAATGCCGCTTGGTTGATTACCACAACATTTAAATTCCCAGTTTTCTCCTTGATCTTCACTCACATAAACACCATACAATCCTGAGCCTCCATTGGCAGCGCCCGTTGCTAGTGCTACAATTTTATTTGGAGCCGCCGCACTTACGGCAATTTCAGTTCTCTTTTGTTCTTCTTCACCTTCTGGACTGGGCCATCCATTTCCTATTTCTGAAAAACTAACACCGTTATTAGTAGATTTAAAAAAAGAAGTGGACATACTGTTTTCTTTGACAGCATATAGAACTTGATTATTTGTTGGGTGAACTTCCATTTCTAACCAAGTGCCTGATTGATTTTGTATAAATGAATTTCCGTTATTTGTAGAGTAGTATAGTCCTTGATTTGAAGCGACCCACAATTTATTATTGTGAATCATAATTTCATTAATGCTAATTTCAGGGCTAAATTCGCCTGCTCCAATGTCGGTATGTGTTGCGCCTCCATTGGTAGATTTGTATAATGTTCCTCCACCAGAAAAATAGACCACATCTTCATCAGTAGGATCTATTTCTAATGCATAAACTTTGCTAACTGGAAGTACTTTGGTAAGACAATACCAGTTTTCTCCTTTGTCGCTAGAGCGCCAAAGTCCAGCTGTAGCTGTACCAGCATAAATGACGTTTGTATTTGAGATCGCTTGCTCTACACAATATATATGTGCCGCCCCAGGGGCATATGATCTACTCGCTGCATCTATGTCAAAATCAAAAGGGCCTCTGGGAATCCATGCAGCTGTAGTTTTTTTATTAGACAGCGAAGCATTGGTGTATTTTTGTGTAGGTTTAGCTTTAGTTCTACTCAGACTTCGCAACCATCTTTTGTAGTATTGTGTGTGCTTGTTTTTTACAAATGGGTTTGTTTTGTAATAAGAGTTGTATGCATCGGTAATCAATCCGGCATCCTTTTTATCAGCGTAAAGTAAGTCAATCCAAGTGTATTTTTCTTGAGAAGTACTAACATAATTAGTTTCTAATTGAGCATAGCCGTAATTACAAATAACGAGTAGGAAAGCGAAGATTGTATTTTTCATTTTGGATGAGGGAAATATTAAATCATATTAATTTGTTACAAATATATAAAATAATAGATGGAGTAAAAAAAAACAGCTGAATGCTGTTTTTTAAATTATTAAGTTAACTTTTTAATTTTAAACTTAATTCGTCCAATTGGAGCGTGTCTATTCTAGAGGGTGCATCAATCATAACATCTCTACCAGAGTTGTTTTTTGGGAATGCTATAAAATCACGAATTGATTCTGCGCCACCCATAATAGAGCATAAGCGGTCTAAGCCAAAAGCCAACCCGCCGTGTGGAGGGGCTCCATATTCGAAGGCGTTCATTAAGAAACCAAATTGTTCTTGCGCCTCCTCATCTGTAAAGCCTAAGTGTTGGAACATTAATTTTTGTAAATCTCTATCGTGAATTCGAATTGACCCACCCCCAATTTCAGAACCGTTTAACACCATATCGTAGGCATTGGCTTTCACCTCGCCTGGTGCGGTATCTAATTTGTTTAGATCTTCTGGTTTAGGAGAGGTAAATGGATGATGCATGGCATGGTAACGTGCACTTTCTTCGTCCCATTCTAAAAGAGGAAAGTCTACAACCCATAGTGGAGCAAATACATTTGGATCTCTGAATCCGAGTTGCTCACCCATTTCCAGACGCAATTCACTCATTTGCTTTTGTACAGCATTTGTATCGCCACTTAAAACTAAAATTAAGTCGCCAGGCTTTGCATCTGTAGTTTGAGCCCATTGGGCTAGATCTTCTTGATTGAAAAATTTATCTACCGATGATTTGTAGGATCCGTCGTCATTGCATTTGACATAAATCATTCCTTTTGCCCCAATTTGAGGTCTCTTGACCCAATCGGTTAATTTGTCCAATTGCTTACGCGTATATCCAGCACAGCCATTAGCATTGATGGCCAAAACCAACTCTGCATCGTCAAACACTTTAAATCCCTTGTTTTTAGAAACCGCATTGATGTTTTTAAGTTTCATATCAAAACGAATGTCCGGTTTGTCGTTTCCATAATCTCTCATCGCCTCATCAAAGGTCATTCTTGGGAAATCTTTCAATTCCACGTTCATTACAGTTTTTAGTAAGTGACGTGTTAAATTCTCGAAAGTGTTTAATATGTCTTCTTGCTCCACAAAAGACATTTCGCAGTCAATTTGTGTAAATTCTGGTTGTCGATCGGCTCTTAAATCCTCATCGCGAAAACATTTTACAATTTGAAAATATTTATCGAATCCACCCACCATAAGCAACTGCTTAAAGGTTTGTGGCGATTGAGGAAGTGCATAAAATTGGCCCTCATTCATCCTACTTGGTACCACAAAATCTCTAGCTCCCTCTGGAGTAGATTTTATCAAAACAGGCGTTTCTACTTCAATGAAGTCTAAGTCTGCTAAATACTTTCGAGTTTCAATAGCGACTTTAGAACGCAAAATCATGTTCTCGCGAACAGGATTTCTACGCAAATCTAAATAGCGGTATTTCATTCTTAAATCATCCCCACCATCGGTTTTGTCTTCGATAGTGAATGGTGGCGTTTTAGATGAATTTAAAACGATTAATTCAGAGATTTCAATTTCAATCTCTCCAGTAGGTATGTTTTTGTTTTTCGAGCTCCGCTCAATTACATCACCCTTGATTTGAATTACAAACTCACGACCCAATTTACGAGCTTCCAGGCAAAGACTATTATTGGTTTCCATATTAAAAACCAATTGCGTAATGCCGTATCTATCGCGTAAATCTACAAAGGTCATTCCTCCAAGGTCGCGCGATTTTTGTACCCACCCACTTAGGGTAACTTTAGTTTTTAAATGGCTAATGTTTAGCTCTCCGCAAGTATGTGATCGTAGCATGTTGTTTAATTTTGAGCAGCAAAAGTAGTGAATTGTTCCAAGTAATTAGTAAGGCCACTCTAGTATATAATTTCAAAGCGAAGTTTTAAGTAAAATCAAACGGAAGTAAATCTATATACGTTGCATTAGATTCGTAGGGTTTACATTGCAAAAGGAATAAAAAAACCTCACCCTGTTTCTCTCGAAACTTCTCTCTCCCCAGTAGGAAGAGAGTTTAAAGGGTGAGGATTATAGTTCTGAATTTTATTGTACAAATTTACTATTATTGATGTTAGTAAATTACTTTGCACAAAACTATCTTCAAAAATAGTAACTTGCTCACTATAAAAAACCATATGATATGTCCATACAAAAGCCTTTTAATTTAAATAAATGGATTGAAGAAAATCGAGATTTATTAAAGCCTCCAGTCGGTAATAAAAACTTGTACAAACAGGCAGGTGACTTTATCGTTATGATTGTTGGTGGTCCAAATGCTCGTAAAGATTACCATTACAACGAAAGTGAAGAATGGTTTTTTCAGGTTGAAGGTTCCATTAATGTTCGAATTCAAGAAGATGGTAAGGCGCTTGATATACCTATAAAAGAAGGTGAAATGTTTTTATTGCCAGCAAAAACCCCTCACTCACCTATGCGATCTGAAGGTTCTGTCGGTTTAGTGATTGAAAAGGTTCGAAAAGGGACTAATGATAAAGATGGTTTGCTTTGGTTTTGCGATAACTGCAACCATAAATTACACGAAACCTACTTTTCTTTAACAAATATTGAAAAAGATTTCATTCCTCGTTTTAAAGAGTTTTACAGTTCTGTAGATTTAAGAACTTGTTCTAAATGCACTAAAGAAATGGAAGTCGATCCTCGTTTTATTTAATTTCCCTCTATGCCTAAAAATAATTTATTCACAATAGATATACATACCCATATCTTGCCAAAAGAAATTCCAAACTTTAAAGAGAAGTTTGGCTATGGTGGTTTCATCAATTTAGAGCATCACAAGCCCTGTTGTGCAAAAATGATGATGGACGACAAGTTTTTTCGCGAAGTTGACGATAATTGTTGGTCAGCTGAAAAACGAATAGACGATTGTGACAACCAAGGAGTCCATGTTCAGGTATTGTCTACCGTTCCAGTAATGTTTTCTTATTGGGCAAAGCCAAAAGATACTTTAGAAGTTGCCGTTTTTCTGAATGATCATATAGCGGATATTGTGAAACGTTTTCCAAAAAGGTTTGCAGNTTTAGGGACTCTTCCTATGCAAGATGCCGAGCTCGCCATTAAAGAGTTGCAAAGGTGTAAAGAAATCGGTTTAAAAGGAGTTCAAATAGGAACTCATATTAACAATAAGAATTTAAATGAAGCTGCTTTTTTTCCAATTTTTGAAGTCTGTCAGGAGTTAGATATGTGTGTGTTTGTTCACCCTTGGGATATGATGGCCAAAACACACATGGATAAATATTGGCTTCCTTGGTTGGTTGGTATGCCGGCTGAAAGCGCTCGAGCAATTTGTTCTTTAATTTTTGGTGGTGTTTTCGAAAGACTACCAGATTTAAGAGTTGCTTTTGCCCATGGTGGAGGTTCCTTTCCTTCAACTATAGGTCGTGTAGCACATGGTTTTGAAGTTAGGCCTGATTTATGCGCCGTAGATAACGCCAAACACCCAAGAGATTATATTGGAAAATTTTATATTGATAGCCTTGTTCACGACCCTAAAATGTTAGAGTATATTGTGGATGTTATGGGTGCTGATAGAATTGCATTGGGAACAGACTATCCTTTTCCACTAGGAGAATTACAACCGGGGAAATTAATAAATAGTATGCCTTGGTCAAAAAACAAGAAAGAACAACTTTTAAGCAAATCTGCGTTAGAATGGTTAGGTATGGATCGAGAAGATTTTACTGGGTGAGCTCTTTTTAATTGCGTTTTTCCGTAGACCAATATGTTGAATAAAATGGTTGTTATTTTTCTTTTCTATACAGCAGCAATTTTAGGTTCAACAATCTAAACTTTGTTGTAACTTGCCTGCTTAAATTTATTGTATTTGTTCCTATGAGTGATGAGTTAAAACACGAGTGCGGAATTGCGATGCTTCGCCTTTTGAAACCACTAGAGTATTACCAAGAAAAATATGGAACCTCACTCTACGGTTTAAATAAAATGTATTTACTCATGCAGAAGCAAGTAAATCGAGGTCAAGATGGAGCTGGTTTGGCAAACATTAAACTTGATTTACCTCCCGGTAAGAGGTACATCTCCCGTTACCGTTCAAATAAAGCCAATTCTGTACAAGATATTTTTTCTTACATCAATTCAAAATTTCAAGAGGTAGAGGCAGAAGACCCTAGTAAACTAAAAAATGTAAATTGGTTAAAAGAAAACATGTCTTTTTCTGGTGAGCTTTTTCTTGGACACCTTCGCTATGGAACTTATGGCGGAAATAGTATAGAACACTGTCATCCATTTTTACGACAAAACAATTGGATGACTAGAAACCTAGTTTTGGCTGGGAACTTTAATATGACTAATGTTGACGAGCTCTTCGATCAACTTGTTGATTTAGGTCAACACCCCAAAGAAAAATCTGATACTGTTACCATTCTAGAAAAGATTGGCCATTTTCTTGATGAGGCGAATGATGAAATTTACTATAAATACAAAGAACTTGTAGGGAATAAGCGAGATATGACCAGCTTCATTGCTTCTAAAATAAACATTCAAGAAGTACTTGTAAATTCTGCTAAAAAGTGGGATGGAGGTTACGTGATGTGCGGACTAACCGGACATGGAGACGCTTTTGCATTAAGAGATCCTTCAGGAATTAGACCAGGTTTTTATTATAGAGATGAAGAGGTTGTTGTTGTCGCTTCAGAGCGTGCCGTAATTCAAACCGCTATGAATGTGCCTGCAGATGCTNTTGCAGAAATTACTCCTGGGCATGCTTTAATTATTAAAAAAGATGGGCGCGTAAGTATGGATATGGTTCGGGAACCCTTGCAAAATAAAGCCTGTTCTTTTGAGCGAATTTACTTTTCTAGAGGCAATGATGCTGAAATCTACAAAGAACGTAAAGAATTAGGCAATTTGTTATGCTCTAAAGTAATGGATAGTATTGGTGGAGACTTAAAAAACACTGTATTTTCTTTTATTCCAAACACAGCCGAGACCTCTTTTTATGGTATGGTGAAGGGACTGGAGCTTTTGTATAAAGACAAGCAAGCCCAAATGGTATTAGCCTTAGGAGAAAACCCTTCCATCGANCAGATAAAGGAGATTTTCTCAGTGAGTCCTCGAATAGAGAAAATTGCGATTAAAGACGCTAAATTAAGAACATTTATTACTGATGATAGCAATAGAGATAGTCTTGTAGGGCATGTTTATGATATTACTTACGGGCAAGTTGGTAAAGAGGATAATTTGGTTATTATTGACGACAGNATAGTCAGAGGAACTACCTTAAAGAAAAGNATCCTTCGTATACTTGATAGGTTAAACCCNAAAAAAATCATNGTTGTTTCNTCTGCNCCTCANATTCGTTATCCAGATTGTTACGGTATTGACATGGCTCGTTTGGGAGATTTTATAGCTTTTAGAGCTGCTGTAGCACTTCTGAAAGATAGAGGTATGGAGTCTGTAATAATGGAAGTTTACGAAAAATGCAAAGCACAGCAGACTTTTCCTAATGGTGAAGATGTAAATTTTGTCAAAGCAATATACAAACCTTTTACTCCAGAAGAAATTTCTGATAAATGTGTTCAATTACTCAGACCCGAAGATATTAAAGCAGATGTTGAGATCATCTTTCAGGGTATAGATGAGTTGCATAAAGCCTGCCCTAATCACAAAGGAGATTGGTATTTTACTGGAGATTACCCAACGTCTGGTGGGTATAGAGTTGTAAATAAAGCTTTTATGTACTATATGGATGGCAATTCAAAAAGAGCCTACTAATTTTAACAGATCGTTATATCTAAGATTTTCTAAAGTGATTCTCTTTTCGAATCAAGATTTCCTACCTATTTAAATTTAGAATAACTGAACGATCTTATTTTAACAAAAAAAATAGTTTATTTACCTTTAAGCCCTAGACTATTTTAGCACTTCAAAAAGAATTTCCATGAAAAATACATGCTTCTTATTTAGCTTGTTTCTTAGCCTTTATGGTATAGCACAAGACAATGATAAAGTCAACAAAAAAGCAGTAAAACGTCTAAGGTCAGACCTAACAATATTAGCCAGTGACCAGATGAAAGGACGCGAGCCAGGAACAATGGGTGAGATTAAGGCAAGAGATTACATTTCGGAAAGAATGAAAGAAATAGGATTAGAACCTAAAGGATCCAATGGTTTTGTACAAGCATTTCCTTATTTCGAAAATGTGAAGCAAGGAGCCAATCAAACCAAATTGAGCCTTAACAACAAACCCATGAAATTGTATCAGGACTTTTATCCTGTTAGCTTATCATCCAATGGCATGCTTAGCGATGTACCCGTAATTTCTATTTTGAATGGAATTCACTCGCCTAATTTTTCTTATTCGGATTACGACAATTTAGATATTGATGTGAACGGTTACATTGTTCAGCTTGACCTCTATACTCCAAGTACTATTGATTTTGAAGTGCCAGATTTAGTGAGCCGAGTTATTGAAGCTCGAGATCGAGGCGCAGTTGCTTTGCTTTTGTACAGTTCTCAAAAAGAGTTTCAATTACCCGCAATTAATTTTAAAAGAATTCAATCCATAGGAATTCCTGTTTTAGTTCTTAGAAACTCAATTTTCACAAAAGTACCAGCTAACTTCATCGAAAATGCCACTTTATCTGTAAGTCAGTATGAAGTTACAGAGATGGCTCATAATGTAATTGGTTTTATTGATAATGATGCAGAAACCACGGTAGTTATAAGTGGCCATTACGATCATTTAGGTTACGGCGGAGAAGGCTCCATGTACAAAGGTCCTCGGAAAATACATAATGGAGCTGACGATAATGCCAGCGGAACTGCGGGAGTTCTTGAACTCGCACATTACTTTAAAAATAATAAAATTACAGAGCAAAATAATTTTTTGTTTATCGCATTTTCTGCTGAAGAAAAAGGACTTTTGGGCTCTAACTATTTTGTAAAAAACCCAACATTTGCTCTGGATAAATTTAACTTCGTTATTAATATGGATATGATAGGTCGTATGGAACAAGGCATGCCTTTAACTATTGAAGGTTTAGGTAGTTCTCTAGTTTGGGAGCCTTCAATTAAAGGTTTAGCCTGGCAAACGTTTCCTCTTACTTTAAAAAGTCGAGAAGACGGCCCATCTGATCATGCTCCGTTTTATGCTGTTGGCATACCCGCGCTTCATTTTTGGACAGGCAAGCATGATGATTACCATAAACCTAGTGACGATGTTGAAAAGATTAACTTTGAAGCTGAATCTAAAATTATTTCATTTATTGAAATGTTTGTAATGTCAATGGATGAAAAGGGTAAAGTGGATATACATAAGAGAGAAAATAAATGATGTCAAATAAAAAAATAGCAGTTTTAGGTGGAGGAAGCTGGGCTACTGCAATCGTTAGTATTTTATCTAATAATGTTGACGAACTAGTCTGGTGCATGCGAAATGAGTCTGCAGTTCAGCATATTAAACAAACACATCACAATCCTAACTATTTAGTTGGTGTTTCAATTAATACCGATAAAATAAGTGTAAGCTCAGATTTTAAGACAACATGTGAGCATGCAGATGTAATTATTTTAGCAATACCATCCGCTTTTTTACACGCTGCTCTTGGTGCTTTAGATTTAGATTTGAGTAAAAAAATATTTTTCTCTGCGGTGAAGGGAATTATTCCGGAATACAATCAAATTGTCGGAGAATACATTCAAAATCAATACAAAGTACCTTTACATCAAATTGGTGTTATTACGGGTCCTTGCCATGCCGAAGAGGTTGCTTTAGAGCGCCTATCGTACCTCACTGTAGCATGCCAAGATAATTTAGTTGCAGAGTTTATGTCAAATCAGTTAAGGTGTAACTTCATTAAAGTAATCACATCAGATGATATTTACGGCACAGAATATTCAGCTGTCTTAAAGAATGTTGTTGCAGTTGCTGCTGGTATAGCTCATGGATTAGGTTATGGAGATAATTTTTTATCTGTATTAATTTCTAACGCTATTCGAGAAATTCAACGTTTTTTAGATGCTGTTCATCCCATTAATAGAGAAATAAAAGACTCGGCCTATCTAGGAGACTTATTGGTTACGGCATATTCGAAATTTAGTAGAAACAGAACTTTTGGTACTTATATTGGAAAAGGGTATTCTGTTAGGGCTGCACAGTTGGATATGAATATGATAGCAGAAGGTTATTACGCAGTGAAATCTATACATGAAATAAATAAGGAGCATGGAGTTTTGATGCCAATTACAGATGCTGTTTATCATATCGTTTATGAAAAAACCTCGCCTCGCATAGAATTTAAGCAACTTTCAGATCAATTAGATTAATTATTTCTTCAACTGAAGCATATGATTTTATTAAAAATTCTTAAAGAAAGTTTCCGTTTTGCCATTCAAGCCTTGGTCGGAAATAAACTTCGCACCCTACTTTCTTTACTTGGTGTTACCATTGGAATTTTTGCTATTGTATCTGTTTTTGCTGTGGTAGATTCTCTAGAAAAAAACATTCGAAGCAGTGTTGAGTCTTTAGGTGACAATATTGTATTTGTAACGAAATGGCCTTGGGCTATGGGAGGTGAATATCCTTGGTGGAAGTACTACCAGAGGCCGGTACCTACCTTAACTGAATTAGCTTTTCTAGAGCAAAGATTAGAGAAGGCTTCCGCTGTTTCCTTTGTTGCTAAAGCCGGAAATAAAACTGCAAAATTTGAATCGAATGATGTTGCTGGGATAGGTGTCTCTGCCGTTTCTCACGGATATCAGGATGTGTATGGGTTTGAGCTTTCTTCTGGGAGGTATTTTTCTCTTCAGGAATCTTCTTCGGGGAAGCCTGTGGCAATTATAGGTGCTACTATTTCTGAAACACTTTTTGAGGGAGAAAATCCTTTAGGTAAATATCTAAAGTTTATGGGCCAAAAAGCGTTAGTTATTGGTGTTTTTGAAAAAGCAGGAGATAGTATTATTGGAAGCAGCGATGATGACAATATTGTTATTCCGGTTAAGTTTGCGCGTAATTTTATTCGTTTAAATAGTGAGTCTACCAACCCAATGTTTATGGTAAAGGCAAAACAAGCAGTAAGTAACGCAGAGCTCAAAGATGATTTAACAAGAGTTATGCGAGCTGTTAGACGTTTGGCTCCAAAATCTGACGATGATTTTGCCCTAAACGAAACAAGTATTATATCAAAAGGCATAGATTTGATGTTTAGTGTAATCGATTTAGCAGGAATTATTATTGGAGGCTTTTCTTTATTGGTTGGTGGTTTTGGAATTGCCAATATTATGTTTGTATCTGTAAAGGAACGAACTAATATAATTGGAATCCAAAAAGCTATTGGGGCAAAGAACTATTTTATTTTGCTACAATTTTTGTTTGAAGCCATCTTACTNTGTTTGATAGGTGGGATTATAGGGTTACTTATTGTTTACTTCGGAACAGTAGTCGCGGGTTGTTATTTTGATTTTGACGTTTCTTTATCAACTAAAAATATAGTAACAGGCTTATGGGTTTCTGTTTTAATAGGAGTCATTTCGGGTCTCATTCCAGCGGTTTCAGCTTCTAGATTAGATCCTGTAGAAGCCATTCGTTCTGGTCAGTAGTTACTTTAATGAACACTCTTTGCTCGCTTTATTTTTAAAGTAAATGGGTTGCTTTTATGAAAGTAAATTCAATTGATGTTCAATAACCTCGTATACTTTGTTCAGCTCTTTTTCGGTTATACAGTAAGGTGGTATCATATAGATTACGTTACCAAGAGGCCTTAGCAACACTCCTTGTTCAAGAAACGCATTATACAAACCCTGTCTGATCGAACTTGCATAGCCAGATGAGTCAACTTTTAATTCTAGTGCAATTATTGTTCCTGAACATCGGACGTCTAAGAGTACTTTAAGGGTCTTTATTTTCGTTGCAAAAGATTGGTGTCTGGCTGAAATATTCTTAATAGCACTCTGACATTCTTCCTTTTCTAAAAGCTCCAAACTCGCAATGGCTGCAACACATCCAATTGGATTTCCAGTAAATGAGTGGCCATGTAAAAACGCTTTTTGAATGTCATCTCCCAAAAAGGCATCGTAAATNTTTTTTGTGCAAGTNGTTAATGANAGGGGTAGNGTTCCNCCAGATAAACCTTTAGACATACANATGAAATCAGGCTCAGCTTCAATTTGATTTACCGCAAAAGTTGTTCCTGTTCGCCCAAATCCAGTCATTACTTCATCTGCGATACATAAAACCCCNGCCTCTTTACATATTTGTATGAGTTTGTTTANNGTTTCTGCTTTATACATTCGCATCCCTGCTGCACCTTGAACAAGGGGTTCAAATATGAAAGCTGCAACATCNCCTTTTGACAGTTCNTNTTTNAAACAATCAATACANTCNTTTTCATTTTTTGGAAAAGGTATGTGAGCTGTTTCNAAGAGTAAATCAGAAAATGGGGCAGAAAAAATACTTCTNGCACCGGCAGACATAGCTCCAAAAGTTTCGCCATGATAAGCNCCATCAATTGCGACAAATCGAGTTCTGTTCTCTTTTTTATTCTTCCAGTATTGCACACTCATTTTTAGTGCAATTTCTACTGCTGAAGAACCGTCACCTGAGAAAAAGAATTTACCTTGGTTTTTTGGCAAATGTTTCGAGAGTTTTTCGCACAATTCTACCGCCGGTTTGTGAGTAAAACCTGCAAAAACGACATGCTCTAGTTCCAGCATTTGAGCGTGTACTTTTTCNGCAATATAAGGGTTGCTGTGTCCATGAAGATTTACCCACCATGATGAAATGGCGTCAATGTATTNATTTCCTTTNTCATCTATTAGTAGGGTAGCTTTTCCTTTTACTATTGGAATAGCNTTTCCAGCAGTTTTCATTTGAGTAAAAGGGTGCCATATATATTTTTGATCTTTTTCGACTAGACTCATCCTTTATTTAGATTTCTGCGCTCAGTAATTTCTACGATAAATATAGAGGGTAATCCCTCATTTTAGGTTTTCGTATTTTGAGCTAAATTAATTTATTCTTCAAATTTTGCGCAACTGAATTAATAGTAGATTTATTTAAATTAGTTAACTCAGCTATTCTACCTAGAATATGAATGCCACTCATTTTAGAGATGATCGCTTCTGTGTCCTTATTTTCATCTCCGTTAAATAAAATTCCTTTGATTTGAATATTTCTTTGTTTAAGAATCTCAATACTCATTAGGGTGTGATTAATACTTCCTAAATAATGCCGAGAAACTAAAATTACTTCACATCTAAGCGTCTCAATTAGGTTAAGAATAGTCTCTTTATCGTTTAATGGAACTAGCAAACCTCCAGCACCTTCAATAACCAAATGATTGTTGGTTAAGGGTGCTTTTATAGAAGAAATATCGATATGTACTTGATCTTTTTCTGCAGCGGCATGTGGAGACATTGGCTGGTTTAATCGAAAGGCTTCTTCATGAAACTTAGATTGATTATTGGAGATAAGACTTTTAACTTTCATGCTGTCACTTTGGTCCAATTCACCTGCTTGAACCGGTTTCCAATAATCAGCTTCTAAGGCTTGGGTTATAATTGCTGATGCAATCGTTTTACCAACTTCAGTTCCAATTCCTGTTACAAAGTATGTTTTCATGAAATGAGTTCTTCTAAACTTTTTACACATGTTTTAATTTCCTCATCTGTATTAAAGGAGTGTATGCATATTCGTATTCGTTCCTTTCCTTCTTCTACTGTAGGGTGAAGAATTGCTTTAATATTAAATCCCTTTAATTCTAATTGGTGTTCTATTTTTTTAACCGCTCTATTTCCCGGAACAAGTATGCATTGTATTGGGCTAGAACTCGGTATAAGTTGAGCTGATAGTTTTTTTAACGCTAGTGCCTTAAAGAGGTTTACATTTAAGTTTAATTGCGCAATACTCTCCGAAGATGATTTTAATTTGTGATAAGCGCTCTCTATAGCACCTAAGCTGTTTCCTGCAAGCGCTGTTGTGTATATAAATGAGCGAGAAAAGTTGACTAAGTACTGTTTTAACTTTTCAGAACCTAGTACAATTGCCCCGTGGCAACCCATTGCTTTTCCAAANGTATGAATCCGNGCAAATATTTTTGACTCCANGTTTAGACTTTGTGCTAANCCNTCTCCATTTNNACCNATAACNCCNGTTGCGTGTGCTTCGTCNAGNATAAGCTCAGCATTGTATTTTTCACAAACTTCAAGNATATCTTTAAGTGNTGCNAGGTCTCCATCCATNGAATAAACAGACTCTATTGCAACAAGAACTGTTCCGGTGGCTTGTTTAAGTTTTTTTTCTAAAGATTTTACGTTATTGTGCTCAAATGCAAAAGAACGTGCATTGGATAAGCGTATTCCATCTCGAATACTTGCATGAATATACTCGTCGTATATAAGGGTGTCACCCTTATCTAAAATGCAAGAAAATAAGCCAATATTTGCGTCGTATCCCGAGTTGAAAATCAATCCTGCGTCTGCGTTATGGAATTTTGCAATTGTAGCTTCTAGCTTTTCAAATTGCTCAGAATTTCCGCTGAGCAGTCTCGAGCCTGTTGCACCAAAATGGATGCTTTTTTTTACTTTTAAAGATTGTGAAAACCCAAGATAATCATTTGAACAAAAGTCTGTGAGGTTTTTGTTTGGAGGCAATTTCCTCAAACTACTAGACAAAGTTCGATCTTTGAGCTTTTTGCTTATTTTTTCGCTTATTTTTAATTTTTTAAACATGATGTAAATATAGTATTGATACTATTATNTNTGTGNGGCTTATCAAATAATTTGNTTTTTTAGTAAAAGCAANCTAATTCTTCATCTTAGGANTAGCNNATTAATNGCANNAAAGCAGTCAATNNATCAAAAAAAAAGAGTCCCAATTGGGACTCTTAAATATAGGGTTGCACTAGNAAANCTANTCGACTAATACGATAATTTTGTTGTTTTGANTTTCTACAACACCACCATTTACCTCNAAAGATTCTTTTTTANCATTTTCTAGAGNAATGGTAATTTTGCCTCCAGATAGCGTTGCAATAATTGGAGCGTGATTGTTTAAGATTTCAAAACTACCGTCCGAACCTGGAAGCTCAATAGATACAATGCTGCCTGAGAATAGCTCTTTGTCTGGTGTGATAATATCAACTAACATATTGCGTAGATTAAGCTTTAGCCTCAGCTAAAATTTTAGCACCTTTTTCAATAGCTTCTTCAATATTTCCAACAAGGTTAAAAGCTGCTTCTGGGAGGTGATCTAACTCACCGTCAAGAATCATATTAAAGCCTTTAATGGTATCTTCTATACTTACAAGAACTCCTGGAAGACCTGTAAATTGTTCCGCTACGTGGAATGGTTGAGAAAAGAAACGTTGAACACGACGTGCGCGTAACACGGCTTGTTTGTCTTCTTCGGACAATTCATCCATACCTAAAATGGCAATAATGTCTTGTAGCTCTTTATAGCGTTGTAAAATTTCTTTTACATCCTGAGCACATTTGTAGTGTTTCTCACCCAATACTTCAGGATTCAAAATACGAGACGTAGAATCTAAAGGATCTACAGCAGGATAAATACCTAATTCTGCAATCTTACGAGACAATACTGTAGTAGCATCCAAGTGTGCAAAAGTTGTTGCTGGGGCCGGATCTGTAAGATCATCTGCAGGTACATATACTGCTTGTACTGATGTAATAGAACCGTTTTTAGTAGAAGTGATCCGTTCTTGCATCATTCCCATTTCTGTAGCAAGTGTTGGTTGGTAACCAACGGCAGAAGGCATACGACCTAGAAGGGCAGATACTTCAGAACCAGCTTGTGTGAAACGGAAAATATTATCGATAAAGAATAAGATGTCACGACCAGCGCCATCTCCCTCACCATCACGGTAATATTCTGCTAATGTTAATCCAGAAAGCGCCACACGTGCACGAGCTCCTGGAGATTCATTCATTTGACCGAATACTAAAGTAGCTTGAGAATTAATTAATTCTTTGTGATCTACTTTCGTAAGATCCCAGCCGCCTTTTTCCATGTCCTCTTCAAAGTCTTTACCGTATTTGATAACTCCTGATTCGATCATCTCACGTAGTAAATCGTTCCCTTCACGAGTACGTTCACCNACACCAGCAAATACAGAAATACCATCNTGTCCTTTGGCAATGTTGTTNATCAACTCCATAATCAGTACAGTTTTACCTACACCNGCACCACCGAAAAGACCGATTTTTCCACCCTTGGAATAGGGTTCAACTAAGTCAATTACTTTAATACCTGTAAATAAGACCTCTGATGATGTAGATAAATCTTCAAATTTAGGAGCATCACGGTGGATTGGGGATCCACCTTCTTTACTTAGTGGTTTAATACCGTCAATTGCATCTCCTACTACATTAAATAAACGTCCTTTAATATCTTCACCAACTGGCATTAGAATAGGCGATCCAGAAGCAACAACTTCCATACCTCTACTCAACCCATCCGTTGAATCCATAGAAATGGAACGAACAGTGTCTTCACCAATGTGTTGTTGACATTCTAAAATTACTTTTGAACCATTTTTTTTAGTGATTTCAAGAGCATCATAAATGTTTGGTAAGTCAGCTACACTACTGTCGAACTTAATGTCGACAACGGGTCCAATTACTTGGGCGATTTTTCCGATATTTTTTGACATCGTAAAATTTATTTTTGTTGAAAGTGAATAACGTCTTTTAAGGCTGCAAATTTACTGATTTTTATTTAATTAGATAATAGTGTGCTCTTTTTTTATTTTGTTAATTTTGTAGCCTATTGTGTATTTAAGATATTAACGCCTTTTATTACACACACTAATGCTCAATAATTCGATTTGTGAAAATATACCATAGTTTAGAAGAGTTCGGAAAAGTGAAAAATGCGGTGGTTACTACGGGTACTTTTGATGGTGTTCATGTTGGGCACATTAAAATTCTTGAAAGGTTAAAGGAAATTGCAGATTCGGTAGATGGTGAAACTGTACTCTTAACTTTTTTCCCTCATCCACGCATGGTTTTGTTTTCCGATAACGATTTAAAGTTAATTACGTCACAACACGAAAAAATTGATCTGTTACGAAAAGCTGGAGTCGACCACTTGATTATTCATCCTTTTTCTAAAGTCTTTTCACGTTTATCTTCTGTAGAGTTTGTTAGAGATGTATTGGTCAATAAAATTGGTACGTCTAGATTGGTTATAGGTTACAATCATCATTTTGGTAGGAATAGAGAGGGCAGCTTTGAGCACCTTAAAGAGTACGGTCCTGTATACGGATTTCAGGTTGAAGAAATTTGTGCTCAAGATGTCGATGCTGTTTCAGTGAGCTCAACTAAGATTCGCAAAGCGCTTGAGTCAGGAGACTTAAAGACAGCGAAAGTGTACTTAGGCCATCAATTTCAGTTATCAGGCACAGTAGTTGCAGGAGAAAATTTGGGAAATAAAATAGGTTTTCCAACAGCTAATATTCAAGTTCCCGATGTCCACAAATTAATCCCTGCAAACGGTGTTTACGCTGTTCGAGTTCTGGTTCGTGAAAAAGAGTATTTAGGAATGTTAAATATTGGAAATAGGCCAACCGTTAAAGGTATTTCAAAAACAATCGAAGTTCATATAATTAATTTTGATGCATCTATTTATGGCGAAGAAATAACCGTGGTTTTTGAAGGATGGATCAGAAACGAGCAGAAATTCAAAAATATAGAAGCTCTGCAATGTCAACTCCTTAAAGACAAACAAATTGTACTCGGCAAATGAAAATACTTCTGTTGTTTTTAACGCTCTCTTTTGTACTGATTGCTCAAGAAGATCATGTTTATAAAGATCTAAGTTCAGCATTGAAAAACCCCCAACAAGTGTATCATCTTAAATTAAGAAGAAAGTCCTTAACTCAATTCCCGCAAGAGCTCAGCTATTTCCCAAATTTAAAAGTACTCGATTTAAGTAAAAATAAAATAACAACAATTCCAGACTCCTTAGCCTTCCTCTCCAATCTTATAAAACTTAATTTGAGTAAAAATCAAATCGAATTTATACCAGAGACCGTAAACCAATTAACCGATTTAGAGGAGTTGGATCTTTGGGATAATTTTATAGAAGTTCTACCCAGATCGCTAGAAAATTTGAAAAACCTAAACATCATAGATATAAGAGGTGTAGCGCTTTCATATAAAAAACATACTAAATACGCCTCCATGTTAAAGGGTGTTAACGTTCTTATGAGTCCTCCCTGCAATTGCCAAGAAAGGTGACGTTGTAATGGGGTAAATAAAGCTCAAATTTTATTTTTAACATAAGTCACTATCATCTGATCAACAATTTCATGGTGAACTGCTAATTGATGGTTTAAGCAGGAAACGCTGTTTTTGTTTATCTTAATGTCTTGACGAAAACTTAGCTTTTTGTCGCCAATATATTTTAGTGTAGCCTCTTTAATTCCCCAAAGTTTACAGGCCAAAATTGCCGAAGGGTTTTTTAAAAAGAAATTATTCTCGTCTGCCGACAAAACTCTTGAGATAATAGATTGCATCTTTTCTTGAGGAAGTTCAATATCTAACCCAATATTTTCTTTGCCAAAAACTATGGCGATATAATTGTTGCTGTGAGAGATTGAAATATGAGGTGCCTCATTAATAA
>NYWQ01000032.1 GCA_002685115.1 Flavobacteriales bacterium | reverse complement strand
AACTATCATAATGTAAAAGCTCAATTCGAAGATCTTGCATCTGATTCCAATATTGAGCAGCCCTTTAGAGTTGAAAACTTATCTAAAAACGATGATGATGATTTCGAGAGTCGAGATTCAAGCGATTTTAGATCTGAAAAAAAGGGTACACAATCTAAAACGCCTGTACTTGATAATTTCGGCAGAGATTTAACCAAATTTGCTGAAGACAATAAACTTGATCCAGTTGTTGGTCGAGAGAAAGAAATTGAACGTGTTTCACAAATTTTATCTCGTCGTAAAAAGAACAATCCGATGTTAATTGGTGAGCCCGGTGTTGGTAAATCTGCTATCGCAGAGGGTTTGGCTCTTCGCATCGTACAAAAAAAGGTTTCTAGAGTACTGTTTGACAAAAGAATTGTAACGCTCGACTTGGCTTCTTTAGTTGCAGGAACAAAATACCGTGGTCAGTTCGAAGAACGCATGAAAGCCGTTTTAAACGAATTGGAAAAGAATCCTAACATCATCCTTTTTATAGATGAAATTCATACAATAGTTGGAGCTGGTGGAGCTGCCGGTAGTTTAGATGCCTCAAATATGTTTAAACCCGCTCTCGCAAGAGGAGAGCTTCAATGTATAGGTGCAACAACATTAGATGAGTATAGACAACATATTGAGAAAGATGGTGCATTAGAACGCAGATTTCAGAAAGTATTGGTAGAACCAACTACGAATGAAGAGTCTGTTCAAATTTTAATGAACATAAAAGACCGCTACGAAGCGCATCATAATGTTACCTATACTGATGAAGCACTAAATGCGTGTGTCAATTTAACGAGTAGATACATAAGTGATAGACATCTTCCTGATAAAGCCATTGATGCTCTAGATGAAGCTGGTTCAAGAGTGCATATTACAAACATTAATGTTCCAAAATCGATTATCGCTCTTGAAGCAAAACTTACTGAAATACGTTTACAAAAAGTTGATGTTGTTAAACAACAACGTTATGAAAAAGCTGCTCAACTAAGAGACGATGAAAAGAAAACCGAAAATGAATTATTAGAAGCTCAAATTTCTTGGGAAGAAGAGGTGAAATCTAACCGTGAAACCGTTACAGAACAAGATGTGGCAGAAGTGATTGCTATGATGACAGGAATACCTGTTAATCGTATTGCCGAGAAAGAGAACTCGAAGTTATCAAGTATGACTAGCCAATTGAAGGAAAATGTAATTGGACAAGACGATGCCATCGCAAAAATTGTTCTTGCAATTCAAAGAAATAGAGTTGGCCTTAAGGATCCAAACAAACCCATAGGTTCTTTTATTTTCTTAGGTCCCACAGGAGTTGGAAAAACTCAGCTCGCTAAGGAGTTGTCAAAATTTCTTTTTGACAACGACTCCTCAATGATTCGTATTGATATGAGTGAATATATGGAAAAGTTCTCCATTTCTAGACTTGTTGGTGCGCCTCCGGGCTATGTTGGATACGAAGAAGGTGGGCAGCTAACTGAACGCGTTAGAAGGAAGCCTTATTCTGTTATATTGTTGGATGAAATAGAAAAAGCGCATCCGGATGTTTTTAACTTACTACTGCAAGCACTTGATGATGGAATTCTTACCGATAGTTTGGGAAGGAAAATTGATTTTAAAAACACAATTATCATCATGACTTCTAACATTGGAACTCGAAAATTAAAAGAGTTTGGCTCTGGTGTTGGTTTTAGTACTTCTGCGAGAAAAAGCAATCTTGATGAACATACTAAAAGTGTTTTAGAGGGCTCTTTAAAGAAAACTTTTGCTCCGGAATTCTTAAATCGTATTGATGATGTTGTTTTATTCAACTCACTTACAAAAGATGACATTCATCAAATTATAGATATAGAATTAAATAAACTGTTTTTACGTATAAAAGATATTGGCTTTACTCCAAAAATTACGGATGCTGCCAAAGATTTTATTGCGGACAAAGGATTTGATGCTGCATATGGCGCAAGACCACTTAAAAGAGCTATTCAGAAATATGTAGAAGATATTTTGGCTGAAGAAATTATAGCTAAAAATATTACTGAAGGCGACAAGATTTTGGTAGATGTGGATAAAAAGAAAGAATCCATAAAAATAAAAATAACAAAACCTAGAGCCAAAAAAGTAAAATAATTTATGATTATAGTAATAAAAAAAGGAGCTCTAGAGCTCCTTTTTTATTTATTTAAATAGAATTTCTAAGATTCATTTGAGATGAAATTATCCATCAATTCTTCACTTACACCCGTAAACGAAAAGCCTCCATCGTGAAATAAATTCTGCATGGTAACCATACGAGTAAGGTCAGAAAATAACGAAATCACATAATTAGCACAGTCCTCTGAAGGAGCATTACCTAATGGTGACATCATATCTGCGTATTTGTAGAATCCGTCAAAACCTTTTACCCCACTTCCGGCAGTGGTCATGGTTGGAGATTGAGAAATCGTATTTACACGAACTTTCTTTTTCTTCCCAAAATGATATCCAAAACTTCGAGCAATAGACTCTAAATAGGCCTTATTATCTGCCATATCGTTGTAGTCTGGAAAAGTTCTCTGCGCAGCAATATAAGATAGTGCTACAATAGATCCCCATTCATTCATTGCATCTAATTTCATAGCTGTTTGCATCACTCTATGAAAAGACATTGCTGAAACATCCATACCTTTCATCATAAAATCATGACTTAAATTTGTGTAGTGCTTGCCTTTACGAACATTTACCGACATTCCAATAGAGTGTAATACAAAATCAATTTTACCTCCAAGTACTTCTTGAGCCTTGATGAATAGATTTTCTAAATCTTCCATAGAGGTAGCATCTGCGGGTATTACTTCTGCATTGCACTTTTCAGCGAGCTCGCTAATTGCTCCCATTCGCATTGCAATGGGTGCATTTGTAAGAACAAAATCCGCTCCTTGTTTTTTTGCTTCTTCGGCTACTTTCCAAGCAATTGACTTAGAATCTAATGCGCCAAATATAATTCCCTTTTTCCCTTTTAATAACATGCGAATTTTGTTAAGTTTTTACAAATATAATTTAAATATTTTTTTTCTTACTCATTTGTAAGAAGTGCTTTTGCATTTTCTAAAGCTGCTTTACTAACATGTTCACCACTAAGCATTTTAGCAAGTTCGATTGTGCGTTGCTCTGCTGTTAGTAATCTTATATTGGTTTGAGTTTTTTCGTTTATGTCAAGTTTTTCTACTTTATAATGTGTGGATGCTTTTGAAGCAACTTGAGGTAAATGACTGATCACAATGAGTTGAGTTTGCTTGGACATTTCACTAAGAATACTACCAATTTTACTTGCGATTTCTCCTGAAACACCTGTGTCAATTTCATCTAAAACCAAACAAGGAAGTGCTAAATGTTTTGCTACTAAAGCTTTAACAGCTAACATTAATCTAGACGATTCTCCTCCGGATGCTACTTGAGACATTTCTTGCAATGCAACTCCTTTATTAGCTGAAAACATAAAGCTAACTAGATCATTTCCATTTTCTTGAAGCTCTTTTTTTTGACTAAATTGAACTTCAAATTGCCCATTTTTAATCCCTAAATCATTCAGTTTAGAAACAATAAATTTCTCCGTTTTTTGTTTAACTAACTTTCTGTTTGAAGATATTTTTTTGGCTTTCTTAAAGAGTTCTTCTTGAACCTTTTTTATAGATTTTTCTAACTTTTCTACCGTTTTTTCTATTGTTGAATAGCTTATTAATTTGTTAGAAATTGTTTCGAACTTTACTAACAGATCTTGAAAGTTTAGCGCTCGATGCTTTTGCTCCAATTGATTTATTAAATTTAGACGATCTTTGGTAAATTCAATATCGTTAGTATTTAATTCAATTTCTGATAGAAGAACCTCACTCTCTTTAGCAATATCGTTTAATTCAATTATGGAGCTGTTAAGTCTTGATGCGATTGTAGCATATTGCTCACTGTATGTACTAATTTTATCTAAATCTTTAACTAAATCTAGTAGTTGAGAAACTACAGGTAAATTCGTATGATTTGAATCAAGTATGTAATTAATCTTTTGTAGTACTTGATTTACTTCATCTTGATTTTCAGACACTTTGACAAGATCTTCTAACTGCTCCTTTTCATTAGGGAGTAAATTAGCTTCTTCAATTTCTTTGTGTAAGAAAGAAAGATAATCTAGTTGAGTCTTAGACTCTTCTCCATCATTTAAAGCAATGTTAAGCTCTTTTTCTAAAGATTTTAATTCTGTATATCCAACCTGGTATTCACTTAATAGTTTTGTGTGAGATTGAACGCTAGATTGAGCTAAACTATCAATAAGACTTAATTGAACATTGGATGAGCTTAAAAGTAAGGTTTGGTGCTGCGAATGAATGTCTATTAAGAAAAATGATAACGCTTTTAAAATAGACAAACTAACGGGCGTATCATTTATAAAAGCTCTTGTTTTTCCATGTTTAGAAATCTCTCTTCTGATATAAGTTTCTTTAGGCTCATAGTCTAAGTCATTTGATTCAAAAAAGTCTTTTAAGTTGTAATTCCCAATAGAAAACATTCCTTCAATGATACATTTCTTTTCAAGGTTTAGAACAGACTTAGTGTCTGCTCTGTTTCCCATTAATAAGTGTAAAGCACCTAGTATAATAGATTTACCTGAGCCCGTTTCACCAGTAAGAACAGAAAAGCCACTTTTAAAATCGATTTCTAAAAAATCGATAATCGCATAATTTTTTATCGAGAGTTGTTTAAGCATACATTACTTTCCTTGTTCTTTTAGCATCCCTTCCCACTTAGAGGAATTTGAAGGGTTAACCTGCTTAAGCATTTGTACGATTTCATTCTTATTGGTAATAAAACCATCTGAAAAGACCTTTGTAATTTCGGTTACCTTGGCATCAAAAAAAAGTTTAACCAAGTAGGAGTTTTGTTTTTTATCTGCACTTGTTTTAACGTTGTAAAGTGCAGCAGTTATTTCATCTCTACCCGCCTCGGCTTGATCACCTAAAACATCCAAACCATCAATATGGTAACTATACATACCATTTCTTAAAGGCTTAAAATCGTTGTGAAGTAAATTTTCTATCAACCAATAACGGTTAAAAGTTCCTTCATAAGGTTTCCAACCAACTGCTTTGTTGTCACTTTGGGCATTAGTAACAACTTTATTTGCTTTTAAAAAAGAGCTTTCTCCACTTAATGCAGAAAACGAATCGTTATCCATACCAATAATAATGTAGGCATAATATGCAAGCGTAGATATTAAATTAGAAGTATGATTGTGTTCGTTGAATTCTAAAGTTTGATTCTCAACATATTCAAAACTAAAATCAGTATCGACAATGCTTATTATCGGAGAGTTGTAAGAAGCTCTGTAGATTGGCCTGGTAGATTTAATTGTTAAAGAACCTTTNTAACCATTAGCTCCAATTTGATCTGTTAAGTTTAACGTCATGGTGCACTCAATTTTTTCTTCAACAGCGTAAATGTCAGACGTCCACTTATTTTCATTCATAAATTCAAAAATAGCGGTTCTCATAGCAGTAAACTTCTGTCTGTTCGTTCCTTTTATCTTTTGAGAGTTGATTTGAATTCTACAGTTTAATTCTTGCGCATTTAATTGTAATCCAAATATGAGTATGAAAATCCCTATGTAAAATCTACGCATCGATTTCTGTTCTAATAATAGTTACCAAATCATTTGCAACTTCTTTCTTTGATTTTAACTCAAATTTAATTTTTTTATTGCTTTTAGTTAAAACGCTAACCTTGTTTGTGTCAACTTGAAAGCCTGCACCTTCATCATTTAATGAATTTAGTACAATCATATCTAAATTTTTATTTTCAAGTTTTTGAGCTGCAAACTCAAGTTCATTNTGAGTTTCAAGTGCAAACCCAACTAAAAATTGATTTTGTTTTAAAACGCCCATTTCAGCCAGAATATCTCTGGTCTTACTCAGTTCAATTGATGGANATTCTGTNANCTTCTTAATCTTTTTTNAACTGTATGTTTTTGGTGTGTAATCTGCTACAGCAGCNGCTGAAATAGCTATAGTACAATCTTTAAATANAGGTATTGCNGCATTGAACATTTCTTTTGCAGACTCCACTCTAGTAACTACAATATTATTGTGTGTAACATTGATGATCGAAGGACCTAAAATTAGGTTCACTTTTGCACCTTTATTAGCTAGGTTAAGAGCGAGCTCTACTCCCATTTTACCAGAAGATCTATTCCCTATGAAACGAACAGGATCTATTGCTTCGTGCGTAGGACCAGCTGTTATTAAAATAGAATGGTGTTTTAACGGGGCCAGATTTTGCAAATCTTTTAAAATGAACTCGACTATACCTTCNGGTTCTGCCATCCTGCCTTGACCTATTAAACCGCTTGCAAGTTCCCCAAACTCTGGTAGNATTATTTTAGTGCCGAACTCAAATAGTTTNTTTAAATTTTCTTGAGTACTTGGGTGTTTGTACATATCTAAATCCATTGCTGGAGCAATGTATACAGAACATTTTGCGGATAAATAAGTTGCCAGAAGCAAATTGTCGCATAGACCCTGAACCATTTTACCTAAAGTATTGGCCGTAGCAGGAGCAATAATAAAGAGGTCTGCCCACAAGCCTAANTTAACATGGTCATTCCAACGAGGGTTATCTTCATCAGTGGTTAACTCAGATAAAACTTCGTTTTTGGATAAAGTAGCTAACGTAAGAGGCGTAATAAAATTCTTTGAAGCAGGCGTTTGAATACATTTAACGTTTGCTCCAGCTTTAATGAACTCTCTAACTATATGTGCAGATTTATAGGCAGCTATACCACCTGTTATCCCAATTAGGATGTTCTTTCCGCTTAACATATCATAGCTAGTGTTAATCTTCCTTTTTTGGAGTTTTCACAAAAAGCTCATCGTCTAATAATTCTCGAATAGCAATTAATGTCGGTTTCGGTAGTTTTTCGTAAAATTTTGAAACTTCAATTTGTTCCTTGTTTTCGAAAACTTCATCCAAATTATCGTTGTGTGTAGCAAATTCATCTAACTTACCTAATAACTCTTCTTTAATTTCAGAACTAATCTGATTAGATCTTTTGTCTAAAGCTACAATTGCAGAATAGATATTCCCGACCTTATCTTCAAATAATTTAGTNTTATTTGTGATTGTTGTCTTTGTGGCATTTGTTTTTTTGTAATCCATAAGATAAGTATCTACTATTTTTGATTTCTAAGTAATTTAACTTCTTTGAGAATCTTTTTTGATTCTGCTTTGTATTCACTCTCTGGGAATGCAATCTTGAATTGATTGAAAGCTATGATGGTGTCTTTAATTCGCTTTTCTTTTTTACGTAACACACTATTTGATGCTAACAAATAATAACTTTTCAACTGCAAAAATAAGATTTCCTCCTTAAAAAAAGAATTTTGATACTCATGAAGTGCTAAATTAAATGCATGTATGGCTGCTTTGTAATTTTCTGTTGTGTAATACAATTTTGCATTTTCAAAAGACTTCCTCTCTAATTTATCTAAAAGACTGGTTTTAAGGTCTATACATGCGGATATGTAGGTGCTTTTTGGATATTTATCAAAAAACACTTTCATCTCATCCAAAGCCTTATAGGTGTTTGCCTGATCTAAACTATACTTTGGAGATAGCATATAATGACAATAAACGGCTAAATAAGCACACTCTTCAGCTTTAGGATTGTCTTTATACGTGCTGGCAAAATTTTTAAAATGGTAGGCTGCAGAAAGTAAATTCCCTTTCTCATATTCGGCTTTACAATAGTAGTAGTATACAGCTTCAGCTTTATCTGTACCCCTGTACAATAAAAGCAATTCGTCAAACAAAGGGAATGCTTTTATATACTCTTCATCATCGAAAAGTTTAACCGCTTGTTCAAACTTATAGTCTAAATCAGTACTCTTTAATACCTTTTGATATTCACTACAAGAATTAAATAGAATTGAGCTAATCCCTAAAATGAATATTAATTTGATTTTTATCATAATGCAAATATATAATTTTAAAGAAAATTCAGTAAGAATTTAACTACTTATCGTTCACAATTTTGTCTTAACAATATCTATTCGTATTTTTGCCANAATTCCTAACGAGATAAAAATGGATTTATTTGAGAAATTAAGAAATAATAGAGGGCCTTTAGGTCAACATGCGAAAGATGCTCACGGTTATTTCACTTTCCCTAAACTAGAAGGAGAAATTGCGAGTAAGATGATGTTTAGAGGTAAAGAGGTTTTAACTTGGAGTATTAACAACTATTTAGGTTTATCCAATCATCCAGAAGTTCGTGAAGTTGATCAACAAGCATCTAAAGATTGGGGTTTGGGTTATCCTATGGGCTCAAGAATGATGTCTGGAAACTCTGATTACCATGAAGATCTTGAAAAAGGCCTCTCTGAATATGTACAAAAAGAGGACACTATATTGCTTAACTTTGGTTACCAAGGAATGCNTGTCNGCNNTNGANGCATTNGTAGANAGNAANGATGTNATNGTNTACGANNGTGAATNTCANGCNTGTATNNTAGATGGTGTTCGCCTTCATCAAGGTAAAAGGTTTGTGTTTCCTCACAACGATATTGATAATCTTGAAAAGCAACTTGTTAGAGCAGAAAAGATAATTGAACAGACTGGAGGAGGGATACTTGTCATTACAGAAGGTGTTTTTGGAATGTCTGGTGATTTAGGAGACTTAAAAGGTATTGTTGCTCTGAAGAAGAAACACGAATTTAGGATTTTTGTTGACGATGCTCATGGTATTGGTACTATGGGTGCTCAAGGACGAGGAGCTGGAGAAGAACTTGGTTGTCAAGATGACATTGATGTTTACTTTGGAACCTTCGCCAAATCTTTTGCGTCTGTTGGTGCATTTATATCTTCTACTGCAGATATTGTTGAGTATTTACGCTACAACATGAGATCTCAAATTTTTGCAAAATCATTACCAATGCCTATCGTTATTGGTGCGATGAAAAGATTGGAAATTATGCGTAGAGGAACAGAACAAAAGGACAAACTTTGGGCTGTTGCAAATGCGCTTCAATCGGGCTTGCGTAATGCAGGATTCGAATTGGGTAACACACAATCTGCTGTAACACCTGTGTATCTTTCTGGGGGTGTAGGCGAAGCAACAAACCTTACTTTTGATTTAAGAGAAAATTACAATATTTTTTGTTCCATTGTAACCTATCCTGTTGTTCCTAAAGGTGTTATTTTACTCCGATTAATTCCTACTGCAGTTCATTCATTAGAAGAGGTCGATTACACTATTAAGTCATTCTCTGAGATTAAAGACAAACTTGCAAAGGGTCTTTATATTTCCGAGAAAATTGCTAACGTTTGATATTATCATATATTCATAAAAGTCTCGTGTAATTAGCGAGGCTTTTTTTTTTACTTGAATGAAATTAACAAAAAAAATACATTATTACTTCGTGCTCCATTTAACCGTTTTAATTTGGGGCATTACTGGTGTATTAGGTAAATTAATTTCTTTACCCTCTTTTGCGATTGTTATTGACAGGATGCTTATTGCTTACATAGCTCTTGCAAGTTTACTCTTCTTTAAAAAAAAAGAGGTTGTTAAATGGAAGTACAGATGGCAAATGTATTTAGTTGGTATTATTACAGCTGCTCATTGGGTCACATTTTTCGAATCTCTTAAAGTTTCAAATGTTTCCTTAACATTAAGTTGTTTGGCTTCGTGTTCCTTNTTCATATCCATATTACAGCCATTATTTAACAATTCAAAACTTAAGATTTACGAGCTGGTTTTAGGGCTGTTTGTTATTCTAGGCATCTATATAATTTTTAGTTTTGAGGGNAACTTCACTTTNGGCATTGTACTGAGTGTNATTTCGGCACTTTTAGCTGCTGTCTTTTCTTTATGGAATGCAAATCTAATTAAACACAATTCTGCTTATTCAATTACTCTTAATGAAATGTTAGCTGGGTTTATTTCTGTTTTGGTTTACTTTAGTTTTCAAGACAATTTTAGCATTTACACAATCATTCCATCTGGTATAGATTGGCTCTATATATTGATTCTAGGCGTTATTTGTACTGCAATTGCTTTTTTACTAGGAACAGAGGTGCTTAAAAAGTTAAGTGCTTTTACGGTTAGTATAACCGTAAACCTTGAGCCTGTATACGGAATACTATTGGCTTTGTGGGTTTTTGGAGATNGCGAAGTAATGTCTTCGGAGTTTTACATTGGGGTTTTTATAATTTTAGCTACAATTATTGCAAATGCTTTCTTTAAATCCAAAGAGGCAAAAGTATGAGTTCTTTTAAATTTAAGCAGTTTACAATTCATCAAGACAAAGCGGCAATGAAGGTTGGCACAGACAGTATACTTTTTGGGTCTTGGCTTACCATAAACAAAGAATGTCAATCTGTTTTAGATATTGGAACCGGTACAGGTCTGCTAGCTCTTATGGTTACCCAGAAAAATGATTTAGTTAAAGTTACAGGATTAGAAGTCGATGAAGATTCTTACCATCAAGCAAAATACAACATTAAACACAGCAAGTGGTTCGATAGAATTAACTTGTGTTTGATTNATGCAAATCATTGGGAAACAAAAATTAAATTCGATTTAATTATCTCGAATCCTCCTTACTTTCCCCCCTCATCAGTTTCAAATAATGAGGCAAGAAATAAGGCAAGACAGCAGGGAACATTGAGTTTAAACAATTTGATTGATTTATGGCTTAAGTTTGGCTCAAACATTGCCGAATATGCTTGTATTCTCCCTACTGAACAAGCAAATAGATTAATAGATCTGTGTAAAGAATCTTCACTTTATTTNAAAAAACAAACCTTAATTCGATCAAATAATCAAAGTAAAATAANAAGNAAATTATTACTTTTCTCAAAACAAATACTTCCTAAAGAAGAGACTGAAGTNTGTATATACAACTCAAAAAGAGACTATACGAAAGCCTACACAGAACTAACGCAAGATTTCTATTTGTAAACTATTGAATTTCTTTTTCAATAAATTGTATTCCATGTTTTTCCAATTCATCTAATACTGGAGTGTAAATATCTTTACTCACAGGAACTTTTACACCGCTTCCGGTAATGGTNCCATTTAAGATTAATTTAGCAGCAATTCCNACAGGCAAACCTACAGTTTTAGACATACCAGTATAAANCTGGTCTTCTCCNANAGCGACAAANGATGAATGTAANTCCTTCTTTTTACCGTTATGCATGTATTCAAATTGGTGTTGCATAACAATCATATCCTTATCCTCTGATGCAAGTACCCATTTAACTTCTAACAGTTTCTGAAGAACTTCTGCAGGTGAGGCAATTTCAAGATCAATAGATATTGAATTAAGAATACCCAACCATTCAATTTTTTTAAATACGGAGGGTGAGGTTTTAAAATGTTTCGCCAAATAATCTTCAATACTGAGATCTGTTTTATCCATAAAAGAATAAAAGAAGTCTTTGTAAGTCATGCCAGACACATCCATTTTAAAAGAATCGTCGGTAAGCCCTAATTGAACAAAAACATTCCAGGCTTCTCCATAGCCTGGCCTTCTTAAAGTTCCTCTAATCAATGTTTGTATGTTGTCAATGTTATAAATTTCTCTGTAAGAAAGAGAATCACGATTGGCATAAGCTTCAAACGTCCCATAATCTAAAACATGTAAAGATTCGGTTCTTTTAAACAACTGACCATAGGGAATGTATTTAAATTTACCACCTTCAATATATTGAGCTGTACCTTGACCCGCTAAAACCACGTTTCTAGGATTCCAAGTAAACTTATAGCTCCATGGGTTAGTATCGAATTCTGGAGCTATTAGACCTCCACAATAAGACTTAAAACTAGTAAGCTCTCCTCCTTTTGCTTTTATAGTGTCAATAATCTTCATAGCAGACATATGATCGATACCTGGATCAAGACCAATCTCNTTTAAAAGNAAAACTCCTTTTTGCTTGGCTTCACTATNTAAAGACNTNATTTCATCTGACACATAAGATGCCGTAACTAGGTTTTTTCCAAATTTAACGCAATCTTGAGCAACTTTAAAATGTAGATTTGCTGGCAACATTGAAATTACAATATCAGCCTTTAAAATTTCTTCAACCCTTTGTTTNTCATCAAAAACATCAAAACTGATCGCCTTTGCTCTATTATGACCAGAAATTTTTTCGTTAACTAGGGATAAGTCTTTATCACCAACAATTAATTTAAAGTCGTTTGATTCNGCTTCATTGAGTAAGTACTTTATTAATGAGGATGCAGAACGGCCTGCTCCTATCATAAAAATAATTTTTGTCATGTTCTTCTATTAAATTAGAGCGAATATAAAGTAAAAATTTTATAGATTTGTAGTCTAGTAATTTATTAAAATCAGAACTTGTGAAAAATATTTTAGGCGTTTTAATAATGTTTTCAATTAGCTTATCCCTTGTAGCTAAAAATTGTGAAGAGCCTATTTCAAAAGATAGATTCGACTTAATATACAAATCCTTAACGATTAAGAAAAATGACCAACAACGTTATCAATTAGTTCTTGCCTACGCAAAAAGGGAATGTTTGTCTGCTGAGCAGATGAATTCATTTTTAGAATTGTTTACAGATTCTAACATGAAATTCGCTNTGGTACAAGACACATACAAACTGCTATTTGACTCCGAAAGTAAAAAGCTCCTTCTTGAAGACTTTACGGAACGACAACAACATCTTATAACAGATTAAATTAACTAAACTCTCACATAACTGTGAGAGTTTTTTATTTAGTGTTAATCTNACGCATTTTTACATTGACATATAAAGTATTTAACTAAATAATATACAATGAATATTGAATTAGGAAAAAAACCAACANAACAATCAGTAAATGATTTTGGAATCAAAAANTCAAAAGTTCAATGGAATTTATCCTCTTCAGATTTAGCTAAAATATCTGTAGATAAAAAACTAGGGATTTACGCTGATACAGGAGCTCTTGCCATAGACACTGGAGAATTTACAGGAAGATCACCAAAAGATAGATTTATTGTAAAAGATTCTACTACACAAGACACTGTTTGGTGGGGAGCTATTAATATCCCTTTTCAAGAATCAAAGTTTGATGCTCTTTATTCTAAGGTGACTGATTACTTATCTGAAAAAGAAATATACGCAAGGAATGCATTTGCTTGTGCAGGAGAATCTCACAGACTGTCAATTACAGTAGTAAATGAGCATCCTTGGGCAAATTTATTTTCAGACACCATGTTTATAAGACCANCGAATGAAGAAGTTCTTAATTTCGAATCTGAATGGACTGTAATTAATGCTCCTGGTTTTAAGGCAAATCCTGAAATTGACGGAACAAGACAGCCTAATTTTGCCATATTAAGTTTTAACAAAAAAATAATTTTAATTGGAGGAACAGGTTACACAGGTGAAATAAAGAAAGGGGTTTTTTCTGCCTTAAACTTTATACTTCCTTACCAAAAACAAGTTCTCTCAATGCACTGTTCCGCAAATGTTGGTAAACAGGGAGATACTGCACTGTTTTTTGGTCTTTCCGGAACTGGAAAAACAACACTATCTGCAGATCCTGAAAGAAATTTAATTGGTGATGATGAACATGGATGGTCAGATCGGGAAGTTTTTAATTTTGAAGGTGGTTGTTATGCCAAATGCATAAATTTAACTGAAGAAAACGAGCCTGATATTTACAACGCAATAAAAAAAGGCGCTCTTTTAGAAAACATAACTTTTTATCCGGGAACAAATAAACCAAATTATAAAGATGGCTCTAAAACTGAAAACACTAGAGTAAGCTACCCTATAAATCATATTAAAAACATACAAACCCCGTCTACTGGTCCAACNCCAAAAAATGTTTTCTTTTTAACCTGCGATGCCTATGGTGTTTTGCCACCCATTTCAAAGTTAAGCCCAGGGCAAGCTATGTTCCATTTTATATCTGGGTATACAGCTAAAGTAGCCGGAACGGAAGCTGGTGTTACAGAGCCTCAAACAACTTTTTCGGCTTGTTTTGGCGCTCCATTTATGCCATTACACCCTACTTTTTATGCTAAAATGCTAGGCGAAAAAATGGCCGAAAATGATGTGAACTTTTGGTTGATAAATACAGGTTGGTCTGGGGGTGAATATGGATCAGGTTCACGAATTAAATTAAAATATACCAGAGCAATGATTAGTGCTGCGTTAAGTGGTAAATTAGATTTTGTTGACTATACAAAGCATGAAGTATTTGATTTGAATATGCCAAATGAATGTCCAAATGTGCCTACCGAATTGCTTTTTCCAAGGAATACTTGGGTTGACAAAAACGCGTACGATCGTAAAGCAAATAAATTAGCTACAGCATTTTATGAAAATTTCGCTCAGTATGCTGATGATGCNAGTCCAGANATTTTAGCAGCAGTNCCAAAGCAGCNCNTTAAAATTAATTAAACCTAAAAGACTTTCAAATGAAAGTCTTTTTTTTAATTTCGTGCTATGCAATTATTCTATTGTCCAGATGTTTTAAACGATGCCTGCTATTTAAATAGTGAGGAAAGCAAGCATTGTATAAAAGTTCTCCGAAAAACCNAAGGTGATATNATAAACTTGATAGACGGTCAGGNTCAATTTTATGAAGTTGTAATAACCATAGCTTCTCAAAAGAAAGTTTCCTTTGATATACAAAAAACTTGGCGTGAAAAAGAGTCCGATTATTCACTTCATATTGCCATTGCACCCACAAAAAACAATGATCGCTTGGAATGGTTTTTGGAGAAAGCGACTGAAATTGGCGTAGCTGAAATAACCCCCATTGTATGCCAAAACTCCGAACGTAGAATAATCAAACATGAACGTTTAATGAAGATTATTCTTTCTGCTACAAAACAATCGCTTAAAGCAAAAGTACCTAAACTGAATCCCATACAAACTTTTAAAGAATTTGTGTCAACCAAGCAAGAGTCCAGCTGTTTTATAGCGCATTGTAAAGAGGAAGATAAAACCTATTTAAAAAATGTAATTTCCACTAATAATGTTGTTTTGATTGGTCCAGAAGGTGATTTTACGAGTACTGAAATTGACCTAGCTTTAAAACAGAAATACAAAGCGGTTAGTTTAGGTAATTCAAGATTAAGAACTGAAACAGCAGGTTTAGTAGCCTGCACTACCATAGCATTGCATTATGAAAAAAATTAAATTCCTACTCCTACTCCTACTCCTACTCCCTTTGAGTTTTGCATTTACCAATTACAGTTGTAAAATTGCAGTGCTAAAATACAATGGTGGTGGAGATTGGTATGCAAACCCTAGTTCCCTTACCAATCTTATTCAATTTTGTTCCTCAAATTTAAATTTAAATATCGACCCAACATACGATGTGTTAGCTGTTGCGAGTAGTGAATTATACCAATACCCTTTTGTTCATATGACAGGTCATGGAAATGTTGTTTTTTCTAGTGATGAAGTTGAAAACTTAAGATCGTATTTATTGGCTGGAGGTTTTCTTCATATAGATGACAATTACGGGATGGATTCTTATATAAGACCCGAAATGAAAAAAGTATTCCCTGAACTTAACTTCATAGAACTCCCTTTCTCGCACCCGATATATCATCAAACCTACAATTTTGAAAATGGACTTCCTAAAATTCATGAACACGATATGCAGCCTTCTAGAGGTTACGGTCTAATTCATGAAGGTAGATTGATCTGTTACTATTCTTATGAAAGTGATTTAGGAGATGGATGGGAAGACGAAGAAGTTCACAACGATAGTCAAAATATTCGTAGATTAGCCCTAAAAATGGGTGCAAATATTTTGCATTACGCATTTACTAACTAAAAAATACATCATGAAAAGATTACTGTTAACATCACTTATTCTTATTGCATTTCAAAGTTCGGCACAAATTCAATACTCAAGTAATAATGCTGCTAACTATGATTCACAAGTTCAAAGAAATGCTGGACCTAGATTTGGGATTACCTATATTACTAATGGAAAATTAACCAATGAGTTAGAAAAAGAAGGGGTTACTTCTAATTGGATTTCTCAATTTGGATATCAGTTTGAAAAGCAAATTTTAGGTGATGATAATATTGCAGGAATTGTTGAAGGAATTCTATTTGTTGGTGGTGTTGATCAAGGATTGTTTTTGCCAAGTATTAGTGGTATGTTTGGAATAAGAAACAGTTCTGGTTTAGAAATAGCTGTTGGACCTAATATCTCTATCTCAGGAAGTGCAATGGTTATTGGCTTTGGTAAATCCTTTAATTTTGGGAATTTAAATATACCTATCAATATTGCATGGGTGCCTGGTGTTCAAATGAAAGAGACTAATAGAGTAGAAGATGAAAATGGGAATTTCCTCGAAAATGAAGATGTATTTATAAATACAGGTCATCGTTTTACCATAACCGTTGGATTTAATATGGCTAAATAGTATGAAAAATCTAATTTTATTTTTATTTATTTGCCCCTTAGTAGGCTTTTCTCAAATCAGAAATCACAATCGTATTTTTAACGATTCCATTGTTTACAAGGATTTTAATCAAGGGTTTATTGATGCTGAATTATTTTATGACGGAACAACTGATTACTTAGTAGGTTTTGTTAGTTTACCCACGTATTATATACCTGCTGTAATTAGTTTCATGTGTGATCCTAAAGATTATCGTTTGACTAAACAAATAAACCCAAATAACGATTATTTATACTCCAATAAAGACTATTACAATGGTTTTAAATACGGCGCTAAAAAGAAGAAAAAAAGGCGACTTGTTCAAGGTGCAACTTCATCTTTAGGAGCTGTTAGTTTGCTACTTATCTTAGCCTTGAGTGCTTTTAATTAATCTGAGTATTTGATGAGTGTAATTACCAAGGATATTCAAGAGTTTATAAATCGGCAGCTGCACTCCACAGCTGCCGATTTGATGTTACAAGCATCCAAATATCCACAATGGGATATGAAATTAATTGCGCAACAACTCATTGGAAAACAAATTGCTAAAAAAAAACTACCCTCTTGGTTTAACAACCACCTAACCCTATACCCTGTTCGTCTTTCACTAGAGCAATGCTCATCTGAGAACACAGCAAACTACAAATCAAATTTAGTTGGAAATGGAAAAGGAATTGATCTAACTGGAGGGTTTGGTGTTGATACATTTGCGTTCTCAAAAAAAGCGAAACACGTCATTTATTGTGAAATGAATGCGCCTTTAGCAAAACTTGCTAAAGAAAATTTCAATACGTTTAAAGTCTCAAATATTGAGGTATTTATAGGGGATGGATTGGCTTGCTTAAAAAAACAAATAAAACTAGATTGGATTTTTATTGACCCTGCTCGAAGAAAGCAAGGTGATCGCGTTTATCGTTTGAAAGATTGCGAGCCAAATGTTATTGATCTTAAAAAAATATTGTTTCAAAAAGCAACTACAATCTTAATTAAAACAGCGCCATTATTAGACATTCAACAAACACTTAAAGAGTTAGATTGCGTAAAAGAAGTCCATGTTTTATCGGTTAATAACGACTGTAAAGAAGTTTTGTATTTACTTGAAAATGGGTATACTAAAAATGCGAAAATAATAGCTACAAATTTAAAGACTTCGTCGCACTCCGTTTTTAATTTTAATTATTTAGACGAGCAAAATTCTGCTGTAAACTACTCGCTCCCTCTTACCTATTTATACGAGCCAAACTCAAGCATAATGAAAGCTGGAGCGTTTAAATCTATTGCAGTCAAATTCCGGCTACTTAAATTACATAACAACTCTCATCTCTACACATCAAACCATTTAGTAAAAGATTTTCCAGGTCGAACGTTTAAAATAAAGGCAGTAATATCAGCAGACAGAAAGATACTTGAAAAGCATTCATTTGGAACAGGCAATTTAGCATGCAGAAATTTCCCTCAAAAAATAGCAGCTTTAAAAAGAAAACTAAAATTAAAAGATGGAGGGATGAATTATATTTTTGCCACCACCTTAGTTGATGAAAAACCGAAATTGATTTTGTGTGAAAAAC
>NYWQ01000031.1 GCA_002685115.1 Flavobacteriales bacterium | reverse complement strand
GAACGTTTTCCCTTCACCAGAAACAGAGGATTTATCATCTTGAACATAAACTCTTTCTTTTATTGAAACGCATGAAGAAACGAGTGCGACGATAAAAAATAATAAGACTATTCTTTTCATTAAGCCAATTTAAATTAAAACCTTAGAAACTTTAAAATGAATCATTAAATATGATACTTTTGTTATTAGTATATATTTGGCAAAAATACCATATTTTTCAAATTGTACTCAAATTTAACAATTTAAATATTAAAAGAATTTGGAAAAGACTATTTTAGTTACAGGGGGATTAGGATACATTGGTTCACATACTGTACTAACATTAATTAACGCAGGATACAAGCCTATAATTGTTGACAATCTTTGTAATTCTCAGCCTTGGATTTTAACCCAACTTGAAAAGCTAAGTGGTCAAAAAATAAAAAATCATGCGATTGATTGTACAAATTTTAGTGATTTGGAAGCTGTATTCAAAAACGAACCTATACATGGCGTTATCCACTTTGCAGCTTTAAAAGCTGTTAATGAATCGGTTCATGAACCCTTATCTTATTACAATAACAATGTTAAATCTCTTTTAAATATAATTGAATTAGTGAGTAAATATAAGGTTCGTAAACTTGTTTTCTCATCGAGTTGTACAGTCTATGGAACAGCAGATAAACTTCCAATAAGCGAAGATCACCCTATTAAAACTGCAGAATCTCCTTACGGTTCAACAAAACAAATGTGTGAAAGAATAATTAACGATTGTTTAAAGGCTAAAAAAATAGAAAATGCAGTTATATTGAGGTATTTTAATCCAATTGGAGCACATTCATCAGGGCTTATTGGGGAATTACCATTGGGGATTCCAAATAATTTAGCTCCATACATAATGCAAACGGCTGCAGGAATTCGCTCTTCATTAACAATTTATGGCAATAATTACAATACACATGACGGCACATGTATTAGAGATTATATTCATGTAATGGACTTGGCCGAAGCTCATGTGAAATCGATAGAGGTTATGGAGGTCAGTGCGACATCACATACACTAAATATAGGTACAGGTAAAGGTAATTCAGTATTAGACGTTATAAATGCATTTGAAAATGCTACGGGTATAAAATTAAATTACACCTACGGGGAAAGACGAATTGGAGACATAGAAAAAATATACGCAGATACTAATTTAAGTGAGGAAATATTAAAATGGAAATCTAAACACTCCTTGGAAGAGGCAATGCGTGACTCTTGGAAATGGCAAATGTATTTGAAATCTAAATAAAAAAAGCGACTCCTATGAGTCGCTTTTTTTTATTGTAATTTAAAGTTTATTGGGACTGTAAAACTACAAGGAACTGCTTTACCTCTTTGTTTTGCAGCTTGTAATTTAGGAATGGAATTAACCAATCGAAGCGCTTCTCCTTTCAAATGCTTATCTTCCCCTCTAACCACCGTTGCTTTTGTAATCTTTCCGGCTTTGTCAATTACAAATTGAACAAAAATCTTTTCAGAAATACCCATTTCTTTAGGTATGGCAGGGTATTTAAAGTTTTTACGAATATGATTCATAATTCCTTTTTGAAAACACATGTATCGTTCTTCTTTTGATACATCTTCACAACCAGGAAAAATAGGTTTATCTTCTACTACAGCAAAGTTAAAGATCTCATCTTCTTCCTCTTCCTCCTCAATTTCTATAATTTCGTCTTCATCAGTATCCGTCTCTTCAATTTCAAGTTCAACCTCAATTTCCACATCATCTTCTACAATTTGAATAACTTCTGGCGGCGGCGGTGGTGGTGGTGGTGGTTTAATTTCTCTTTGAGTAACAGGAATAATCTCTTCATCTTCCAATGACAGCTCCATAGAACCTAAATCTGAGGTTGAATTATCATAACTTTTCCACTCAAAAGCCAATAAAGATATCGAAATTGCGAAAACCAAACCAATTTGTACAAACAAGCTTCTTTTGGTTTCTAAATTCGCTTTTGGATTCTTTTTTGTTTCCATATATTTATATTTTAAAGTTCAAAACTAATCATTTCAAAGGTATTACAAAACTGATTTTCTTTTTAAAATTTCACAAATCAACAAAGCAGTCACTATACCTAATGTGTTAGCCAGAAGATCTAAATACTCACCAAATCTTCCGTCGATAACTAAATGCTGTACCAGTTCTATAATAGAGCCTAAAAAAAAACCCGTTGAAAAAACAATTACACAAGTTAAAACGAATGAGTTAGCTCTTTTAGTACTAATTCGAATAGGCATGTATAAAAGTACAGCAAAAATAGCGTAGAAAAGAAAATGAATTAATTTATCTGAAACGGCAAGATAAGGAATTCCAGAAGTAGAAATAAAGCTACCCAATAGAATGATAAAACACCAAACAATCGTTGGAATAAAGGACAACCAAAAAGACTTTTTAAACACCTAGTAGTTCTTTATAATCTGTTGCAGATAGCAAACCGTCAAGTTGAGATTTATCTGATACCAATACCTTTATCATCCAACCCGCTCCATACGGATCAGCATTAACCAATTCAGGAGCATCCTCTAAATCTTCATTAAATGCAATTACCTCTCCAGAAACAGGCATAAACAAATCAGAAACTGTTTTAACAGCTTCTACTGAACCGAAAACCTCTTCCTCCTCAAGTGAATCTCCTTCAGTATCTACATCAACATAAACAATATCACCTAATTCTTTTTGAGCAAAATCTGTAACTCCAATAACTACATTTTCGCCCTCAACACGAACCCACTCGTGGTCTTTTGTGTATTTTAATTCCTCTGGTATATTCATTTTTTATATTTTTTTCAAAAATAGTAAATTAGTAAGGTCTAAAAAAAATCTTTCTGCAGATACTTTACACTAATTTTATCAAGCAAGAAGGGAGTTGCAACAATAAAAAAAGGGTTGTAAAGGCTCTCTTTGTTATATTCTAACGGTTGTTGTGATTCAATATTTAAAACCTCGACACCTACAACGTTACAAATTGCGTGAGATGCAGCAGAATCCCACTCCATTGAGGGAGCGAATCTGGGATAAACATCTGCCCTATTGTCAATTATTTCTAAAAACTTTAATGAAGACCCCATAGAAACTAATTTTGGCCTCGAGAGTTTTTGTAAAAAGAGCTTTGTTTGATGGTTAAAATAAGAATGAGAAGAAAGAACCCTTAAATCATTTAAACTAGTAGCACCAATAAAAGGCAGTTTCTGAGTAGTAAGACCATCCGTTTTAAAAGCACCTATACTTTGGTGAGCAAAATACAATTGGTTTGTTACCGGAACGAAAACAACTCCAATAACGGGTTTTCCGTTTTGTATTAAGGCTATATTTACCGTAAACTCATCATTTCTTTTTATAAATTCTTTTGTACCATCTAAAGGATCTATCATCCAAAAAGAAGTCAATTGCTTTCGCTCTTGGTAAGTTACATCCTCTCCTTCCTCACTCAAAATTGGTAATTTTGAAGGCTGTAAAATTTTATGAATTGCATTGTGTGCAGCCAAATCTGCATGAGTTAAAGGACTTAAATCAGATTTCAATTTACATCCAAAATCCTCAGAATTGTATACCTTAAGTATCTCAACGCCAGCTTTTAAAGCAGCTTGCTTAGCTATGCTTATTAAATAATCAATGTTCAAAACATCAGAATTAGTCATTGTTTAATAATTAAAATATATTTAATAATCCATAAACAGCTTCTACCCTCAGGAACCTAAAATGCCAAATAAACACTTTAATTAGAAGCAAATTTCTGCAATTTATAATATTATTATTGTTAAATAGTAATAGAGATTANATAATCAAAATTAAATATATAAATATTAACTAATTAAATAAATAAAGATGGTATAATTTATGAATTGCATTATACTTATATTTGAAACATAATTTGAAAATAAAAAATGATGAAAGAAACATTATTCGTGCTAATTTTCATAAGCTCACTTAGTCTTGTAGCTCAAGAAAAATTAAACGTTTTCCCCTCAGTAGACATTAAGAATATTGAAGGAAAAATTATAAATACTGATGAATTTGACAATGGTGGCAAACCAATAATTGTTAGCTTTTGGGCTACATGGTGCAAGCCATGTGCAAAAGAATTAGACGCCATAAGTGAGGTTTATGATGAGTGGCAAGATGAAACGGGAGTAAAACTACTAGCTATTTCTATAGATGATGCAAGAAACACGGCTAAAATAGCCCCTTTTGCGAATGGAAAAGACTGGCCTTATGAAGTTTATTTAGATGCTAATAGCGACTTAAAACGAGCCTTAAACGTTAATGCAATTCCGCATACCTTTTTGCTTAATGGTAAAAAAGAAATTGTTTGGCAACACACCTCTTATTTTGATGGGGATGAAGATGAATTGTTTGAAGAAGTTCAAAAACTACACTAAAAAACTATGAAAAAGATTTTTAGTTTTTTACTTCTCTGCTCGAGTATTGTCTATGGGCAAAACGGTCAATTGAGTGGTAACTTTCAAAGCGATTTTCAACTCTACCTGGAAGATCAGGCGTTGGACTTTAACCTAGAGAATCCAAGCTCGGGGTTTCCTAGAGAAAGATTCCTCACTAATGGCTTTGCAAATATTATGTACAACAGCACTAATTTTACGGCTGGAATGAGGTATGAATCTTACCAAAATGCTCTTTTGGGGTATCCATCTGGCTACAAAGGAGAAGGAATAACGTACCGATACGCTCAATTTTCGAACCATGGCTTAGATGTAACCGTTGGTAATTTTTACGAACAATTTGGTAGCGGAATGATTCTTCGTGCCTATGAAGAGCGAAACCTAGGCTACGACAATGCTTTTGATGGTATACGCTTAAAATACACACCCGCTAAAGGAATTTACTTAAAATCTTTAGTTGGAAGGCAGCGTTTATTTTTCGATAAAGGAGCAGGAATTGTAAGAGGTATTGACGCAGAATTCAACGTAAACCAAATCATCACTAAAATTTCCGAGTCTAAAACTCAAATAACGCTTGGAGGAAGTTTTGTAAGTAAGTTTCAGAGTGACTTAAATCCATCTTACAACTTACCAGAAAATGTTGGCTCTTGGGCAAGTAGAATGAGTTTGAACCGTGGGAAATGGAATTTTAACTCAGAATATGTTCACAAATACAACGACCCATCTGCGGTAAATAACTACATCTACAAAACGGGGAATGCCTTGTTACTCAGTGGTAGTTATTCTAAAAGAGGACTTGGTTTGTCTTTAGATGCAAAACGCATAGACAATATGGACTACCGATCGGAGCGAGACCAAAACCTTCAAAATCTAATGATTAATTACTTGCCTGCATTAACAAAACAGCACGCTTATGCTCTGGCTACAATATATCCTTACGGAACAATAACTACCGGAGAGATGGGTCTTCAGGCAGAATTGAATTACAAAGTTAAAAAGGGATCTAAACTGGGTGGAAAATACGGAATGGGCGTATTGGCTAACTTTTCGAATGTATTTGCCATAGATAAGCAGCAAATTAACGATTCTACACAAATAAGCACAAGTGGAACCCTAGGGTATACTTCAGATTTTTTTAAAGTAGGAGATGAAAAATACTTTCAAGAATTTAGTATAGAGCTCTCTAAAAAAGTAACTAAAAAACTAAAACTAATAGGATCCTACATTAATACCGAATACAACAGTGCTGCAATTGTTGGATATAAGTATAGTGGGATGATTTTCGCTAGTATTTTTGTTTTGGAAACGCAATACAAGATCAAATCAAAACATTCCATAAGAACAGAAATTCAACACCTAAGTACAAAACAACATGAAGGAAATTGGTTTATGGCCTTAGCTGAATACACTATTTCTCCTCATTATTTCTTTGCGCTGCAAAACCTGTAGAATTAT
>NYWQ01000030.1 GCA_002685115.1 Flavobacteriales bacterium | reverse complement strand
TATAAATTGGTTTTGAAGATTCGACAGCTTCATCTCTGTTCCATCAAAAGCCTCTAAGGCACCAGATAAGTTTATAATTTCCGTTTGCAATTTCGCATAACGAGGTATTATTATGTTATCCGAAGTATTGACAAACAAATCATTGAAATTTGGCTGAGAATCAACCGTATCTGTGCCACAAGAAGTGTACATAAGAAGTGCACTAAAACTAAAAACTATAAAACTAAATCTTACCATATGTAAAAGCCACCTACTTTCGTAGGAGGCTGTATAAAATTAATTAATAGGCTGTTGCATTTGTAATACCGTAGGCAGAAGCTAGAGCTGTTCTTGTATTGTTAATCATCTCTGGAGTAACTACATTTAAGTTCGTTCCTAACATTTCGATGATGTTATCTACAGCTGATCCTGAGATCGTTCCTTGTGCATTGTATTTAATCGCATCTATAAAAGCAATCGCTTCAGACAATCCGTGGTTACGAAGTGCTGGGTCAGTAATATCTTCAATAGCTCCATTCAAATAGTGAAGCGCAGCACAAACGGTAACCATTTCCCATTCTGCTTGAATAATTACAATAGCCTCATCTCTTGTTTTAAGATCCTCATTATCTATAGCAGCTCTTCCTAAAATAAAACCATCTTGCATAATATTATCAATAGTAGTTAAATCGCCTTCTATTGTTTTAGTTGCATATTTAGCCCAATAAGAACCGCCTGAAGTGTTCGAATTGGAAAAGGCTACAGGAGCTCCAAAGTAACCAAATGACTCGTCAAAATGATGTTGCATAGCAGTGTACTCTAAAGGCCCAACTAGTGCATCCACATCATTAGCAACATCCATTTTAGCGGCACTAAGGTAAACAGATGTTCCTTGGTAATAAAAACAAGAGCCCATAATTCCTTTTGAAATTAATTGGATTGGTTCAAAACCATTTTCATTAAATAAATACGTTTTTTCTCCGTTAAGTGAGGTCGTAGTGTTTCCAGTTAAAGACAATTCAGCTAGTTCATCAATGAGTGCATTAATAGGCGCTGGATCAAATGTTTTACTTTCTAATTGTTTTGTAGGTTGCGCTAATGCAAATGCATCAGACGTCCATGTATAGCCATCGTTTGCATACATCATTTTTATGGTTGCTGCATCTACAGCTTCACCTAGATTAGCTCGCTTCATATATGTTTCCATTTCTGCAAGCATGTTCAAACGATCTGTTTGCCCACCATAACTTTTATTTTCAAAGTTGTAACTAGTAGGTACATTGTATGCATTACTTTCATTAGAATCTGATTCACTACACGAAGTAATGAAACTTAGCAAAAATACTAAAGAGATTTTTAATGTTGTTTTAATAAAATTCATGGGTTTCTTTTTTAGTGTTTTTATTTAGACTTATTTTAAACTGCGAGCAAAATTAAAAATATATTTTTAAATGAACAATAAATTTAAGCTATTTATTTAGACTGAATAAGAATAAAGATATTTTATCGATTATACTTATACAAAATTCCCTTTAAAGAGGTTTGGTAAATTCTTATTTTGAGGAGAGATAACTATTATACAACTGAAAGGAAACATTTATACCCAATTATTGTTTCTTTTGTTTTTATGAGTTAAATTTGCATTGCTATGGAAAAATTTGATCGCATTATTAAAGGTGCTCTAGATGTATTTCTTAACGAAGGTGTTAAAAGTGTTAACATGGATGACATTTCTATTTCGTTAGGCATTTCAAAAAAAACGCTATACCAACATGTATCCAACAAAGGAGACTTGGTAGAAAAAGCATTTAAACTCCACCAAAGTAAAATACTGAATACCATAAACAGTATTCAAGAAAAAAAGGAGAATGCTATTGATGAATTGTTTCATATTGATGAACACGTATGTCAAATACTTAAAAATAGGCCTCCAAGACTGATCAATAATCTCAAAAAACTTTACCCATCAGTTTGGTCAATTTTAGTTGACATAAGAAAAAAGCATCTCTTTTCATGCATTAGCCAAAATATTAAAAATGGGAAGGCACAAGGCGTTTACCGAAAAGAAGTAAAAGAGCATATTATAGCAAAACTTGTTATCAATACTGCAGACGCAATAGTAGATGAGGATATATTTCCGCTAACTCAATACGATTTTAAACAATTATTACTGGAAAATAGAATTTATCACATACGGGGTATTGCTACTCAAAAAGGAACAACCTACTTAGAAAACAAACTTAAAAATGATTGAAAAAATTAGTGTAAGATGCATTTGCTTACTGTTTAGTATTGGCTTACATGCACAACATACTTTTTCTGTTGAAGAAGCTCAACAATTCGGTTTACAAAACAACTATGAGGTGAAAAACGCACTTTTGGAAGTGGGTATTGCCTCCAAGCAAATGAAAGAAACAATTGCAACAGGATTGCCTCAAATAAATGCAGAGGGCCAATGGCAAAAGTTTTTAACCGTTCCTACAACTTTAGTTCCTAGCGAGTCTTTTGGAGGAGATCCTTCAAATGAATTTATAGAATTACAATTTGGACTTCCACTTACTACTTCAGCTTCCATAACGGCGAGCCAACTCCTCTTTAATGGTAGTTATTTGGTGGGCTTAAAAGCAGCCAAATCATTCATGGCATTTTCTAGAATGCGAAAAGACTTCACTGAAAACCAAATTCAAGACAGTATAGCTGTAGCGTATTACAATGTTTTAATTACAAAAGAGAATAGAGATTTCTTAGAGGCACTTGTAGAAACACATAATACAATTGTAACAGAAATAAAAGCAAAACACGAAGCCGGTTTTGTGGAAGACCTAGAAGTAGATAGAATGGAACTGGCTCTTTCAAACATGAAAATGCAGTATGCGAATATGAGACAAAGAGCTGAGCTCTCTGAGGCATATTTAAAATTAATACTTGGAGTTAAACTAGAAGAAAACATACAACTAACAGATAGTTTACCGCAATTATTAAACTCGAGTATTTCCTTTAAAATTGAAGAAGCAAATGTTAAAAAAAGAATAGAATACAAGATGGCGGTGATGAATGCCGAATTAAAAAAACTCGATCTTAGAAGATATCAGACAGACAAATTGCCTACCATAGCTGCATTTGGATCCGTAAATACATCATCAATGGGGAATGAATTTACCGCTTTTGATACTGGATCAAACTGGTACCCTAGTCAACTAGTAGGTGTAAAAGTGAGCATTCCAATTTTTGATGGACTTGGTGGTTCGGCTAGGATCCAAAAAGCGCGTTTGGTTTGGGAGCAAGCAAAAAACACTAAAAATCAAACAGAAGAAAGCCTTCAATTAGCGCACTTATCAGCGCAAAGTGAATTTATAAATTCGGTGAGTAATTACGAACACCAGGAGACTAATTTAGTGTTATCAAAAAAAATATACGAAAAGACATTAGCTAAGTATAGAGAAGGATTGATAAGTAGCCTAGAATTATCTCAAGTAGGAACAGAGTACTTAAACGCAAACACAAATTTCTCCAAAAACATTTATACCCTTTTAATTAAAAACTTGAACTACCAACGTTCGTTAGGAAAATAAAAATGAAAAAACTAATTATCTTATTTTACACAGCAGCCATCGTATTCACTTCATGCGACAATAAAGTTGAAAGTATAGCGGCAAAACAAACTAAATTAAAAACATTAAAATCAGAATTGATCAGTTTAAAAGGATCTATAAAAGACCTAGAAAAGGAATTGAACGCTTCTGGTAAGGTTAAAAAAGTTCGTAAAATACCGGTACGTGTTAAAACGCTAATGGGTGAGAAATTTGAGCATTACATCGCGCAAGCAGGAACTGTGGTTTCTAAACAAAATGTAATGGTTAGTTCGGAAATGGGTGGCTTAGTAAACAATGTTTTAGCAAAAGAAGGAGACTGGGTTAGTGCCAAAACAACCATTATTGCAATTGATGCTGAGATAATGCAAAACAATGTTGAAGAGCTTGAACTAGCATGGGAATTAGCAAAAACAACATTTGAAAGACAGAAAAGCTTGTGGGAACAACAGATTGGATCTGAATTGCAATTTCTTCAAATTAAAAATCAATACTTATCATTAGAGAATAAATTAGCTGCAGCAAAAGCACAATTGCAAAAATTAAACATAACAGCGCCTATAAGTGGAACTTTGGAAGAGGTTTACGTTAATCCAGGAGAATTAACCCGACCTGGAAGTCCTGTTTTTAGAATAGTGAACGCTGAGGAGGTAATTATAGAAGCAGATATTGCTGAAAAATATGCCAATATTTTAAAGAAAAACACCCCTGTTGCGATCAATTTTAAATCTTTGGGTACATCAAAAAATGCCAAACTTGACTTTATAGGACAGGTAATAAATCCGGACAACAGAACTTTTAAAGTAAAAATTAAACTCAATAATTCGAGTGGCATCCTTAAACCAAATGCTGTAGCATCTTTAGAAATTAGAGACTTTAGCTCTGCAAACGCTATGGTTGTTCCGTCTCAAATAGTAAAAAAAGACATGAGAGGTGATTATGTTTTTGTAGCAAAAAATGGAATTGCTGAAAAGACCTACGTAAGTCTTGGGCTATCTCATTCTGATCAGTCCATGATATTAGACGGATTAAATCTTGGAGACGTTATAATTGTAGAGGGCTACAACGAGGTAGTAAGTGGAGGTAAATTAGAGCTAAAGAAGTAAGATTATGGAGCATAAAACAAGAAGTTTTGGACTTACAAACTTGTCACTGAAAAATAAAACATCCGTTTTTATTTTAACGGTACTACTTACGCTATTTGGCTTGTACTCCTACAACGACATGCCAAAATCACTTTTTCCGGATATTGTGATGCCAACGATTATGGTTCAAACCGTATACCCTGGAAACTCTCCGGCGGATATTGAAAACTTGATCACAAGACCAATAGAAAAGCAAATTAAATCTGTAAAAGGAATTAAAAACCTAACCTCTAATTCAGTTCAAGACAACTCAAGTATAATTGTAGAGTTTAATACAGACGTAGAAGTTAAAATTGCATTACAAGATGTAAAAGATGCAGTTGACAAAGCAAAAAGCGACTTGCCAAACGATTTAGATCTTGAGCCAATGGTTATGGACATTGACTTTTCTGAATTCCCGATTCTCAACATCAATCTCTCTGGAGACTTTAGCTTGGATGATTTGAAAATTTATGCAGAAGAATTGCAAGATCAAATAGAATCGCTCACCGAAATTTCTAAAGTTGAAATAACAGGTCTTTTAAACAGAGAAATCACCATTAAAACAGACCTCCATAAAATGGAGAGTAATGAGATTAGTTTAAGAGACATTGAAGATGCTATCAATCTAGAGAACGTCTCTATTGCTGGAGGAGATATTTTGCTCGGGAAATCTAGACGATCGGTAAGAACAGATGCTGAATTCAAAAAAGCATCGGAAATTGAAAACATTATCGTTAAAAGTGAGCAGGGAAATGTTGTTTATCTAAAAGACATTGCTGAGGTTATAGACGGCTACGAAGAACGAAAAAGTTATGCTCGATTAAACAAAAAACCAGTAGTATCCTTAAACATAGTAAAAAAGAGTGGCGAAAACTTATTAGAAGCTACCGACCAAATAATGCAGCTATTAGAGACGGCTAAGGCTTCTCAAATCATTCCAAGTACTCTTGAAATTTCAATTACGAATGATCAGTCTGAACAAACACGTAAGCAATTAGAAAATCTTGAAAACAGCATTATTTTCGGCGTAATATTAGTCATTTTAGTATTGCTATTTTTCTTAGGGTTAAGAAATGCGATTTTTGTTGGTTTGGCAATTCCATTGTCTATGTTTATTAGTTTTGTCATTTTGGGCGCCATGGGTACTACCATGAATATGATTGTTCTTTTTGCACTCATACTTGCCCTAGGAATGTTGGTTGACAATGCTATTGTAGTAATTGAAAACATTCACCGTTTGTACAATGAAGAGGGCTTGAGCAAATTAGAAGCTGCTAAAAAAGGTGTTGGAGAGATTGCCGTACCAATTATCTCTTCTACCGCTACTACTCTAGCTGCTTTTTTTCCGTTATTATTTTGGGATGATATGATGGGGGAATTTATGGGCTACATTCCCACAACATTAATTATTGTTTTGGGCTCTTCCCTTTTTGTAGCTTTGGTTATTAACCCAGTTGTAGCATCCACTTTTATACTAAAAGACAACCGCGACAAAGTTAATTTTAGTAAAGTAGCTAAAATCACTACTGTACTTTTAATTATTGCTGCATTATTCTATATCTCAGGCAACATATTTATGGGTTCCCTACTACTTACATTTGCCCTACTTACGCTACTTAATAGTTTTGTTTTAAGCCCAATTTCATATTGGTTTCAAGACAGTTTGCTTGTACGATTTGAACAATTTTATGCAAATCTACTAAAGTGGGCACTTAACGGTTACAAACCACTACTACTTTTAGGCTTTACTGCTGTTTTATTAATTTCATCTATTGTATTTTTCATCTTTAAATCTCCAAGAGTGGAGATGTTTCCTGTAAATGAGCCCAAATACGTAAATGTATTTGTAGAACTCCCTATAGGAAGTGACATCTCAGTTACAGATTCAATTGCCAAACAAGTAGAAAATGAAATATTCGCCATACTGACACCTTACAATGAAGCTGTTTCATCTGTTATGACAAATGTTGGTGCTGGAACGACAGATCCAAATGAAATAGGTGGAGGAAAAGGAATAACACCTAACAAGGCTAGAATAACCATCAACTTTAAAGAGTATGAGTACAGAAAAGGAATAAGTACAGGAGAAATCATGAAAATGATTAGCTCAGATTTATTAAAAATTCCAGGTGTAGATATTAGTGTCGATAAAAATAGAGATGGCCCTCCCATGGGTAAACCCATAAACATAGAAATTAGAGGAGAAGATTTTGAGAAACTATTGACAATTTCGGATGAGATTAAAAGTAGTATTGAAGATGCCGCTATTGAGGGTATAGAAAAACTTAAAGTAGACTTGGAGTTAAGCAAACCAGAATTGCTCGTAACTATAGACCGAGATCAAGCAAGAAGATTAGGCGTTTCTACAGCTCAAGTTGCAAGTACCATACGAACAGCTTTGTTTGGAAAAGAAATCTCTAAATTCAAGGATGGAGAAGATGAATATCCAATCATTTTACGCTTAGACGATTCATACCGTTTTAGTGTTCCAGCCTTAATGAATCAAAGAATCACCTTTAGATCTCAATCTAATGGTCAAATTAAACAAATTCCAATAGCTACAATTGCGAATTATTCTTACAACAATACTTTTGGATCGGTAAATAGGAAAGACATGAAACGTCAAGTAACTATTTTCTCTAATATATTGGAAGGCTATAATGAAAACTTAATTAACGATCAATTAAAGCAGTTATTAGCAGATAAAGAACTCCCTCCTGGATATGAGTTACAGTTTACAGGAAAACAACAAGAACAAGAACAAACAACAGCATTCTTATCTAAGGCTTTACTTATTGCAATCGCATTAATTACTTTAATTCTTGTAAGTCAATTTAACTCAGCAATAAAACCAATTATAATTATTTTAACCGTAGTATTTAGTACCATTGGAGTGTTTTTTGGGTTGGCATTATTTAACATGGATTTTGTTATTATAATGACTGGAATCGGAATCGTTTCTTTAGCAGGTATTGTTGTAAACAATGCAATTGTGCTCATTGATTATATTGATCTTTTGAAAGCTCGAAAACGAAAAGAGTTGCAACTTGAACAAGACACACCACTTGAAACTCATCTAGCTATGAAATGTATTGAAGAAGGTGGACAAAAACGTTTAAGACCTGTTTTGCTTACAGCAATTACAACTATTTTAGGTCTCTTACCAATGGCTACAGGAATGAATATTAATTTCTATACATTACTGACCGAATTAGATGCACAAATTTTCTTTGGAGGAGACAATGCTACTTTTTGGGGTCCAATGGCTTGGACTGTTATTTTTGGGTTAACCTTTGCTACATTCTTAACCTTAATAATTGTACCAGTAATGTATCTTCTGGCAGATAGAGTAAATAATAAAGTTCTAAAAATAATTTCATAAAGTTCCAACAAAAGTTTTGAATTCATTCGAATTAACTATTTTTGTTGAANNATTGCTAACGTAGCTCAGTTGGTAGAGCACATCCTTGGTAGGGATGAGGTCGTCGGTTCGAGTCCGATCGTCAGCTCCAAAGCACCACTTTAAAAAGTGGTGCTTTTTCTTTGCCTCTAATTGATAAGAAAAATTAGGTGATTACTAGGTTACTTCTCCAATAATTAGATCGTAAGCATGGTATTTTTAAAACATAAAACGCCCTAAGGCGTTAATTTATTTTCTTAGTAGCGCTCTTTACTCCTTATGATAGTTCCACTTTCATAGTTGTCAAATCGAATATAAACATGACCTCTTAATGGATGTATAACTCTTCTTCCTAATAAATCAATATATTCAGTACTTAGCAACTGATCAGTTACTTCATCAAGTGTTAAACCAGGTATGTCTATAACGATAGTAAATTCATCAAATATTGTGAGACTTCCATTAGTTGCCGTAAGGCTAACTGTATAAGTTCCATTGGANTCAAACGAATAAATAAAACTCTCTGCATTACTGTAAAATATGTCGCCAATGTTCCAAAGCAGAGTGAAATCAAGTAATTCTAGTAAATCTACATCAAACTCAAAAGTTGCTACACCTATATTTTCATAGGTAACATAGAGTAAATTATAGGTACATGAACCGTCATCTAAAACAGCTAAGCCATTGTAATTAAATGCCGTAGAATCTGTACAACCTTCTATGATTAATTCCAAACAACTGCCATCATCAAATGTAGCTAAGGGATTGTAACTTTCGTAAAGAGTATCCATACATCCACCAATATTTTCAATACAAGAGCCATCATCAACATTGGCTAGTACGGAATAATTAAAAGCCAGCAGATCGGTACATCCCAAAACAATTATATTTAAGCACGAATTATCGTTTGTATTTGCTTCTGGATTGTACTCCAAATATTCCGGGTTTGTGCATCCTAACAAAACCGATTCACAAGAGNCATTATCTATTGTAGCTATTTCATCATAGTTAAAGGCTAGCGGATCAGTACAACCCAAATAATCACAAGAGCCATCATCTAAATTGGCTAGTAAATTATAGTTGTCTGCCAAAACATCAGTACAACCACTAAAGGATATAGACGCACAAGAGCCATCGTCTAAATTTGCTTCTGGGTTGTATTCAAGGTAATTCTCATCGATACATCCCTCCACAGTTAAATCTAAACAGCTTCCATCATCGTTATTAGCAGCTGGGTTGTATTGAAGGTAATTAGGATCAGTACAACCACCATTAACAAAAACACTACATGTTCCATTGTCTGTATTTGCCGGTTCAAAGTACTCAACGTAATCAGGGTCAGTACAACCCACAATTACAACAATTAGACACGAACCATCATCAACTGTAGCAGATGGATTGAATTCCACGAATGCATCGTTTAAACAGCCTTCAACAGCCAAGACACAAGAGCCATCATTCANATTTGCAGTTGGATCAAAATTAAGTGCACTTTCTACTGTACATCCAAAAGTAGCTTCTGTAATACAAGAGCTTGGATCTGTATCATTAGTTGCTGCTGGATTAAATTCTGCATAAGCTGAATTTGTACAACCTAAAGTCTCTTCAATACAAGAACCGTCATCTAGGTTTGCAGCTGGATTAAAATTGAAAGCACTCTCAGAAGTACAACCAAGAATTATTTCAGTAAGACAAGAAGTTGGATCTGTATCGGTATTAGCTTCGATACTGAATTCTAAAAAAGTATCATCAGTACAACCTAATACAACAGTCTCACAAGAGCCATCATCTTCGTTTGCTATTGGATTAAAATTAAAAGCACTCTCAGAAGTACAACCAAGAATTATTTCAGTAAGACAAGAAGATGGATCTGTGTCAGCACTTGCTAATGGATTGTACTCAAGATAAAGCGGGTCTGTACAGCCTTCAAGAGCTTCTGATACCTCAACTATTGTTAAACTGGTTATCTTGGAAAACCCATCAGAGACATAGGTGTCAGTGAACAATCCTTCTAAATTGTAATCTGCAAGAAGAGAATAATCTATACCATTAATTTGAATGTAAAAATCAAAAAAATCATTTACCTCAAAACCGTCCTTAATCTCTGTAGAGGAATCATCACCCACAGCTGCAATAGTAAAGTTTGAAGAAGAATTATAATNTCCCAATCCACCACAAACCAAAGCTCCATCGTCATCCAAATAAAATGCACCAATAAGTACACCATCCTCAATAGGAGTATCATTTAAAGTAATCTGTTGAGCTAAAGTAAAAAGTATTGTGTGATCATCTCCTGTACTCGGAATAATAACTGGCCAATCTAACCCTTGAGCTGTCACAAAAAAGGAAGACAAAAAACAAAAACTTAAGACAAAACTTTTCATAAAAAATGGGTTTCAACAAATATACTCATTTAACTCAATGCTCAAAACTACAAAGTTTATACCATATGTATTTGACAATATCAAAAAATAAAAAAGAGCCTCATAAGGCTCTTTTTTATTTATGTATGTACTGTTTTAATTACATCTTTATCCAAGGGATAGATCGAGAGTTATTGTTAGAATTTACTCTAAGCATGTACATTCCTTTAGGTAAGTCACTTACTTGAATTTGAATTGTACTACCGACTGTATTCTTATCAATTGTCTGTGTCATAATTTGCGCACCTATAGTATTTACAATCTGTAACTCTATCTGGAATAGCTCTGTGTCTAAATCTATATGCAACACATCCATAACTGGATTTGGATAAAGATTAACAAGAATAGACTCTAATTCTTCCACACTTACGTATAGAATCTCAAAAGAAGCAGAAGCATCACATGTAGCATTAGAAACTTCAAGAGTGTAAACGCCATTCTCTAAAGCAGTATATGTTGATGCTGTTCCAACTTCAGCTCCATTGTACAACCAACTGAATGAAACAACCGAATCTACTGGTGAAACAATCGCCGTTAAAACTGAGGTAAGTGATGAAGTATCAATGGCTACAGTTAAGTTATAACATGAGCCATCATTTGTATTGGCAGCTTCATTATAGTTACAAGCAGTAGCATCGGTACAACCTTCTATTACTGCTATACAAGAACCATCATCTGTATTGGCTAGTTCATTAAAGTTAAATGCTGATGCATCAGTACAACCTTCTATTACTGCTATACAAGAACCATCATCTGTATTGGCTAGTTCGTTAAAGTTAAATGCTGATGCATCGGTACAACCTTCTATTACTGCTATACAAGAACCATCATCTGTATTGGCCAGTTCGTTAAAGTTAAATGCTGATGCATCGGTACAACCTTCAACAATTAAAGTAGCACAAGAACCATCATCAGAATTAGCATCTGAATTGTATTCAATATATAATTGATCCGTACAACCTTCAACAATTAAAGTGGTACAAGAACCGTTATCTTCTGTAGCAGAAACGTCAAACTCTAGGTAAAGAGCGTCTGTACAACCGAGTGTTTCGTCGGAGTCACATACACCATCTGAATCAACATCAGATAAACAAACACCATTACAATCATAATTCACATCAGGATAAGTACAAGAATTATTATCATCGGTTGCTAAAGAGTCAAAGTTACAAGCTGATGGTTGAATACATCCTTCGATTTCATCTTCATCACAAATTCCATCTGAATCAGCATCCGATAAACATTCACCCTCACAGTCGTAATTAGTTTCAGCATACTCACAAGAACCATCTGAAGTATTGGATAAACTACTGTAATTACATGCTATAGAATCTGTACAACCCAATGAAACTGGAACACACGAACTATCACTTGTATTTGCTTGTTCGTTGTAATTGAAAGCTAAAGAATCCATACAACCTTCCAAAACAGGGATACAAGAATTATCAGATGTATTTGCATCAGAATCATAATTAAATGCTAAAGTATCTAAACATCCTAACGCAACTGATATACAAAAATCGTTGTCTGTATTTGCCAATTCATTGAAATTAAAGGCTAAAAAATCGGTACATCCAACTACAACTGCTTCACAAGAATTGTCATCGGTGTTAGCTAATGAATCGTAATTAAATGCAGAAGCATCTGTACAACCTAATTCTAAAGCAATACAAGAATTATCATTTGTATTAGCCAGTTCATTAAAATTGAAGGCTAAAGTATCTGTACAACCTTCCGAAACTGTCTCACACGAATTATCTTCTGTATTGGCTAAGCTATTGTAATTAAACGCCAAAGAATCTGTACATCCCTGNAGAACTTCAATACATGAACCATCGTTAGTATTAGCCAAATCATTGTAATTAAAGGCCAAGGAATCTGTACATCCTTCTACAACTGCTTCACAAGAATTGTCATCGGTGTTAGCTAATGAATCGTAATTAAAGGCTATTGAAATCGTACAACCTTCTACAACCGCTATACAAGAACCGTTATCTGTATTAGAGCTAGAATTGTAGTTAAAAGCGTTAGTATCTGTACATCCTAAAACTACATCCTCACAAGAACCATCATCAGAATTTGCTGAACTGTTAAAATTGAATGCAGTTGAATCTGTACACCCTTCTGCTATAGCTATACAAGAACCATCATCTTGAGTAGCATTAGAATTGAAATTTAATGCGGTAGCGTCTGTACAACCACTGTAAATACAACTCGCATCATCAGAATTCGCAGTTGCATCATAATTATCAGCAGTCGCATCCATACAACCTTCTACTTCAGCAATACAACTACCGTTGTCATTTGTTGCAGCAGCATTGTAATTTATAGCTAACGAGTCTGTACAACCATATACAATTAGCGTTACACATAATGTTGCATCACTCACGTTAGCCGAATCTGCATATTCTTGGTAATTAACGTCCATACAACCAACTACTGAGAACTCACAAGAATTGTCGTCTGTATTCGCAGCTGCGTTGTAATTATCTGCACTAACATCAGTACATCCTGATACAACCGCAATACAAGAACTATCATCATCGGTAGCAGCAGCATTGTAATTTAAAGCTGTACTGTCAGTACAACCTTGAATTAATAAGGTAACACAGAGTGTTGAATCGGATACATTTGCTGAAGCATTGTATTCAGTATAATTTACATCTGTACAGCCCACTACTCTCAATGTAATACATTGAGTAGAATCTGAAACATTAACCAATTCACTGTATTCTAAATACAATGAATCCATACAACCTTCTACAATTAAAGTAGTACAAGACCCATCATCAGTATTTGCACTTGAATCGTATTCAACGTAACTAATATTGGTACAGCCTGACACAACTGCTTCACACGAACCATCATCGGTATTTGCAGAGGAATTGTAGTTGAAAGCAGTAGAATCTGTACAACCTTCTACTACATCGATACAGGAGTCGTCGTCAGTATTTGCTAATGAATTGTAGTTAAAGGCATTTATATCAATACATCCTTCTACAATTAAAGTAACACAAGAGCCATTATCCGTATTTGCTAAAGCATTGTACTCTGTATACAATGCGTCTGTACAACCTTCAACTACAGCAACACAAGAGCCATTGTCTGTATTGGCATCTCCGTTGTAATTAAAAGCGTTTGCATCTATACAACCTAACACGACAGCTTCACAATTAGAAGGGTCAAACTCAGTGTTAGCTGATGAATTGTAGTTGAAGGCGGTAGCGTCTGTACAACCGTAAACAAATGCTATACAAGAACCATCATCTGAGTTGGCATCTGAACTGTAATTAAAGGAATTAATATCTGTACAACCCTCAACTACAACAGGATATTCACAAGATGTTGAATCCTCAATAAAACTTCCATTGTCAAACAAGAATTGAATTCCTGGATTGACAGTTGGATCTTGACTAATGTCGTAGTTTGTAGCAAGTGAGTCTAAACATACTGACACAGCCATACTTCTTCTACCAAAATTATATTCACATGGATCAGAGCCATCAGCATCACTTAGTTGATGAACTGTAGCCAGTGGATTAAAATTAGTTACAAAAGAGTAATTCCATGTACAACCATATACTAGTTCTTGACAAGAACCGTCGTCTGTATTTGCTGCAGCATTGTAATTTGGAGCAATTGGATCTGTACAACCATTTATGAAAGCTATACAAGAGCCATCTGGAGAGTTGGCATCTGGATTGTAATTAAATGCTATTGGGTTGGTACAACCTAACAATTCAAATGTACATTGATTGTTTTCTGTATTCGCTAGTGGATTGTAATTTAGAGCACTTTCATCCATACATCCTGAAATTACAGCAAGACAAGTACCATCGTTCACATTAACATCTGCATCATAATTAAAAGCAAGTGGATTCGCACATCCGTATACAATCTCTATACAATCATCATTGTCTGTATTCGCTAGTGGATTGTAATTTAAAGCACTTTCATCCATACATCCTTCGATAACTGCAGTACATGAGCCATCGTTTACATTGGCATCTTCACTGTAGTTAAAGGCTAATGGATTGGCACATCCGTATACAATCTCGATACAATTCCCACTTTCTGTGTTGGCTATTGGATTGTAATTTAGGGCCGTTTCATCTAAACAACCTTCGATTACAGCAATACATGTACCGTCATTTACGTTAACAGCCGCGTTGTAATTAAAAGCTAAAGGATTGGCGCATCCATAAACTGGAAGGATACAATTATCTGCATCTATATTTGCTAATGGGAAGTAATTAATAGCCAGTGGATTGGTACATCCTACTATAGATGCGATACAAGAACCGTCATTTACATTTGCTGCTGAATTGTAATTGAATGCAGCAGGATTAGTACAACCTTCAATTGCTAAAATACAAGAGCCATTGTCATCATTTGCTAATGAGAAATAATTTAATGCAAGTGGGTTGGTACAACCTGGAATTCTAGCAACACAAGAACCATCGTTTACATTAGCTAATGCGTTAAAGTTAAATGCAGCAGGATTAGTACAACCTTCAATTTTAGCAATACAAGAGTTGTTCGATGTATTGGCATTCGGATTAAAGTTATATGCAGATGCATCAATACAACCGTAAACAAAAGACTCACAAGAACCATCATTTACATTTGCTGCTGAACTGTAATTGAATGCAGCAGGATTGGTACAACCTTCTACCTCAGCAATACAAGAACCATTATCTGTATTGGCATTTGGATTGTAATTAAATGCAGATTGATCTGTACAACCAAATATTATTTGAATACAAGAAGCATCATCTGTATTTGCGTTCGGATTGTAATTTAAGGCAAATTCATCTGTACAACCTTGCACTACATCAATACACGTTCCATTATCTGTATTGGCATTCGGGTTGTAATTAAATGAATTCAAATCTGTACAACCTACAGAGATTGCTATACAAGATCCGTCGTTTACATTTGCTAATGAATTGTAATTAAAAGCAATTGGATTTGTACAACCTTCTACAACTACTATACAAGAACCATTGTCAGTATTCGCATTTGGATTGTAATTAAAGGCGGCATTATCTGTACAACCTTCTACAACTACTATACAAGAACCGTCATCTGTATTAGCTTGTTGATTAAAGTTGAAAGCTACTTCATTAGTACATCCAAAAATTGAAGACACACAAGAGCCATCATCTAAATTGGCATTTGCATTGTAGTTAAATGCGAATAGGTCTGTACAACCCGATATTATTAATGTTATACATGAACCGTTATTTACATTAGCTGAGGCATCAAATTGAATATAATTATCGTCTGTACATCCATATACAGCAGCCTCACAACTTCCATCATCAAAATTAGCATTCGGATTATAATTGAAAGCAAATATGTCTAAACAACCGGGAACTATTAATGTAATACAAGACCCATTATCTTGGTTGGCCTCAGGATTGTACTCAAAATACAATTCATTGGTACAACCAAAAACAGAATAAGTACAAGAACCATCATCTTCAGTGGCGTCCATGTTGTAATTGTCTGCAGTAGCATCCATACAACCTAAAACAGTATAAATACAGGAGCCATCATCTTCAGTGGCATCCATAGTGTAATTGTCTGCAGTAGCGTCCGTACAACCTAACACAGTATAAGTACAAGAGCCATCATCTTCTGTGGCGTCCATATTGTAATTGTCTGCAGTAGCATCCATACAACCTAAAACAGGAGAAGTACCACATTCTACTAATGATAAAACTCCAGAATCAGTTTGAATAACAAGACCATTTCCAACATAATTTACCACTAAAGGCATAGCAACATTATATAAATCGGTTCCATTTACCAGTTGAAAACTTAAAGTTTCATTTGAGGAAGCTCCATCTATTTCATCAGTGGTTGAATCATCTCCATATATAGCAATAGCAACTTGACTAACTCCGAAAACAGCTCTAACACCAACAACCAAATCTGACTCCGTTAAGGCTACCAAGTAAGCATCTTCATCTGTTATATTTAATGAATTAAGGAGAGCTGTGGTTAACATTACAGTCATATTTGACCCTGTATTCAAAGCAGA
>NYWQ01000002.1 GCA_002685115.1 Flavobacteriales bacterium | reverse complement strand
CCGGATCACGTGCTGTTATTAGTCCGAAATCATTCATGGATTTCATTAACTTCGGGATATTCTCCTGAGATTTTAGATCCCAAACAGAAGCCGTATGGCAACCTGATTGGTAGCCACCATCTACGATAGGAGAAATTACGGTTGCNGCCATCATTTCCAATTCCTGAGAGGTCATTAATCCTGTGGTATCTTGAGAACCAACAATATTAACTTCTACNCGAACATAAGAACCTGCNTGCAATGTTGCACCTGAGGTTCCAACNGNATTTTTATTAAATATTTTCTCTACAGCNGTAAGNCCCTGACCNTCNATNGAGATTTCTTTTGAAGCGGCAAATACAGTGGGTACTTTTATATTTATAGTTTTGGCAGCAAAGGTTTGAAGTTTTTTACCAAATACAATAGCGTAAGACCCACCGGCCTTCATAAATTCTATTTTNTGAGGTGTAAAAGCTGAAGAAACATCCATNAGTTCTTTGGCTCCACTGTAAAGCTTCTTGGTTTTGGTATTAATGGTAAGTACAGTACCTGTGTCTATGGAGTAGGATTGCTCTAGAACCGGTTCTCCATCTTCATCAACTACAAGATTTCCTTGAGCGTCGTGTTTTTTTACCCAGTTTTTTAGATCTAAACCGATACCACCGGTTACACCAACGGTTGTAAGAAATATAGGCGAGATACCGTTTGTACCAGCGACTACGGGCGCAATGTTTATAAATGGGATGTAAGGACTTGCTTGGTTTCCTATCCAAAGAGCGACATTGTTAACGCCAGACATTCTCGAAGAGCCCACACCCATGGTTCCTTTTTCTGCAGTTAGCATAATCCTTTTGTCAGGATGTTTTTCTTGCAAGGCCATTAATGCTTTTTGTTGGTNTTTGTTGTGCTCAAACATACACTGGCCATGNANCTCTCTGTCTGCACGAGANTGAGCATCNCCTCCAGGAGANAGTAAATCCGTAGANATGTCTCCTATACCAGCTACAAATGTNACNAGNTCAATGGTTTCTGGCAGCTCAGGCAATTTGGTAAAGAATTCTGCNTTCGCATAACTCTCCAGGAGGTCTTTTGCGATTGCACTCCCCTCTTTAAATGCTTTTTCTAATCTTTCTAGATCAGACTCGTAAAGGAAAACCTGTGTTTTTAAAACTTTCGAAGACTCAAGAGCTATAGCTTGGTCAGAACCAAATAGTAAATCTAATAACACTTTTATAGACGGGCCACCTTTCATGTGAGACAAGAGTTCAAAAGCGTAAGTAGAAGAAATCTCTTCAACAACCGAATCTCCAAGAATGATTTGTTTTAAGAAATCTGCTTTTACCGCTGCTGCACTTGTTGTGCCTGGCAAAACATTGTAAATAAAATAATTGAGTGATTCTGATCTATNTTGATGGTTAANATCCTTTACCTGNGCAATGATTTCTTTCAGCAATTCAGCACCTTCGATAGGCTTTGGATGAAGTCCTTGGCCTTTACGTTCTTCAATCTCATTTAGGTATTCACTATACTTACTCATAAAAAAATATTATGTTCTATTAATTTCAACAAAGTTAAAACATCAGCACCAATTAAAGCAAGGTTGCTATTGCAATTTTAAAATGGTAAAACACATTTTAGTGCTAAACAGAGCAAGTAAGAGCATCGAGCGCTTTAGGATCGAACCTAAAAACAAACTAATTTAAACTGTACTTCGCTTTTGTAAAACCACCTAGGTAGACTGACACTTAATTGAAGCCAAAAATACATATTTTATTTTAAATTTAATCTTGATTTTAGATTGGACTATTTAGATCAAAAAAAACACAACCAAGCGTGATAAAATATAAGAATCTAAGGAGATAAGTTATATTTTAACTTGAATGCTTAAGTAATAATTCCTTTTATCTGAAGGAATAATACCAGGACCAGGATAACCAGAAGCTCTTCGTGTAAAATAAGACTGATTAAGTAGATTGTTCANTCCAGCTTCAAAACTCAACATTTTTGTTTGATACTTGGTAGACAAATCTAGNACTGTATATGCAGGGATTTCGCCAAACAGCGCATTAGGAGTTGGTGTTATGGTATTTTGTGCATCTGCGAATTGACTACTTGTATGACTTAGTAGTAATGAGCTTGTAAATTCTTTGTAACCATACTGGACACCCACTTTTAAATTTAAATTAGGATTGAGTTCAACAGCATTGCCAATCAGTTGTTTTTCTTCACTTTTAATATAGGTCCCTTTTTGGTAAGATGTGTTCACAAAAAGATTCAAACTTTTATGATGTAGATCGGTAAAGGATTTTAAAACATCCCAACCAATATAAGACTCGAANCCCATTGTTCTTGAATCACCTATATTGGTACTTAAACGATAAGATGTGTAANGTANNTNNATCNNCTGGTGNATCTTCTGGTGTATAATANTTTTGTAAATAACCAATTCGATTCGTATAATTTAAAAAGAAGANACTCAAATCNAANTCAACAGCTTCCCAAACCATACCTCTTAAGCCTAAATCAATATTAAAGCCTTTTTCATCCTCTAAAGCTGGATCAATAACAATATTTGAATTGATTACCTGCATGTCATTAAAATTGATTGCACGGTAATTTTGAGCAAAGTTTGCATACAACTCTCCACCGACAAAACAATGGTAACTGGCGCCTAAACCGGCCAGAAACACACCTCTACTCAATAATTTTGAATTCGGTGTAAATTGCAAGCTGTCGTTTACAAAAGCATGGAAATAGCCGTCTGACTCGGTTCTAATATGGTCGTATCTAAAGCCCGGTGTAATGGAAAAACAATCGTTTACTCNAATAAAGTTTTCTGCAAAAAAAGANTTGTTTAAACTTGGGAATTCAAAAAATGAACCAAAATCATCGAATTTATCCTGAAAACTAAAGTTTGGCTTAGCACTCCCNTCTGCATTTCCTTGTTCTTTTTGTGTAANNCCTCTGTACAATCGAACGCCAAGTAGTAAAGCAGATTGACTTTCTCCAATAAGGTAGCGGTGTACCAAGCGCGTTTCATTACCCAAGTTTCTAAAAGAAGAAAGAATTAGATTTCTATTGGGCTTANCAGACATAATAACAGAGTCCGGCACATATTGGGTATCTAAAATTCCTAAAGCATCTTTACTCGCCCATAAACCAAACGTTCTAGAATTAAGCGTTGTTCGTTCATTAAAGGAATAATCAAGGGTAAAAGCAGCGATGTTCCAGTCTACTTGAAACCAATTTCTGGAACGAAAAGAAGTATCTGGATTCGTTAAAAAATTAGAATCATCTAGACCACCAGGCTGCTGAGACAAGTAATCCATGTGCGTAAACTCAATACCTAATTTTAAGTTTGAATTTGCCGTATACTGAGTTGAAACAAAAAATGTTTGAGCTTCAGTATTTGAGTTTGGGCGCCAACCATCTCTACTCTTAACTTGGTAAAAGCTGTAGTAATTCCANTTGCCTTTTGTACCTCCAATGCTGAGGAAAGAATTTTGTAAATTAAAAGAACCTAAGGATTGTCTAGCTATAATTTCCAAGGGTTTTTCTGAACCTTTTTTCAATACAAAATTTAAGAGTCCTCCAAATTGAGTTCCATATTGAAGAGAAGCAGCTCCTCTAACAATTTGAATTTTCTCTATNGCTTCTGATGGTGGAGTGTAATACGATTCTGGATAACCCAAAGCATCTGCACTAATATCATATCCATTTTGACGGGTATTGAAATTGGAAGTTCTGTGAGGGCTTAAACCTCTGGCTCCAATTTCTAACTGCAAACCCAAACCATCACTTTCCCAAATATTTAAACCAGGAACTTTGGAATAAACCTGACGAGAATTATTGGTGGCTTTGTTGGCCATAGATTTGTCCATTAATATAACCTCGTTTTTCTTTGAGGCATAGATGGCAGTTCCTTCGACAGCTCTTAAACGGGTAATATTGGTTTGCAAAATTCGACGACTTAACAAGTCCACCTGAGCTAAACTAGCCGCATCAGGTTCAAGAATAACTTTAATCGACGATTCTTCTTTGTTGACTTTTATATTTTTCTTGAAAGACTTGTACCCTACAAAAGAAACTTCTAGCGCATATTTACCTTGCTTTAAGTTTTCGAACACAAACGCCCCATTCAAATCACTAACAACANCAATTGAATCTTTAATTTGAATATGAGCAAATGGAATTGGATCATCAGAAGAAGCATCTACAACAGCGCCCGATAAAATAAACTGGGCATGTGCAGTAAAAACACAGAAAAATAGAAAAAATAAGTACGGAAGTATATTTCGACATTTTAAAAATCTAAAATCCAATTTTTAGGTTGCCAACCGTCTTTAAGCTCAACCAAATTAACTTTTGGATCTATAAACAACTTAGATTTTGATCCATTTAAAGTAACATATACCTCTGCATTAATGAAAGGATTGATCAAGCCTCTAGACTCAACTTCTTGGCTAATAATGTGTGCATATTGCAAAATTAAATCTGGCTGTGTTGCCATCATTTTTTCTTGTGTTGGTGTTAAAAACTGACTATTATCAACTTCTCCCCTTTTACCTGTANTAGAGTCTGTTACAAAAAAAGTAGCAGAGCCTGCCTTTTCTATTAACATCACTCGCCAACTAAATCTATATCCCTGCTCTGTCCAAAATAATTTTTCGGGATAACATAGATAACGAAAGGGAAACAAAATTTGAAAACTCACATAGAGTAGAAAAAAAGAAAGTAGCACCTTTTTTTTACTTCCATGCAAAAGTAGAGAATTAACGATAATCTGAGGTGCTTTTTTAATCTTTAATTTAGACTGAATTAAATTAATAATATTTTGATGAAACTCAGGGGGGAAAAATAGTAACGTGACCAGAATCATAATCCAAGGAAACATTCCAATTGAAAACATAATTCCAGTTATCACATGAAAAACAACTAATATAAAATAAGCAGGAGCTCTAAAACGTTTCGAAAGCAAACAAAAAACAACGAAAAGATCAAAGACACATGCCATCCAACTCGCCGAATAAGCAACCCATTTCTCAGTGAATAAACTCCCTATTAGTGGCCAATGTGCCTTTGCTTGCAACCATATACTCATNGGCATTGCTTGAAACAACCAATCGTAATTAATTTTAGCAATACCAGCAAAAAAATAAACNACACCAATTTGAAACTTTAANATAAGGATGTATATTTTNGGTATTGTTTGTAATTGTANNGACGGATTGCGNCTTGCATCTATTGAAAAAGATCGATNGGCTGGAAGAATACAAAGTAAAAAAGCAATGAGACTTATAAAATAATAATGATTGAGGTAATTAGTGATGTCAATGAGTTCCACATAAGTAAAAAGCAAAAAATAAAGTAGGCTAGCCAAACGGTAAAAAAAACCTAAAGCAATACCTAAAGAAGCTACAAGTAAGAGCAAAAATACCATATACATGCCCAACTCACTCAAAGGTTTTACCCACTCAAAACCGTAGTAATTAAAAAAATGAATAGGCTTAACATAGAGCGTATCTATCCAACCATTACACCAAAACCTTAGAGTGCCTAGAAACATCATCAAACCAAAAATGATTCGAAAGATAACTAAGGGTGCAATACTCGTTTGGCTTGTGAAAAATTTAAAAGTATCAGAAAGATAGTTTTGCAAGCTATTAATCCCCATCGGAATCTGTTAAGGTTACCGTTACTGAAAGGTAGGATCTCATGTCATTTTTTAGCATAGGAACCATCTTTTGGAACTCATTAGACACCAATTGAATTTGAGCTATATTTGATTGAATTTCAAAAGGTAAATCATTACTAAAACCAGCAATAAGTGTTTTACAAACTTCAAATTGATCCTGTATAGCTTCAGCCAAATCTCCCTCTACTACAGTAGATTGCGCGTTGTATTCTTTTAACTTTTCATACATACCAACTCCATCGATTCCATCCTCTCCTATACCTAGATAAATATTTTGAAGAGCCTGCAAGTTAGTGGCAATTAGAGCGAAAGATTGCTTACTGTATAGGCCCTCTACTAAAGCAGTGTCAGCATCTAGTGGAATGCCGTACTGAGTGGCAAAGCCTGAGGGTAAAGCTAGCTTGTTTCTTTTAATTTGTTCGTAGTCAAATAAAAACTGATTAAAAAGCAAGCTCAACGAACTGTTTCGATCATTTCCTTCGGCAGCTAAAAAGGTTGTTCTGTAAGAATCCCATGACGTTACAACGCCACTAATTCTGGAGCGCATATCATCAACACAATCCTTAGCGTAAGCAAGTCTTAACGGGTTTGATAGCTCAATAAGTAGCTCATTTTTATGGGCATGAAAAAATAAATAATCTAGCGCAGAAAAACCTTTAGCTTCATAATTTGATGGAAGATCTAAAGAATAATTTTCCAACGAAATATTAGCTTCTATAAGAATTGGATTTGCAGGGAACGTATTGCAATTTTCACGCAATAAAGCACTAAACTCTGCCGCAGGACCAAACTGAAATACAGACACCCTTTGCCAAGCATGGTAGGACTCTATAAATTGGT
>NYWQ01000029.1 GCA_002685115.1 Flavobacteriales bacterium | reverse complement strand
ACCCATAGATCTGGTAGAACCGCTCGGGCAGGTAGGGAAGGAGTTTCCATGGCTTTTGTAACTGCATTTGAACGCAAAAAATTAATGGACTACGAAAAAACGTTGGGCATTAGCTTCGAAAGAATTCGAGAATAAAGTTTTTTGTTTACTTACCTTTTAGGTCAAAGTGATCACTATNNACCATATCTACCCATTTTTTCATTTTCTTTTGGATNACTTTAAAGTGATGCTCNTCNTCNGGNGTGATTAAAGAAATTGCTTCNCCTGGGTTTTCAGCTCTACCTGTTCTACCAATTCGGTGTAGGTAATCTTTTGGTGAGCGGGGTANCTCATAATTNACAACAAAGGGNAGAAATTCTATATCTATACCACGTGCCAATAAATCTGTGGCTACCAAAACTTTAAGTGAACCTGATTTAAATCTAGCCAATGCATTAAGTCGAGCTGTTTGAGATTTTTTACTGTGAATGGCTGAAGCATCAATTCCATTATTCCTCAATTTATCGGCTACATTATCAGCCTTATANGTTGANGCTGTAAATATTAAAACCTGCTTCATGTCATCTTTTTTGATCAAATACCTTAAAAGAGGCCCTTTTTTCTCNTCNCTNACCCAGTATCCTCTTTGTTTTATGAAGTCAAATGTATCTTGTTTATTTTCTATCTTAATTAAAACAGGATTTACCAATACCAATTGATGAATCATTTCTACATCATCGTTTAGAGTGGCCGAAAAAAGTAAATTCTGACGCTTTTTAGGAAGTAATTTAAAGATGCGATCTACTTCATCTTTAAAGCCCATGCTCAATAGCTTATCCGCTTCGTCTAGTACTAATGTTTTAATTTCTGAAAGGTGTACAGCTTTTGAATCAACTANATNTAATAACCTNCCAGGCGTAGCAACCAATACATTTACATTGTTNAGCGCTTTCATTTGTGGGTTTATAGNAANCCCACCGNAAACAGCCAAGCATTTTATNCGTTCGGGTAAGGCTGCACTAAATTGCTGAAATACCTCTTTTACTTGAACCGCTAATTCTCTTGTGGGTACAAGAACTAACACATCTACATGNCTGTTTTTTGGAACAGAAGCTCTTTGTAATTGATTTAAAATTGGCAATACATAAGAANCTGTTTTACCAGAACCTGTTTTGGCAATTCCTAAAACATCTTTTTTTGCCAATACNGCAGGNATGGCTTTTTCTTGAATAGNAAATGCTTTGTTTAACTTTTGAGCTTNNAGAATNGNAAGTAAACTTTTAGATAAACCTAAGGATGTAAAGGACATAATTGCGTTGGATTTAAAAATGCTAATGTAGTTGAATTCTTAGAAAACAAGNGTCTATTTATGGGTCTTGTATTTTTCTTNGTAACCTTCTGTAATTTAGGTTTTGTCTAGCNACTAAAATAGATTATTTTTGTGTAAAATTTAAAGTAAAAATATGACATCACAAGAAATAATAGCATTAGAAGATAAATACGGAGCACATAATTANCACCCACTTCCAGTGGTTTTATCNAAAGGAGAAGGTGTATTTGTATGGGATGTTGATGGAAAGAAATATTTCGATTTTTTATCGGCGTATTCAGCTGTAAATCAAGGTCACTGNCATCCAAAAATAATTGAGGCTTTAACCAAACAAGCCTCAACATTAACCTTAACTTCAAGAGCCTTCCACAATAATGTATTGGGCGATTATGAGAAATTCATAAGCAATCTTTTCGGTTACGATAAAGTTCTTCCCATGAATACCGGAGTAGAGGGTGGTGAAACCGCAAATAAATTGGCAAGGAAATGGGGGTACACAAAGAAAGGTATTCCGAATAATAAGGCTAGAATTATTTTTGCTAAAGGTAATTTTTGGGGACGTACTCTAGCTGCAATATCTAGTTCTGATGATCCATCATCTTACGAAGGTTTTGGTCCTTACATGCCTGGCTATGATTTAATTCCGTACAATGATCTTGCAAGTTTAGAACAAGAACTAAAAGATCCAAATGTATGTGCATTTATGGTTGAGCCTATTCAAGGAGAAGCNGGTGTAATNGTTCCTGATGAAGGNTACTTAGCAGGNGTTCGTAAACTTTGCTCNAAATACAACGTATTGTTTATTGCCGATGAGGTTCAAACAGGTATTGCACGTACAGGAAAAATGTTGGCTACAGATTATGAAGATGCTAGACCCGATATTCTTATATTAGGTAAAGCACTTTCAGGTGGTGTTTTTCCTGTTTCAGCTGTGTTAGCAGATGATGAGGTAATGCTATGCATCAAACCAGGAGAGCACGGATCTACCTTCGGTGGAAATCCTTTGGCTTGTATGGTCGCTAAAGCGGCCTTAGAGGTTGTTGTTGAGGAGAATTTAGCAGAAAATGCACTCCGACTTGGTGAAATATTTAGAACCGAGATGGAAGCCATCGAAAGTGATATGGTATCTATAGTAAGAGGAAAGGGCTTGTTAAATGCAATTGTTATTAAACCCAAAGATGGTATTGAGGCATGGGATGTGTGTTTGAAATTGCGCGACAACGGTCTTTTAGCCAAGCCTACACATGGAGATATTATTCGTTTTGCACCACCTTTAGTTATAACGGAGGCTCAATTAATGGAATGTACCCAAATCATTAAAAAAACAATTTTATCGTATTAATATTTTTGGTTAAATTTAGACTGAATTTTAATTCAATTTTTTTAACGAGATTTTAATTAATAAAATGTTACCCATGAAAAAGTTACTTCTTAGTCTTTTAATATTCATTCTTGTAGCTTGCAATTCTAAAACCTACACTAGTTTTGGTGTAGAAATTTCAGATCAACCAAATCATAGCTACAATTCTATTTACGACCTAGCCCAAAATGGCGAAATTACTAACATTATATTAGAGGGAGAAATTACCCAAACCTGTGCAAAAAAGGGTTGTTGGATGGATGTAAAAGTATCAGAGCAAGACACCCTTATGGTTCGTTTTAAAGACTACGGTTTTTTTGTGCCAAAAGAAGGAGTTGAGGGTTTGAGAACTGTTGTGAAAGGAAATGCCAAAATGGATACTATTTCTGTTGAAATGCTTAGACATTATGCTGAAGATGCTGGAGATTCTGAAGAAGAAATATTGAACATTATGGAACCAAAGTACGTATTAGAATTTATTGCCGAAGGCGTACTTATTGAGCAATGAGAGTACTAAGCATACTTTTTGTAATTATTGTTTTTGCTTTTTCATGTCAGCAGAATACGCTTGTATACAAGCCAAAAATTGAAAAGAGTGAAATGGCTNTGGCCATGCAAAANATGGTTTCAGGTATAAAAGAGTCTCGTAAAAGTATTGCTAATGGCATTCCCGTTGCATTAAATTTTGATGATTTTACAAATTTTCATTTCACAGATTCATCATTTTTCAAGCCTGCTTTTAACTCTATGGCTCAGTCCTTTTTATTTCATTCAAAACGTTTTGATTCTATACCTACTATTGAACATTTGGACAATGTTATAACGTCTTGTAAATCTTGTCATCAATCGATGTGTCTAGGTCCTTTAGAATTAATCAATACTTTAACCAATCCAGACACCATTACAATGAACAAATCACATAGAAATATACTAAGTAAGGATGCCTATGATGTCTTAATTAATAAGGGTACTGAACGTCNTTTTTCNGGTATTTACAATACACATTTTGAAGAGGGTATGTATTTTTGTGCGTACTGTAATCAAGAATTGTTTACTTCAGATTCAAAATTTCAAAGTTCTTGCGGTTGGCCTGCTTTCGATGCTTCCGTGGCATCTAATGTAAAAGAAAAGAGAGATGTTTCCTTAGGAATGATTCGAACTGAAATTTTATGCGCTAATTGTGATGGCCATTTAGGACATGTATTTAACGACGGACCAACCAAAACAGGTGTTAGGTATTGTGTTAACTCATTGTCAATAGAATTTAAAGACAAGTAAACAAATGCTATAAGATTTACTCAATTAAATTCTTTTAACTGCAAAATTTCACATTTTAATACTGTTAATTAGATCTTACATTAAACTAAGTATATTCTATTTTTACATTTGGTTTCCGTAAATTTACACAAGTACAAAAAGCTCTATTAAACCTCTTTTCATCTTTAAAAATCAAAAAATTATGTTTACTTCTTTAAAATACAGTCTCGCTATTATAAGTATTCTCAGTTTATTTTCTGCCTGTTCAGAATCAAGCACTAAAAAGACATCAGAAACTTTAGTTGTTACCAAAGACACCGCTTGTGTTTACAGTTATGACGATGCTTCTCTAAGAGTCTTTTGGGCTGGTTATAAAACCGAAGATAAACTGAAAGTTATAGGGCAGTTTAAAGAACAAACAACGGATCGTTCTTTGCAAAAGTATGCCTCTTTAACCGAATTGGTTAATGGAACCAAATTCTCCATTAATACTTTAAGTTCTGCTTCGGGTGATGAAATACGTGATCTAAATCTCAAAGAGCATTTTTTCAATTTATTTACAGATAACTTCGAAATTAATGGCTCATTAGATTCCTTTTCTAAGGATTCTGTAACTGCTTCATTATCTATTCTTGGTTTTGATCAGACAGTTAAATTAGCTCACAGTTTAAAAAATGACATCTTAAAGATGAAAGGAACCCTTTCTATTAACGATTTTGGTGCCGTTAAAGCATACAACAGTATTCATCTTAAGTGTTATGACTTACACAAAGGTGTAACCTGGGATGATGTTGACGTAATTATAGAAGTTCCTTTAATAAAGGAATGTAAGTAGGGTTTTAAATCGTAGTCGATTAAACAATTTTAGACTTAATTTTTATTAATTTTTTTTTGTGGATTTTAAAGTGTTTGACATTTTTACAATTACGTTCCATTATTTTATGCGGTAAAATTAGTTAATAACTCTTCTAAAGCCTTATTTACAAATGTCTCTATGCTGTTCATAACAAATTTTCAAATTATTAAATACAGTTTTATATTTTTTTAGATTAGTAATGCTAAAAAACTATAAAAGATAGATTATGTCAGAATTAAAAGAAAACAATAAACCAGATTCGGCTTCATTAAACCCTAAAGAAGAGTCTTTTGACTCTTGGTTAAACGATTTAGAAGACAAAGATCAACCACAGGCTTGTTCTATTGATGATCCTGAATGTGAGGCTTGTGGGAGCTAGATTTTCCACCAACTAAGCTTTAAAGAGTTCTTTTTGAACTCTTTTGTTTTTTTATTTTGTTTTGGAATGAAACTTGCTCTGATGTTGCAAGATATTTAAGGTCTAATAATTATATTTGCGCCATAAAAAAAGCAACAATGCATAAAGTAGTATTTTTAATATTTAGTTTAGTAAGTACATTTCAAATTTTTGCTCAAGTAGGTTCTATACGCGGCTTTGTTTACGAAGAAAGTTCTGGGGAACCGGCTATGTTCTCTAATGTTGTTTTAGATGGAACTAAAATTGGTACNGTAACTGATGCCAATGGTTTTTTCAATTTATCTCAGGTTCCAGTTGGAACATATACAATTAATGTTTCCTACATTGGGTTTGATGCTATTTCCTCTTCAGTAGAAGTTGTACCAAACAAAATAAACAACGAAAAGTTTTATTTAAAGGAGTCGAGTATTCAGTTAAACACAATTCAGCTTTCTGCAGAACGTCAGGAGGCAAAGACGAGTGTAAATACATCGGTAGTAAAACTAACGTCAAAATCCTTAAAGAAACTCCCTTCAATTGGTGGGGAGCCAGATATAGCTCAATTTTTACAAGTAATTCCTGGAGTTGTATTTACGGGTGACCAAGGTGGACAATTGTATATAAGAGGAGGAGCTCCAATTCATAATGCTGTTTTGTTAGACGGTATGATACTCTACAATGCTTTTCACTCCATAGGATTGTTTTCTGTATTCGATACCGATGTTATTAAAACTGCAGATGTTTATACGGGAGGTTTTAGTGCCGAATATGGCGGTCGTATTTCTTCTGTTGTTGATATAAAAACAAGAGACGGTAATAAAAAACGACTCACGGGTAAAGTAGCTGCATCAACATTTGGTGCAAAATTATTACTAGAAGGTCCTTTGTTTAAACAAAAAGAAAATGGCGCAGGAAGTTCATTTATTCTTTCTGCCAAAACATCTTACATCGATCAAACTTCTCAATCTATTTACTCTTACATTGGAGATGAGGGCTTACCTTACAGCTTTATGGATATTTACGGTAAAGTTTCTTTTTCGGGTTCAAACGGTAGTAAAATTAACCTGTTTGGTTTTAATTATGGCGACGATGTCGCCTATACTTCGTTAACCAATTTCAATTGGAAGTCTACTGGTTTTGGTTCTAATTTTGTTCTTATTCCTAGCGGTTCAACCATGTTGGTAGAAGGTAATTTTGCTTATTCTAATTACAATACAGAGCAATCAAATCCATCTACTAGACCAAAAAAGAGTTCTATTGGAGGTTTTAATATGGGGCTAGATTTCACTTCCTTTCTTTCAGGAGACAATCAAATGAAATACGGTTTGGAAGTACTCGGTTTTTCAAATTCATTAAGTTTTTACAATCCATCCAATATTGAATTAGCGCACAATGACAATACAACTGAATTTGCTGTATTTGCCAAGTATAAGCACGTTGGTACTCGATTGCTTTTTGAACCGAGCATAAGATACCATTCTTACACTTCATTGGGTGAATCCTCTTTAGAACCACGTTTTGGCTTAAAGTATAATATTACTGAGCGTTTACGATTAAAATCTTCTGCTGGATTATTCTCTCAAAACCTTGTAGCAGTTACTACTGGAAGAGAAGTTGTAAATTTATTTCAAGGCTTTATATCCAGTACTACCAATTTACCGGCCAACTTAAATGGAGAAGAGCGAACATCATACCTCCAAAAAGCCAAGCATTTGATTGTAGGTTTAGAACTTGATTTAAACGAAAAATGGACCGTTAATATTGAAGGTTATGTAAAAGATTTTGGCCAATTAATAAATTTAAATAGAAATAAAATCTACGAAGACGATACACAAAATGATGCGATTGCCGATGAACTTAAAAAAGACTTTGTTGTAGAAAGTGGTTTGGCAAAAGGGATTGATTTTTTAATCAAATACAACGATCAAACGACTAGTTTATGGATGGTTTATTCTTTAGGTAAAGTAACCAAAACAGATGCATTTGAAACCTATGCTCCTCATTTTGATCGTCGTCATAATTTAAACATTGTCGCATCACGGATATTTGGTAAAGACAAATCATGGACCTTTGATATGCGATGGAATTACGGTTCTGGATTTCCATTTACAGAAACACAAGGCTATTATGAAAATGTTAATTTTGAAGATGGTATCAATACCGATATAACTCAATCTAACGGAGACTTAGGGATTTATTATGCCGATTACAACAGAGGGCAAATGCCCGATTATCATCGATTGGATGTTTCTATCAAAAAGAAAATTGTTTTTTCTAAAAACAGTATAATGGAAACTACTTTAAGTATAAGTAATTTATACGACAGAGCCAATATTTTTTACTACGATCAGTTAACGGATTCTAGAATTAATCAACTCCCATTTATGCCAAGTATCGGCGCAAATTGGCAATTTTAAAAAACACGAAATTCCTTTTTCTAATGCATGAATATTTCTAGTTTTACAAAGTTATATTATTGACCAAATTAACCAGTGATAATCGTTTCATTTAATGGCCTCAGCTAAGTATGTATTTGTAACAGGCGGAGTTACTTCGTCTCTAGGAAAGGGTATTATATCGGCTTCTTTAGCAACACTGCTTCAAAGCAGAGGTTACCGTGTGACCATTCAAAAGTTTGATCCTTATTTAAACGTAGATCCTGGAACGCTAAACCCATACGAACACGGTGAATGTTTTGTAACCGAAGATGGTGCAGAAACTGATTTAGATCTTGGGCATTACGAGCGTTTTATGAATCATTCAACCTCTCAAGCCAATAACGTTACAACAGGTAGAGTATACCAATCTGTTATTCAAAAGGAAAGAAGAGGCGATTTTTTAGGTAAAACGGTTCAAGTAATACCTCACATTACAAATGAAATTAAAGAGCGCATGCAGATCCTCGGTAATTCTGGGGATTATGATGTTATTATTACTGAAATAGGTGGGACTGTTGGTGATATTGAATCCTTACCTTACGTAGAAACTGTGCGCCAAATGTGTTGGGAAAAACCCAACGATTGTGCCGTAGTTCATTTAACGTTAGTACCCTATCTATCTGCAGCGGGTGAGTTAAAAACCAAACCAACTCAACACTCCGTTAAACAACTTCAAGAATCAGGCGTTTTTCCTGATGTTTTGGTTTGTAGGACAGAACACGAAATATCTCAAGCAATACGAAGAAAATTAGCTCTTTTTTGTAATGTTCAGCCTGATGCTGTAATACAATCTATTGACGCTGAAACTATTTATGATGTTCCTCGTTTAATGAAAGACGAGCAATTAGACAAGGTAGTTCTGTCCAAGTTGGGTCTTAAACCCCAAGGAGAAGTTGATATATCACATTGGAAAGAATTTGTATTTAATCTAAACAATCCTAAGAAATCTGTAGAAATTGCACTTGTTGGAAAATACGTAGAGCTTAAAGATTCGTACAAATCTATATCCGAAGCTTTCATTCATGCAAGCTCCACCACACTTTGTAAAGTAAATTTACATTGGATTCATTCAGAAAAGTTAACAGATACAACTACGAGTACTTTACTAAAAGGTATGAATGCTGTTCTTGTTGCTCCAGGTTTTGGTTCAAGAGGAATTGATGGTAAATTACATGCGGTTTGCTATGCTCGTGAAAATAAGATTCCCTTTTTAGGGATTTGTTTAGGTATGCAAGTTTCCGTTATAGAATTTGCCAGAAATGTTCTTAATTTCGATGATGCTGACTCTACAGAAATGAATAATCTAAGTTCTTTTCCTGTAATAGACATTATGGAAGAGCAGAAAAGAATCACAAATTTAGGTGGTACGATGCGTTTGGGCTCCTGTGCTTGCGATTTAAAAAAGGGCTCTATTGCTCATGCAGTGTATGGTAATGACAGCATCAATGAACGCCATCGCCATCGCTATGAGTTTAATAGTAAATATCTTACAGATTTTGAATCATCAGGAATGACGGCTACGGGAATTAATCCTAAAACAGGTTTGGTGGAAATTGTAGAAATACCATCTCATCCATGGTTTGTTGGAGTTCAGTTTCATCCAGAGTATAAAAGTACCGTTGCTAAACCACACCCATTATTTGTGAGTTTTGTAAAAGCAGCTTTAAAGAATAAACACTAAGACATGTTACAACAAGAAAAGAAAACTGATTTTAATTCGGTTATAGGTTTTGCACTTATCGGCATGATCTTATTTTGGTTTTTAAATAACCAAGCTCAACTTGAAGAATCTAAGATTTCTCCTACTACTGAAGAACCCTCAGTAAATAATGAACGTGTCGCAGCTCCCTCAAGTTCCGTTTCCGTCTTTGAATCTGATTCATCATCATCTGCAGAATTAGTAGAGGCATTTGGTGCATTTTCCAATGCAGCAAGTAAGCAAGATTTTTCGGATAAAACGTATTTAGAAAATGATCTAGTTAAGGTTGAATTAGCGTCAAAAGGCGGTCGAGTGAGTAGTGTATTCCTTAAGCAATATTCTACTTATGACTCACTTCCTGTAAATTTAGTTCGAGAAGATTCTTCTTTATTCAACCTAACATTCTGGTCTCAAAATAGACGTTTGCAGACCAATAATTTTGTTTTTGAAACCAACAAATACACGCAAGGGAATCAGCAAGTTGTTTCCATGCGTTTGAACGTACAAGAAGGTAAATATCTTGAGTTTCTATATCGTTTAGCACCCAATTCCTATAAAGTTACTCAAAGTGTAAATTTTGTTGGTTTAGATGGCTTAATTCAAGCAGACAACCCTATAGAGTTAGACTGGTCTGTTTCTGTTCCACGTCAAGAAAAAAATATTGAAAACGAATCTTTAAATACTTCGGCTTATTACTATGTAGACGGTGAAGTTGCTAATTTATCTTTTAGTAAGGATGACACTGAACGTGTTTTAAATTCAGATTGGATTGCCTTTAAATCACAATATTTTTCTTCTGTATTAGTTTCCAATGACTTAAGTAGTGAGATAGAGCTTTCCTCAAAGGCTCTCAATGGCTCTTTAAATTATTTGAAAACGCTGTCGTCTTCTGCTTCACTAAATTATCAAGGAGCTACGAGCTCTTACAATATGGATTGGTATTTTGTGCCCAACCATGTTAAAACATTAAAATCTTACGAAATTGGTCTAGAAGAGCTCGTTCCTTTAGGTTGGAGTTTTATTGGATGGATCAATAAATACATCGTTATAAATATTTTTAATGCTTTTGAAAATTGGGGTTTTAATTACGGTATTATTATCTTATTGATGGCTTTGCTTATTAAAATGGTTTTGTTTCCTTTTACGTACAAGTCTTATACTTCTATGGCTAAAATGCGGGTTCTAAAACCCCAAATAGATGCTATAAATGAGAAGTATGAGGATCAAATGAAGCGTCAACAAGAGACCATGTCTTTGTACAAACAAACTGGTGTAAACCCATTGGGTGGTTGTATCCCAGTGTTATTTCAAATGCCTATACTCTTTGCTTTATTCCGTTTCTTTCCTGCTTCCATAGAATTGCGTCAGCAAGGCTTTTTGTGGGCTAATGATTTATCCACTTACGATTCAATATATAATTTAGGATTTTCTATTCCTTTTTATGGCGATCATGTTAGTTTGTTCACTTTGTTGATGACTTTAACCACAGTTTTTCAAATGAAATTTAGTAATAATAGTATGTCTTCTTCAAATTCTCAAATGCCTCAAATGAAGTATATGATGTACTTTATGCCTGTTATTTTCTTGGGTGTGATGAACAACTATGCAGCAGCATTGAGTTATTACTACTTTTTGGCCAACTTAATTACATTTGGGCAACAAAAATTAATTGAAACTATGACGGATGATAATGCGTTATTAGCAAAGCTAGAGGCTCATAAAGAAACGACTCCAAAAAAAGGAAAGTCTAAGTTTCAAGCTAGGTTAGAGAAAATGATGAAAGAACAACAAGAGCTCAAAAATAAAAAATAAACGCTACCATATTTTTAAAAGGGTAATCTGACAAGATTACCCTTTTTTAATTTGCATGAAATAAATACTGTTTATCGTAGTTATAATGCCATACTGTTTTGTACTTAGGATCTTTTAGCAATTAACTTCTTAACGTTCATAAGTTCATCAGACATCTGTTCTTCTATACATTAGTTTCTCTATTTTTATGTATTAAATAAATGATTATGAGAATAACCCTATTCCTTTTTACGCTGCTGTTTTTAAATAGTTTTAGAGTCCAAGCTCAACAGATTTCAGTTGATCCAAGTATGGAGACCTATCAAATGGCACTAGACTTCTACAATACAGCTTCTTACGCATCTGCCTATAAAACCTTTAGTCAATTAGATGAGATGATTGAGGATAAGAATTGTCTTTTAGCGATTCAAACAGATTATTACAAAGCCTTGTCTGCAATGTATTTGTATACGAATGATGCCGAATTTTTACTAAAGAAATTCCTTGATGACTATCCAAACAGCAGCTTGTATTATAACATATGTCTTAATTTAGCTGATTTTTATTTTAGTAAACGAGCTTACAACGAATCGTTAGTATATTATGAGCTAATCGATAAATTTGAATTGCAAACAAAAGAAGTTTCACAGTATCTTTTTAACTATGCCTACTGTTTATTTTCCTTAGGAGATTTAAATCAATCTTCCGTTTTATTTAAAGATTTGATCATTTACGATAACCCTTTTCAAGACGATGCAAAATACTATTATGCATACATCGCTTATGCAAATGGTAATTATGCTACTTCAAAAAAGTTTTTTCAAGATCTGTTAGATCGTCATCTATATTCAAAACAAATTCCGCTTTACATAAGCCAGATTTACCATAAACAACTTGAGTACCAGAAACTTTTAGATTTTAGTTTAGCTTATGTGGATTCTATTTCTACTTCATCTTCAGAACTGTATAAATTGATAGCAGAAGCCTACTATCATACCAATGATTACGCCAATGCCATCTATTATTTTAACACCAAATATTTAGCAGAGCAAAACCATCTAGACGCCCAGGGCTATTATATTCTAGGTCAATCTTATTACCGTACTAAAGAATTTTCTTTAGCAAGTTCTGCTTTTAATAAAATTATTGCTGCAGATGGTAGTTTTGCACAAAATGCCTATTATTATTTAGGCGACTGTTATTTAGAGTTAGGGGATAAAAAATCAGCTCAAAATGCCTTTGAATCTGCTTCGAATTTTAATTTTAATAAGGCCATTACCGAGCATTCCTCCTTCAACTTTGCAAAGTTGTGTTACGAGTTGGGTTATCCTTATGCCGATCCTACTATGATTCTTCAAGATTTCATAAATGATTTTCCAAAATCAGAATATTTAGATGAAACGTATTCTTATTTGGTGAANTCTTTTTTNACTCATAAAGATTATTCNAAAGCTATTAAATCTATGGAAAGTAACGGCTTAGAGAATAAGCGTTTACAACAAGCCTACCANGAAGTNTCTTANTATCGAGCCGTACAATTATTTAACGACGGTGATTACACGAATTCAATTTTACATTTTAATAAATCTTTNAAATATTCGCATTCAATNACGTATCAATANTTGGCTTATTTTTGGTGTGGCGAGGCTTTTTATAACTTAGGCGAGTTTGAGAATAGTATTCAATCTTTTATTGATTTTCAGAATGTTGCTTTGGCTATTTCTTCGCCGGAATATATTGTAGCTTCTTATCATATGGCTTATGCGAACTTTAAATTATTTAAGTTTTCTAATTCAATCAAATATTTNAAATCCTTCACTAAAAATGCNAGCAGCTCTGACATTCGTTTACACGATGCTTTTTCTCGNATGGGAGATGCTTNNTACATGCTTAAGGAATATGANCTATCAATANNTAGTTATCAGAAAGCTATAGATTTATNGGGTGTCGACTCCGATTATGCTGCTTACCAAATAGCATTGGCTTACCATCAAATGGAACAACATCAAAATGTGATAACACATCTTTCTGAATTTGATGTACAATATGCTTCTTCAACGTATAAAGACGATGCCTTATATAGAATGGGTGAATCACACATTAAATTAAACGAAACGGACCAGGCTATTTCGTGTTTCAGAGCAATTGAAGAAACCTACCCATCGAGTGTTTTTGTTGCCGATGCTCGGATGAAAGTAGGTCTAGTTCTTTACAATATTGGTGAATTTGAACAGAGTATTTCNGCGTTTAAACGNTTGGTTGCCGATTANCCATCTTCAAGTACAGCTAAAGAAGCNATTGCNAATGCCAGAAGTGTATATGTTGATATAGGANGCGTTGCTGCTTATGCTACATGGNTAGAAACNTTAAGTTTTNTTAATGTGAGTTCTTCNGCTTTAGATTCGACCTCTTACGAATCTGCCGAATTACAGTATTTAAAAGGTGATAATGCAAATGCATATTCAAATTTCCTATCGTACTTGCAAAATTATCCGGAAGGTGCATTTTTGTTGCCTGCTCATTATTATTTAGCTAAATCTGCAACAGAAATAGATAGTTTAGACCAAGCTATTGCTTCTTACGAATATATAAATTCAGCTAATTCTAATAAGTTTTCTCAATCTTCTATAAAAGAATCTGCACTATTATACATGTCACTTCAACAGTATTCAAGTGCGCTTATCAAATTTGAGAAATTGGATCTAATAGCCGAAACAGTAGAAGAGCAATTGTATGCCAAACAAGGCTTAATGGATTGCTATTACGAATTAGGAGCGTTTGATAAAGCCATTGAGCAAGCCGAGATTGTATTAAATTCAGGACGCGTAGATGAAAGCTTAATTTTAGAATTAAATACATTTATTGCCCGTTCAGCCTTTTTGAATTTAGATTTAAATTTAGCTCGCGAAAAGTACACAATAATTGAACTGAAGAGTCAGGGTGATTTAAAAGCTGAGGCTATGTATCATTTAGCTTACGCAGCTTTTTACAGTGGCGATTACGAAGCGTCTAAGAAAATAATTTTTGAGCAGTCACGNTTGCTTCCACGTTATAAAAATTGGCTTGGNAAATCCTTTGTTATTTTAGCNAGAAATTACGTNGTNGAAGAAGATGTCTTTCAAGCCATTCATACATTAGATCAATTNTTGTTAAACCTAGAAGACCAGTCTATTTTNAAATCTGCAAAAAGTTTAAAAGCTGAGATAATGGCTAATGAAAATAGTGTCGCAGAATTAAGTTTAGATTTAGACCTAACCACACCATCTGATGATACAATTCAAATAGATTCTCTTAAACTAATAGAAAAATAAACCGATGAAAAAGTTAGTAGTTTTTATATTCGTTTGTTTCGCAACAAGTNNTTTNGCTCAAGAAAATTTAAATCCTGAAATCATTGATGTAATAAAAGATTTTAGGCCAAAAATTATGCAGGCTCATAAAATCAAATCTCAGCCTCAGTTTATAGATACTTCNAANGTGACTGAAAACTTACAATACAAGCTAAGGTTTGAAANTTTTAAGGTTACTCAAAAGTTAGACTCCCTAGGAGCTCTTATTTTAAANAGAAACGAATTTAGNAANNTGTTTAACAAACATGNAGAATTGGGTTTAGGTACTTTGTTGAATCCNCATTTAGCTTTNGATATTAGTAATGGCTTAAANACAAAAAGTCTTTACCAAGTTTATCTAAATTACGATGGTGCCTTTTCTAAACTTCAAGACTCACAAGATANATTCAGTTTTTTAAACTTTGGTGGCTTTTACAAAAGAGTNTTTGATAAGTTTTCAATAGAATCAGATGTGTTCTTCACTGATGATTTTAGATTTGATTCATTAGATACATCCTACAGGAATACACTCATCGATTTCAATTCCACCTTTTACTTAACCGATACATCTTCTGTTTTAGTTCCTAAGCATGTTAATGTGAGCTCAGAAACNTTNTTTCAAGCTACTNAATATGTTGAATCAAAATTGGCCTTGTCATTATACCATAAAAACTCGAATCAACATTTANATTGGTCNTTTTCAAATGATTTAACCCTACAGCAATCCTCTAATTTAAATGCTGTTCATTGGGAGTCAGTGCTAACAAGCTCTAAAAAACGTAAGCATACTCTATTTAGTTATGGTTTACAATCAGATTTATTAAATAGTGACTTTAAACTTTTCCCAGAAGTTCGCATTCAATATGAACTCCTTAGTAAAGCTTTGTTTGTTTACACTGAAGTAGGAGGGGACAGAGTTCTATACACACTAAATCGTATTTATTCGGAAAATCCTTTTTCCAATAGATCTTTACTTTTTGAAAATAATGATATACCGTCAAATACTAAATACTTTGCTCGCATTGGTATTAACGGAACTCTTTTTAAAGGCGTTAGTTATCAAATAAGTATTGAAGGAAATAAACAGGATGGCTTTTTAGATTTTGTTAGAGCTGATTTGCCATATAATGGCTCTAAAAGTAGTTTCCTTCCCCGATTTACAACTGTTAATATGGTAAACTTAAATGCCCAAGCGGATGCTAAAATTAATGAAAAGTGGCAACTCTCGTTAAAAGGAGAACTTAGAAGTTTTGATCAGTTTTTGTCTTTTGTTCCAGAATCAAATATCGGTTTGTACTCTAATCTAAAGCTAAATAATCATTATTCTCTCATCAGTTCCATTCGATATACAGGTGCTAGAGAGTACATAATGTTAGCTAGTGACTTAGACTCCTATTTAACTCCATATGCTATAAATCCTTTTGTTGATATTAATGTGAAACTAAACTATTCCTTAAACACCAAACTAGGTTTTTACATAGAAGGACTTAATTTATTAAACAATAACATCGAATTTTGGCAACACAGTTTAATTACTTCCAGATGTTTAAATATTGGTGCTAACTATAGATTTTAATACCTTTTAATCTCTTCAACATTTTACTGTGATAATGGCCAAATATTCGACTATAAAATCTGCTGAAACGAGTTAGCGAATTTTATTTTAGCTATATTATTGCTCTTTGTAATTAACCCCATCTCTAAAATTGTGTATATAAGATCTGTTTGTACTTCGTTTAAATTGTTTTATTGTATAATTAGGTTTAACATGTTTACATCATCATTTAATTTGTTTATTTTTGTTTGACTATATAAAATCCGATATGTGTAAAAATTTATTTGTTACCTTTTTATTTTCAGTGTTTTGTTTTGTTGTTTCCCTCGCTCAAGAAACACATGAAGTTAAAAATGGAGAAACACTTTACAGTGTATCTAAAAAATACAATGTTTCTACAAGCGAAATCATTAAAGCTAACCCTTCTGCAAAAAGAGGACTCAGAAGAGGGATGAGTATTGTAATTCCTATACTTCACGAAAGTATTGATACGGTAATCTACATTTTGCACTCCGTGAGACCTTTGGAGTCTTTTTATTCGATTAAAAATAAATACGGTACAACTCAAGAGGTTTTATTAGAGTTTAACCCACAATTAGTTGATGGATTTCGATCTGGGATGACCATTAAAATCCCTCAATTTGATGAAGTTGACGTAACTGAAAAAATTGAATCAACTCCAGAAAATGAAGCCGTTTCTTATATAGATGAGTTAAAAGAAAGAAAATCTAAATTTAAAAAGAAAGAAGTCTATAATATTGCTTTTTTACTCCCACTTTATTTAGACAAAAACGACACTATAGAAACCTTTCAGAATTTAAATAAGGTAGACGAATTATTCAAAAAAACGCCCTATGCTTTAGAGTTTTACTCAGGAGCAAAAATTGCGATAGACAGTCTTGTTAATTTAGGTTTAGCATTAAATGTTCATGTTTACGATACAAAGAACAATGCTCAAGAAACCTATGATATTGTTACCCAAAAACAATTTGATTCTATGGATTTAGTCATAGGTCCATTTTATTCTAAAAACTTCAAAATAGCTTCAGAAATACTCAGTAGAAGAGAGGTGCCAACTATAGCGCCTTTGTCAACTAAAGGAAATTTGCTCGAAAAAATACCCAATTCCTTTCAGGTTCAACCTACCAAAAAGAGACAAGTTTCTGACATGTCAGAGTATATTTTAAACAACTATTCGGAATCAAATATTTTGCTTGTTCGCAAGGACACTTCTGAGGAAAAAATCTACAGTGATTGGATGTTGTCATCCTTGACTATTGATTCTCTAAATTTTAAAGAAATTTTGGTAGATTCAAAAAAATCTGTAATAGACTCTATTTACCATGAATTAGACTCTATGGCTGAAACAAACGTTCTATTGGTTCCGTCTTTAGAAAAAGACTTTGTAACAGACTTACTCACAAAATTAAATGCTACGCGTGATACTTCTATCGTTGTTTTTGGTATGCCAGACTGGTATTATTTTAATACATTAGATTACGATTATTTAATGAATTTAAATGTTCACATGCCTACTAGTGGAGTTCTATCTTATTCTGACTCTCTAACCAAATTTTTTGTGGATACGTATCAAGAACAAACAGATTCAGATCCAAGTCAGAAGTTCTCTTTTTTAGGTTTCGATGTTACTTTTTACTTCCTTACGCAACTTATGAATTATGGAGGCATATCTTCAAATTTATTTATGGAACCAATGGAGCTTCTTAATTTAAATTTTGATTTTAATTACCAGAGAAATCAAGACAATGGTTCCAGAAATCAATCCGTACAAATTATTAAATACGAAGATTTAAATATTATTAGAGTTGATCACTAATTTTATTTAAAAATTTTCAGTTGCATTGTACCTAACTAGTTTATTCGTTTTAGGATGCTTAAAGGCTATATATGCTGCGTGTAACTTTAATCTAGTGTCTTTTGTTCCATACAAATCATCTCCAATTATAGGCGTGTTTAATCCTTTAAAATGCGAGGCGTGTACCCTTAATTGATGGGTTCTACCTGTTATAGGATAAAAATGGATTCTAGTTTTCTCATTTTCGATACCTACAACTTCAAATCTTGTTCTAGAAGATTTTCCATATTTATAGCATACTAGCTGTCTGGGTCTATCGTCTAAATCTACGCGTAATGGTAAGTCAATAATACCGCTACTTTTATCTATTACACCATCTAAAATTGCTGTATATCTTTTAGTTATAGTTCGATGTATAAATTGCCTTTGCAGATGGTCGTGCGCTTCTTTTGTTTTTGCAATTAGCATAATGCCTGAGGTTGCCATATCTAATCGATGAACGATTAGTGGCCCAGAAGCATTCGGATACCTACTTATCATTCTATTTAACACACAATCTTTAATGTTCTTTCCTGGTACTGATAATAAATCACTTGGTTTATTTAATACAACCAGAACATCATCTTCATAAATAATTTCAATTTCTTTTTCTTTAGCAAGGTTTTTAAGCAGTGGATTTTCATCTACAGCTAATCCAATTAGCATATGATTTAATATAGGAAAGCACTTACCTTGACAAGAAGGGTAGAAGTGTTTGTGCTTTCGAATGGCAGATTTAGGTTCAGCTCCCCACCAGAATTCTGCCATAGTAATTGGTTTTAATTTATTTAAAAATGCGTACTGTAATAATTTAGGAGCTGCACATTCTCCAGCTGCGGAAGGAGGTATGCCTTGTGGAGTTTCTTTAAATATAGAACGTAAACTTCGTTTTGTTCCTTCAGTATTTATAAAATGGTATTCATCAAAAAGTCTGTTTTGTAATTTTACGGATAAGGTTTTTCTTTTTTCTCTTAAAAGTCTAAGTTCTAGCGTGAGCTCATTTTGTTTAGCTTTTATTTTCTCAATCTTTTTTTTCCAATCAACCCTTAGATGTCGTAATCGGTTTTTTTGTAAAATACTTTCCTTACTCAGTGTCTCATTTACTTTTACATAGTCTTCAGTACTAAGATCAACTGCAGCCTTATATCTTTTGTTCTTTCTTCGTTTTTTGAGTTCAATATTTTGATCTTTTTGAATTTTAATTTCATTTTCAAATTGAGTCTCTTTTATTTTAAGTTCTTTCTCAATTGCTTTTATCTTTGGATCAAGTTCTAATTTTCTTACTCGCTTATTTATTTTAGTTATTTCTTCTTGCCCTTTCATAAAAAACCCTTCATTGTTTAGCATGTCGTATACTGGAGGTACAAAATTATCAAGAAGATTTACACCGGCTATTTTACCAGAAAAAGCTGCTAAATAACCGATTTCATTTGATTCATTTTCTACAACTAGAACACCAAACATTTTTCCAGTCGGATTTTCTTCGTTTTCAGTTAAACCGAAATTGTGCGTCCAATTGTGATTTTCATATAGGTGTTCTTGCAATTCTAAACTAGCAATTTTACTTAGTTCATGAGGCTCATAATAAAAAGGATAGGTGAATTTAGGAGGCTTTTTTATTGATTTTACACTATTTTTAAATCGTATAAAACAAGAATCGGGCATAAGCATGGCAATTAATTTTACCTCGCGAAGTTACAATTCCTTTTAAGGATTTAACAATGGTCAATACTATTAATTTATCAACTTTATGATCGTAAATTTAAATNACTCTATGTTTTTTAAAGCTAAAAAAACACCTATTACTTCAATTATTGAAGTAATAGGTGTTTGAATTTATTTAGTATCAAGTTATAATCTCTTTACATGTATCGCCTATTATTTACTCATCCTGTCTTATATAAGTTGGACAGAAGTAAAAATCAGTTATTTCTTCAGTTATTTCTTCAGTTGTTTTAATTTGGTAACCTTTTGAGAATTCAAATTGACCAATCCCATTAAAATTATAATCAGGTATATAGATATTACCTAATGTNTTTTTTACTACTATTACTTTTTCTGAGATACTACTTAGGGCTTCTTCAACATCCATTGGTTCAATACATGTATAGCCAAACAGAACCCATCCTTGTGGGAAATGCATTGGTATGTTTTCCTCTTGTACATTTGTAATACAATCATCATTGTTGTTTTCGAATGTACACGAATTGTCATCTATATTTGCTGATGCATCGTAATTTAATGCATTAGAATCGGTGCAGCCCTGCACTTCCAGCTCGTCACATATATCATTTTCGTTAGTATCTGTTGTACAAGATCCGTCACACTCATAATTTTCATCAGCAAATTCACAAGATTCGTCATCAATTGTAGCTATTGAATTGTAATTACATCCTAAAGGATCCATACAGCCACTAATGTATGGTTCGGAAGTTTGGTTAAAATAAGATGCATAACTGTCAGCAAACTCATAAGATGAAGCACAATTTGCTGCAGCATCCCAGTTAACAGACCATGTCATTACACCACGTAAATTTGGACTATGGCTATTTTGAAGTGAATAATTTCTTCCAGAAAAATCAGTTCCATATCTTAAATAGTTTAAAGATTTGATGACTTCTGACGGTTCTAAATACCCACCTGCAGGCGCTGCACTTGGGCATGAAGGTATTCCAACAAGTATTTTAGATGCAGGTAAACCAGAGAAATTAAATCCTGTATTAGCTACATCAAAACCAGTAATCAACATGTCAGTCATTGAAGTTAAAAAGTCAGAGCTTGCTTGTGAATATGCTACGCCATCTAATCCTACTATTGAGCCCGTATTGTAGAGTTGAACCATTACAAGGTCTAACTCATTTCTAAGATTATGAATAACGGGTAAAAAAGATCCAGCCAAATTATTATAACTTTGTTTACCTACTTGAACATAATAAGTCTATGGTGCACATGTTAAAATAAATTTGTCTCCATAGTGTTGTTTAATTTCTTTAAAAGCATCAACAATATTTTTTAGTTTTGGATAGCCAGAAATACCTGTGTATGAAAAGTCAGTTAACGAACCAGCATCAAAATTCATTGAGCCCCCTTCAAAATCCAAATCTATTCCATCGAATCCGAACTCATCAACAATTTCAATAAGACCTTCTACAAATTCATCTTTTTCAGCTTCAGTAGCTAGTTCAACATGTCCATTTTGACCGCCTATTGATACGATAACAGGAATTCCTTGATCTCTTAAGCTATTTATATCATCTTTTAGAAGTTGACCATTGTACACGCCATCTGTAAGATATCTATTTGAGTTAACAGTTAATTGAGGGGAATAGCCATTTTGTCCAACAGTTTCTATAAACGAATACATAATTACATTGTAATTCGTATTTACCATCTCATTAAAATAGAGAAATGGAGCTCCTGAATTTTCCCATGAATGAGCATAACCGAGAACTATATTACCACTAGGAAGAGGAATGAATTCTGAATTTGTAACATTAAAACTACCATTAATAGTACTTTCTCCATTTGTATTATCAGAAGCAGTTATTGTAAATGGATATTGTTGATGATTTGTAGGTGTGAAATTAAATGTATAATTATTATTTTGACCCTCTGTCATCGCGTTTGTTTCTCCATCAATAGTAATTGTAACTGAAGTAATTGAACCATCAGCGTCTGATGCAGTTACCTCTATTGGGAAACTTTCAAAGTCTGAATTTTGGTTCACATTTGTGTTTGTATTGGATAAGCTCAAAGTGGGATTCAAATTAGGGCAGTCAGCTCCTGAACAATTTAGTGTAAATTGGAACGTTTCTTCTAAGTTACCTCCATTACTACTTTCAGCTGTTACTTTAAAGGTATGTGAAACACCATAATCCGAATCTTCTGGAGTCCAAAAGCCTGTATATATATCTTGATCATCGGATGTGGTTACTGTTGTTCCATCTACCTCAAATACGACACTACTTATGGTTGTTGTTTCATCTTGGTAGGTTAATGAAATAAAGGACTCAAATAATA
>NYWQ01000028.1 GCA_002685115.1 Flavobacteriales bacterium | reverse complement strand
GGCTTATTCACCTATCCAGTTCTTATGGCTGCAGATATTTTACTGTACGATGCCAATATTGTTCCTGTAGGTAAAGACCAAATACAACACATTGAAATGACCAGAGATATGGCTGGAGCTTTTAATCATCTTTATGGAGAGACCTTAATTGAACCTGAAGTAATGATAGATGAAAAGGTGATGACAATACCTGGTACAGATGGTCAGAAAATGAGCAAGTCGTACAATAATTTTATCAATATATTTTTACCAGACAAAAAATTAAGAAAGCAAATAATGAGTATTGAAACGAGTTCTACTGCGATGGAAGAGCCAAAAGAAACGAAAGACTGTAACGTTTTCACGCTTTACAATTTGTTGGCAAGCGAAGCAGACAGTGCACAGATGAAGGCTAATTACGAGGGAGGAAACTATGGATATGGCCATGCAAAGCAAGCATTATTCGAACTTATTACAAATAAATACGCTGATGAAAGGACCCGATTTAACGAGCTCATGAACAACCAATCACTAATTGAGGAAGAGCTTCAAAAAGGTGCCGTAAAAGCAAGAAAAATTGCCGAAGATGTTTTACAAAGAGTTCGAACAAAGGTAGGTTACTAGCAATCCGAAATTAGTAGGTGTAAATTAGCTCGCAGCCAACTGCATTAGTATGGCACAAAACCAGGCAGCATAGGTTCCTAATGCATACCCAAAAACAGCAAGCAACACACCAACGGGGGCTAATGATGGATGAAAAGCGGAGGCAACAATTGGAGCAGAGGCCGCTCCGCCAACATTTGCCTGAGAGCCTACTGCCACAAAAAAGAAAGGCGCCTTAATTAGTTTACCTACAAGTAACAGAACGCTAACATGTATAAGCATCCATACAATTCCAATTAAAAAAAGTCCTGGGTTTTCTAAAATTGACAAAGCATCCATCTTCATTCCAATAGTGGCAACCAAGATGTACAAAAATAAGCTACCTACTTTTGATGCTCCCGCACCTTCATACTCTTTAAACTTAGTGAAGGATAAAATTAAACCTCCAGTTGTAGCAATAACAATAAGCCAAAAGAACTTAGAGGTTAAGCTAAATTTAGCCAAGTGAGGTGCATTTTCAGACACCCAAGGAGCAATAACATCTGCTCCAATATGAGCTAACCCAGTAAACCCAATTCCAATGGCCACAATAACCATCAAATCAGTTAAATTTGGGATTCGAGTCACCTTAGATTGGTAGGCGGCTAAACTAGTCTTTAATTTTTCTATAGACGTTGAGTCTGCCTTAAACCACTTATCGACTTTAGAGGAGATTCCTGCACCATACAATAAAAAAGCCATCCATATGTTAGCAACAATTACATCAACAGTAATCATGGCACTAAATAATTGATCACTACTTCCAAACATCTCCTTCATTGCTGTTTGGTTTGCGCCTCCTCCAATCCATGAACCTGCTATAGTTGCTAAACCTTTCCACACTTCGTCTGGACCAACTCCACCCACAAGATCTGGNGCTATTTNAGAGAGTAATAAAATGGTTAAAGGNCCACCAATTACAATACCGAAGGTACCCGCCAANAACATAATTATNGCTTTAGGCCCCAAAGCAATTATTCCTTTTACATCNATACTTAAGGTTAACAAAACTAGAGAGGCAGGAAGCAAATACCGAGATGCCATAAAATACAAACCCGATTCATCTCCTGAAATAATCCCTAATGAATNTAAAATAGAAGGTAAAAAATAACAAAGCAACAAAGCTGGTATATAGGTATAAAACTTTGTCCAAAAAGGGTTTTTGGAAGAAGAAGTATAAAATATAAAAGCAAGTATAATAACCAGTAATCCAAGTACTGACGCGTCGTTTGTAATAATTGTATTATGCTCCATAATGTTTCTTAATTTGTCTAAATATAGAAAAGTCTAAGTACTAAAACTAGTTGAATCAATAAATTAAGTAACGACTTACAACTTCAAAAAACTCTTTAGGTTTTTCTGCATGAACCCAATGTCCTGAATTTTCAATTTCAATAATTTCGAAATCTGAAAAATGAGATTCAATTAAAACAGAATCATCTTGGACTATGTAATTGGAGTTCTCTCCACTAATAAAAAGTGTAGGTCGAGTAAAATTGTATGTTTCATTCAGAGGTTCTCCAACGTTAGAAATCTCGCCAGCCAAAACAGAAAGGTTAAATCTAAAAGCTAAATTATCGGAGGTTTTCCAATATAAGTTTTTAAGTAAAAATTGACGGACACCCACTTGAGTAAAATATTCTGACAAGAGCTCATCGGCTTGTTTTCTAGATTTTACATTAGCCGAATCTACTGCATTTAACCCCGCAATGATTTCTTGATGATGCGGTGGGTAATACTTTGGACCTATATCAACAACAATTAATTTCTCAACTCGACTCGGGTATTTACAAGCAAAAAGCATTGCCGTCTTTCCACCCATCGAATGTCCTAACAAATAGATTTTGTCAATCTTGTTTTTATCTAAATACAACAATAAATCTTCACACATTAACTCGTAAGAATGTTCTTTGGAGTGAAATGATTTCCCATGATTTCTTTGATCTAAAATATGAGTTTCAAAAAATTGCCCAAATTGTTTAGCCAAACCTTGCCAATTATCTAACATCCCAAACAAACCATGTAGTATTACCAAGGGCTGTCCTGCACCAAATCTTTTCGCGTTTAAAATTTTAGTCATTGAGCTTGGATAAATACATTTGAACTGTGTTTTCTAAGCCAAAATAAAGCGCATCTGAAATAAGCGCATGCCCAATAGAAACTTCCATTAATGCGGGAACATTAGCTGCAAAATAGGCAAGATTTTCTCTATTTAAATCGTGCCCAGCATTTAAACCTAATCCCAATTCTAATGCCAGAGCTCCAGCCTCAGAAAATGGCTTTACAGCACTAGGTTTGTTCTTAGAAAAAAGAACTGCATAAGGTTCAGTATACAACTCAACTCGATCTGCCCCAACTCGTTTAGCTCCTTCTATAAAAACAGGATCAGTTCCAGTAAAAAGGGAGGTTCGAATCCCTAAATCTTTAAGCTCTGATATAACCTCCGTTAATAAAAATTTGTTTTTTAGAGTGTCCCATCCTGCGTTGGATGTTAATGCACCGGGTTTATCAGGCACTAATGTCACTTGGGCAGGCTTTACTTCTTTAACCAAATCAATAAATTGCCGATTGGGATAACCTTCTACATTAAACTCTGAAGTAACAACTGAACTTAAATCACGAACATCATCGTACCTAATATGACGTTGGTCAGGCCGAGGATGAACGGTGATACCCTCGGCACCAAAACGTTCAACATCCATCGCCACTTGAATTAAATTAGGTGTGTTTTGACCTCTTGCATTACGTAAAGTTGCCACTTTATTAATATTAACACTAAGTCTAGTCATTATTTAACATTTATTAATAATAATTACTCACACGCAAAGTTAAAAAATACTAAGTTTGTAATAAGCATAAAATTTATGATTGCAAGCGAATTAATTCAAACACAAATTCCTGTCCTAAATTTATCGGACACGATTGAGGTAGCCCTTAAATATTTTGAGGAGCACAAGACGTATCAAATCCCTGTTATAGGGCCAAAGGGTTATGTTGGCCTATTGGAGGAAGACGCTGCTCTTGGAGCTGAAAAGAACGTCGAACTAGACAAACTTAAAGACCTCTTTTTAAAAACCAAAATACAAGAAGAGGAACATCTCTACTCAGCGCTGAGTATTTTTCTAAAGAACAAACTATGCTTACTCCCCATAATTGATTCAAATAATAAATATTTAGGGTATATTTCAGAAAAAGCACTTTTTAAAAAAACATGCGATTGGTTGAGTGTTGATGACTTAGGTGGTTTGCTTCATTTAGAGATTAAACAGCAAGACTACAGTCTTGTACAAATTGCACAAATTATTGAGTCGAACCATGCTAAAATAATAAGTAGTGTTTGTATTCCTTTAACAAATAAACCAACGCATGTAGAAGTAATTCTAAAGATTAATCGAGAAGAACTCTCTGGAATCATTCAGACGTTTGAACGTTATGAGTACAAGATAATTGCTACGCATCACAAAAATATTCATCAAAAAGGAATGGATGATCGTTTTGAATCCTTTATTAAATATTTGAATATATAAATTATGAAAGTAGCGGTGTATGGAAAACAATACCAAGAAGATGTAGCACCCTTCGTATTAGAACTTTTTCAAGAACTTGAAAAGGCACAAATGGAGATTTTAGTTTACGAGCCTTTTTATGATTTTCTATCAAAACAAAGCAACCTAAATTTATTCCTAAACACCTTTACAACTTCCGAAGAATTAAAAAATGAAATTGAACTATTTGTAAGTATAGGTGGCGATGGGACCATACTAGATGCCACTACATTAATAAGAGATTCAGGCATTCCTATTATTGGAGTAAACACTGGGCGACTCGGCTTTTTAGCTGACATAGCGAAAGACCAGATCCCTAAGACAATAAGGCAATTAGTTAACAAGCGCTATAGTATTGACCAACGTACATTACTGAAATTAGAAACTGAAAAACCAATTTTTGGAGAGCTTAATTTTGCATTAAATGAAGTCACTATTTCACGAAAAGACACGACTTCAATGATTACTATTACAACCTATTTAAATGATAAATTCCTGAACTCTTACTGGGCAGATGGACTCATTATTTCGACGCCTACCGGTTCTACTGGGTACTCTCTAAGCTGTGGAGGCCCCATTGTAATGCCAGGATCGAACAATTTTATTATTACGCCAATTGCGCCTCACAATTTAAATGTAAGACCACTCGTTATAAGTGATGAATATGAGCTAAAAGTGAAAGTAGAAGGTCGGGCAAATCAATTTCTAATTGCGCTCGATTCAAGAATAGAAACTATAGACTCTAGTATAGAATTAACCATAAAAAAAGAGTGTTTTAAAATAAATATGATTGAAACAGATACACAAGATTTTGCAAGTACCTTACGTAACAAATTACTTTGGGGTTTAGACAAACGAAATTGACTTTACATTAACTCAAGTAAATCACTATATTTGCAGCCCTGTAAAGAAATTATGCCTAAAAAAAACCTACTTATCATTCTTACAATACTCTTATTTAGAGTTGGTTATGCTCAAAAAAACGAGTTTGGCTTCTTCATTGGTAGCTCAGGTTATTTTGGAGATGTAGGTTATGAAAAGGCAGAAAACACGCTACAACATCAATCAGCTGCTTTTGGATTTCTTTACAAAAAGAACGTACATGATTATTTAAGCATCAGAACGAGTATTAAAGCAGGTAAGATTCAAGCAACAGATCAATGGGCGACAAACCCAAACACAGTAGCCAGAGGTCTAAGTTTTGAATCGTCCATAATAGAATTTAACCTTGGTATTGAATTTAACTTCATGAAATTTAGTATTCGAAATAGAAAAACAACATACACCCCCTATTTATTTACAGGTATTTCAGGCTTTATGTTTAACCCTAAAGTTATGGGAACAAATATAGAACTCCAACCAATTGGAACAGAGGGGCAAGGCACGAATCTTCCCAATACAAGCAATAAATATAGCCTAACTGCACTTTCGCTACCTTTTGGATTTGGATACAAAATGAATGTGAGTAAAAAATGGTCTATTGGATTTGAATGGATATGGTACGCTTCTCAAACGGACTACTTAGATGATGTAAGTACGGTTTATATAGATCCTAACTTACTAAGCAATGAAGCTGCTCAGTGGAGCAACCCATCTGACATAGAAATTGCAAACAACAAAAATCGAGGAAATAAAAACAACAACGATTGGTACAATTTTACTGGAGTAACTTTTACCTACAAAATTAAAAACAAACCCAAAAAGTGCCCCAAGGCATTGAGACCCTAAATGAGTGATCTGTTAAAAAAAATAAACCCAAATAGAATTCCAAAACACATAGCTGTTGTTATGGATGGGAATGGACGTTGGGCTAAAAAACATGGTTATCTTAGAGCAATAGGACATAAAAGTGGCGTTAAGGCGGTTAGAGAAATTGTTCAGGCAAGCGACGACATAGGTGTAAAATACCTAACACTTTACACATTTTCTACAGAAAACTGGAACCGACCTAAGCTGGAGGTAAACGCGCTAATGGAGCTAATGATTGATTCTTTAACCAAAGAGCTAGATGGTTTCCAAAAAAACAATGTAAAAATAGTGACCATTGGAGATCTAAGTCTGCTCCCATCAAGATGTAAAAAGAAATTTGCAGATGTGGTAGAAAAAACTTCTAAAAATAGCGGGTTAAATTTAATTTTTGCCCTTAGTTATAGCTCAAGACTCGAAATTATATCAGCAGTAAAATCTATTACCACACAAGTATTAAACAAAGAAATTAAATTAGAAGATATTGACAGTGATGTCATTGACAAAAATCTCTATACGAACTCTATACCTGACCCAGACCTACTAATAAGAACAAGTGGAGAGCAGAGAATTAGCAATTTTCTACTTTGGCAAGTTGCTTATTCAGAATTACATTTCACCCCAGTACTATGGCCTGACTTTAAACAAGCAGACCTTTTTTCTGCAGTAATAGACTATCAACAAAGAGAAAGACGATTTGGCAAGACCAGCGAACAAATCAAAAAATAACATGAAGAAACTACGTTTAATTCACATACTATTCCTGTTGATCTCAAGTTCGATTTCAGCACAAATCAATTTAAGAAACAGCATCGAGAACGTGTCTTACGAAAAACCTGTAGAGTACGAAATTGCAGGGATTACGATACAAGGTATTACGAACCTAGATAAAAATGCAATCATTACTCTATCTGGCTTAACGGTGGGAGATAAAATCATGATTCCTGGAGAGGAAATATCAAAAGCCATAACAAAACTATGGGCACAAAACCTTTTTGCAGACATCCAAATTCAGGTAAGCAAAATTTTAGGAACCAACATATTTTTAGACATTATTCTTGAAGAACTTCCGCGACTTTCCAAATTCGGTTTCAAAGGAGGATCTAAGTCTGAAGTTGAAAAAATCAGAGAAAAAGTTGAACTCGTTAGAGGTAAAATTGTCAACGATAATTTAATAAACAACACAAAGCACGTAGTTAAGGAATACTTTACCGAAAAAGGGTTCCTAAATACCAATGTTTCAATTACTCAAATTAGAGATACCGCTGAAGTTGCCAATGTGATTCTTGAGATTAATATTGACAAGGGAGAAAAGATTAAAATAAGTGAAATAAATTTTGAGGGCGCAACAAAATTTAAAATTAAAAAGCTAAAACGTCAGTTAAAAGACACCAAAGAAAAAAGTTTCTTTAGAATTTTTAAAACCTCAAAATTCCTAGATGAGGCTTTCGAAACCGACCTCCAAAGTATTGTAGCATTGTATAACGAAAAAGGATACAGAGATGCACGTATTGTAAAGAAAGAGATTGTAAATGTTTCCGATAAATTAATTTCTATTAATTTAACAATAGAAGAAGGACTTCAATACCGTTTTAGAGATATTTCATGGCTAGGAAACACCAAATATGACTCAGACTATTTAGATCAATTACTGGGTATAAATTCAGGCGATATTTACGATCAAAAAATGATGAATGATCGCTTACAAATGAGTATGTCAGGTACAGATATAAGCTCTTTGTATATGGATGATGGGTATTTATTTTTTAACATTGACCCTATTGAAATATTAGCTGAGAAAGATTCTATTGATTTTGAAATTAGAATTTATGAAGGAAAACAAGCAACNATTAATAAAGTAAGTGTTACAGGAAACACGAAAACAAACGAACACGTTATCATGCGTGAAATACGAACCAAACCAGGCGAATTATTTAGACGTTCAGACATAATCCGTTCTCAAGAAGAAATAAACAGGCTTAATTACTTTAACCCACAAACACTTGGTGTAACTCCTAAACCAGATCCTCAAACTGGAAATGTGGACATAGAATACACCGTAGAGGAAAAACCTTCGGACCAAATTGAACTGCAAGGAGGCTGGGGAGCCGGTCGAGTTGTTGGAACATTTGGGTTAACCTTTAACAATTTTTCTTTGCGAAATTTCTTTAATAAGGAAACTTGGTCACCGCTTCCTTCTGGAGATGGACAAAGAATCTCTTTAAGAGCAAGCTCAAATGGGTCTTTTTTCCAAAACTACTCGTTCTCTTTCACAGAGCCATGGCTTGGGGGTAACAAACCCAACTCGTTGAGCTTTACTATTTACCAATCCATTCAAAACTACAGTACACCAACCGTAGAAAATAGAATGGATATAACTGGGGTAAACTTAGGACTTGGAAAAAGATTACGTTGGCCTGATGATTATTTCTCAACCAACCAATCGATAAGTTTCCAACAGTACAAATTAACCAACAGACAACTAGTGCCTGGATTTAGTAATGGAACTTCTAAAAACATCACCTTTAAATCAGTTATTTCTAGAAGCTCTATCTTCGATCCTATTTTCCCAAAAGCAGGTTCTCAATTTACGTTAACAGGTCACTTTACACCTCCATACTCTCTTTTTAATGACAAAGACTATGGCAGTATGGAATTGGCTGAGAAATACGAATGGTTAGAGTACTTTAAAGTTAAATTCAGCAGTACTTGGTATACCAATCCATTTGCCAACCTAGTAATAAAAGCAAATAGTGAGTTTGGGTTTTTAAATAGCTACAATAAGGACGTAGGATTACCACCATTTGAAAGATTTTATGTTGGTGGAGATGGATTGACAGGATTTGCCATGGATGGCAGAGAGGTAATAGGACTAAGAGGCTATGCAAATCAAACTGTCTCGCAACACTTAACAGCTGGAGGAAGTATATACAGTAAATATTATTTAGAAATGCGCTACCCACTATCCTTAGATCCTAGTGCAACCGTTTATGCAACTGCATTTGCTGAAGCTGGAAATGCCTGGGACTCTTTCGATAAATTTAATCCTTTTGAAGTAAAACGCTCCCTGGGTTTTGGGATACGTATTTTTATGCCCATGTTTGGCCTACTTGGTGTAGATTTTGGACATGGTTACGATCCTTTAGAAGGCGCTACAGAAAAAAGTGGTTGGCAAACTCATTTCTCAATTGGACAACAATTTTAAATTCTATAAATTTGTACTATGAAAAATATTTTATTCGCAGTTAGCTTTCTACTTGTAACAACTTCAACTTATGCACAAAAGTTTGCTTATGTTGATTCTCAATTTATTTTAGAAAATATACCAGAATACAAACAAGCNCAACAACAACTTGANGACCTATCTTATGATTGGCAAGAAGAAATAGAAAAAGAGTATGCTGAAATTGATAAATTGTACCGAGCCTACCAAACCGACAAAGTTCTTTTAACCGACAAAATGCGTCAAACTAGAGAAGACGAAATTATTGAAAAAGAAAAAAAAGTTAAAGAACTACAACAACAACGCTTTGGTACTGAAGGTGATTTATTTAAAAAACAAGAAGAACTGATAAGACCCATTCAAAATCAAATTTACAATGCAATCCAAGAATTTGCTAAAGATGGACGCTACGGAGTGATTTTCGATAAATCGAGTGATTTACTGATGCTTTTTACGGATGAAAGCCTCGATAAAAGTAAGCGAATATTAGACAAACTTGGATACAATTACTAACCGCAACAAAACAAAAACAAAAATGAAAAAAAGTACAACGATTTTATTGATCCTAATAACTTGTTTTACAAGTTCACTTTTTGCACAAGAGAAATTTGGCCACATCCATTCCGAAAAACTAATTATGGAAATGCCAGAAACAGAAGGTGCAGATAAAGCTATTCAAGAATACAATCAACTCCTTGAATCTCAACTGCAAGCAATGTATGGTGAATACCAAACTAAAGCTGGAGAATTCCAAGCAAACGAACAATTGATGACTGATGTAGTTAAAGAGGCGAAAATTAAAGAAATTCAGGATCTTGAACAACGTATTCAGCAGTTTCAACAATCAAGTCAAGAAAGCATTCAGCAAAAAAGAACTGAAGTTTTAGCCCCATTACTTGAAAAAGCTCAAAATGCTATAAATGAAGTCGCTGAAGAAAATAACTATACCTATATTTTTGACATAAGTTTGGGCTCAATTGTATATGGAAAAGAGTCAAAAGACATCATGCCTTTAGTTAAAACAAAGTTAGGCATAGAATAAAAAAGTAATTACTGAATTTAAACATCCCCTAGGGGATGTTTTTTTTGCATGAAAAAAACAAACTCCATAGGTATTTTTGACTCTGGAATAGGAGGCTTAACTGTTGGACATCAAATAGCTAAATTGATGCCCAATGAGCATATTATTTATTTTGGTGACACCAAACACCTCCCCTATGGCGACAAATCGGCAGATGCCATAAAAAGTTACAGTAAAAAAATAACTGAATTTTTAATTGAGCAACAATGTAAAATGGTGGTTATTGCTTGCAATACTGCATCGGCGCTTGCTTTTAAAGAGGTACTCGAATGTTGTAAAGGATTAGCCATTGTATTAAATGTGATTGATCCAGTAGCAGAACATACCAGTAAAAGCAAAGCAAAAAAAATTGGTGTTATTGGCACAAAAAACACCATTGCTTCTAATGCTTATAGCGCTAAATTAGGGGAATTAAACAAAAACGTAACAATTGCTTCCTTACCTACTCCACTTCTGGTTCCAATGATTGAAGAGGGCTTTTACAACGACAAAATATCGACTTCTATCATATCAAATTACTTAGAAAATAAAGTGCTTGAAAACATAGATCATCTAATACTAGGCTGTACACATTACCCTCTAATTGAGGATGAAATAAACAAGTATTATGAGAACAAAGTAGTGATTGTAAATTCTGCAAAAATTGTATCTCAATTTGTTAAAAAAAGACTCCAAGAAAACAAACTCTTAGCCTCAGTTCCGAGTAAAAATTCGCATCTATTTTTTGTTTCAGACTACACAAAGTCTTTTGAACAAAGTGCTCAATATTTTTTTGGGCAGCGAATATCTTTTACAGAAGTAGTGTTGTAAATTACTACTCCAAAAGATTGAGTAAGGCATCAATATTTGGACTTAAAATAATTTCAATCCTCCTNTTAACAGCTCTATTTTCCGGACTATCATTNTCCAATAAGGGATTNTAAGGACCTCTTCCTGCNGCAGTNATATTNNAAGCATTTAAACCTTTATTATTCGTNAATATTTTAACAATCGAGGTCGCACGCATTACACTTAAATCCCAGTTATCCTTTACCATACCTTCACTAACGTATGGTACATTATCGGTATGACCTTCTACTAATATTTGTAAATCAGTTTGACTGGATAAAACTTTAGAAAGCTCTGTTATTGCCTTTTCACCATTTGAATTCACATCCCAAGATCCCGAAGGGAAAAGCAAGCTATTTTCCAATGAAACATATAATTTCCCATTGCGTTGCTCAACAGAAAGACCCTCTCCTTTAAAGCCGAGTAAAGCTGTGGCTACATTACTTTTTAGCTTGGTTAAATTAGCGTCTTTTTGTTTTAACAGTTGATTTAAATTAGCAACATCTTGCTCTCTAGACTTTATGGCTGACTCTCGTTCCTCTAAGTCAACTTCTANTTGCCCCAAACGCTCCATTAAAATTATGTTCTCTTTAGCTTGTTTGGCCATGGTCGTAGAATTGTTTTTCATTAAAACTTCATACGAGCTTCTTAAGTCGTCGTAGGCTCTGGATTTTCTTCTGAGTTCTTTTCCCAGTATAATCGTATCGTTTTCTAGCGTACTTGAGCGAAGAGATAAACGAAAAACATCATCATTTAATTCTGAATTATTTACTTCTAAGTCACTTTTAAGGTAAGCAATAGAGTCTGACTGATGACTAAGTTCTAAAAAACTTGAATCTAAATCTTTATACTTTTTTATAGAAACACATGAGTGTGAAACTATTGAACAAATAAATATTACGAAAACATGCTTTGGCTTCATCTTTGTAAATTGAATTTATATACCGGACTAATTTAGTAGTTTTGCATCAGAATTAACAATAACATCCTATGAAACGAAATTTATTTTTCTTTAGCATACTTATCAACTCACTTTTGTTTGCTCAAAACTTTAAACAATGTGGAGCAAGTATAATGCGAAATAGAGCACTAGAAGAGAATCCTAAACTAATTGAAACTCGAACTCAATACCTTAAATCTTTAGAGACTATAAAACAGGCTAACTACAAAAGTGATGCGATAAGAGTTATTCCTGTAGTTATTCATGTTCTGCACACAGGAGGTTCAAATAACATAGCTGACGCTCAGATAATTGATGCTATGGAAATTATAAATAGGGATTTTAATAAACTTAATCCAGATACAGCGAGTGTTACAGATGAGTTTCAAAATAGTATCGCTAATGTAGGCGTAGAGTTTAAACTTGCACAGAAGGATCCAAATGGCAACTGTACCAAAGGAATCACTCGATCTTATTCTGAACTAACCAACAATGCAGGAGAAAATGTTAAAGATTTTATCAAATGGGACCCGAGTAAATATTTAAATGTATGGGTGGTATCTAATATTGAAATTGGAGCTGGAGGGTATTCTTATTATCCTGGAGAAGCTCCTAACAATGACGCTAATGCAGGAATTGTGGTTTTAGCATCTCAATTTGGGAGTATTGGAGAATCAAATGGAAATAATAGTTCTAATAGAACTTTAACTCACGAAATAGGTCATTACTTAAGTTTAAACCATACCTGGGGGAACTCTAATGAGAATAACATACAAGACAATTGCTACGATGATGACGGTATTTCTGACACACCCTTAACCATTGGCACAAACTCTTCGTGTAATTTAAACCAAGAGAGTTGTGGGAGCTTAGATAATGTTCAAAATTATATGGACTATGCTTCCTGTCCTAAAATGTTCACCGTAGGACAAGGAGCAGCTATAAGAGCAGCTTTAGAATATGGTCAATCTTGGCAAAACGCACCCCGAAACAACTTATGGACAGAACAAAACCTGATTGAAACTGGTTTAGCGAATAATTCTGATGCAAACGATTGTCTTGCTATAGTAGAAATAGAATCTCAATCTTCGACAGTTTGTATAGGGCAAGAAGTCGAATGGGTAAACAAGTCCTACAACTACGACAGTGAAGCGAGCTTTGAATGGAATTTCCCGGGTGCATCACCCAGCTCATCAAACCAAGAAAACCCAATAATTTTTTACAATCAAGCAGGCCTTTTTGATGCAACACTTACCGTTACAACCTCTGGTGGTTCTCAAACATCAACCATATTCGATGCAATTTATGTATCCAACTCAGAAGATAAAATTATTGCACCTACTGAGTTTGGCTTTGAGTCAAACCAATTTCCATTGAATACAAACAATCTAAATGCAAATTGGTATGTTGATCAGGCACAAGAAGACAACTGGAGTTGGAACTTAGCATCGAGCACGCCAGGAAATGGCTCTCTAAGAATTAGAAGCACTGATTTTGATGACTTTAACTTTAGAAGGTTATACTCACCTATTTTTGACCTCTCTAATGTTCCCGCTCCATGTTATATGTATTATGATTATGCTTATGCTATAAGAACGAATAGCACTAATGACATTTTTCGTTTGAAAATTTCTGATGATTGTGGACTTAACTGGACACCAAGAATTACAAAATCATCAGAAAGTCTTGCGACAATAGACGAAAACCAACTTTTTACATTTACTCCTGCTGACGATGAGTGGGAAACCCAAAAGATTAATATAAGTAGTTGGGCAGGAGAAGAGCAATTACAGTTTTTAATTGAACTTTCAGGAGAACGGGGTAACTACCTTTACATAGATAACATTCGGTTTGCTGTTCCGTCGTTAGGAATAGAAGAGCTCATTGGTAAAACCCTAAACCTAGAAGTATTTCCGAACCCAACAAATGGAAATGCTTTGATTAAGTTTGACTTACTGAACCCACAAACCCTAAATTTTGAATTGGTTGATTTACTTGGAAATCAAATTAATAACTATGAAAAATCATTTCAGGCAGGTTCGCACGAACTAAATTTAGCAGAGCTTAAAGAAAATATTAGTCCGGGTATGTATTTTATTAAATGCTCAATTGGAAATTACAACGAAACTTTAAGGATACTCGTGCACTAAGCTATGGTGAGATCGTTACCTGATCTTAACCGTAACGAATCATTAGTTTAACTCAAGTAATACAGGACAATGATCGGAGTGTTTTGCTTCGGGTAAAATTGCGGCTCTTTTAAAGCGAACTAAAAGCGTTTCACTTAGCATATTATAATCTATTCTCCATCCTTTATTTCGCTCGCGAGATGCAGCTCTATAGCTCCACCAGGAATATTGATGAGGAGCTTTGGTAAAATTCCTGAAACTATCTACGAAACCACTCTTTAAAAACGAGCTCATCCAAGCTCTCTCTTCGGGCAAAAATCCTGAACTGTTTTTGTTTGTAACAGGATTATGTATGTCAATTTCCTCATGACAAATATTATAATCTCCAGAAACAATAAGGTTCGGAATTTCTTTTTTTAATTCATTAATATAGGTTTGAAAATCTGAAAGAAATTCCATTTTGTAAACTTGCCGAACACCTCCAGTAGTTCCAGAGGGAAAGTAAACAGAAAGAACCGAAAAATCTTTAAAATCAGCTCGTATGACTCTACCTTCAAAATCATGTTTAGCAATACCACATCCATAAACTACGTTTAAAGGTTTTTCTTTACACAAAAGTGCCACACCACTGTACCCTTTTTTTTCTGCAGAAAACCAATAGTGATGGTAGCCCAGGTCATCAAAAACAGTTAAATCTAATTGATCTGGATGCGCTTTGGTTTCTTGTAGAGCAATAACATCAGCATTGGTTGCTTTGGCCCATAAAGCCCAATCTTTTTTTAATGCAGCACGAATTCCGTTTACGTTNTAAGATATAATTGTTGGCATATTTAATTTTAAATTTTGAAACTTAAAGATACATATTTCAAAAATNNTTTACTAGGCATAAATGTAATTTTACAGTAAAACATTGTAGCGTATTCGTTCTTAATTTTCTAAGTATATTTACAAAAAATTACATATGTTTATTTGTACTATTTACAATCTGTTTTTCCCAAAGATGTGTGGAGCATGTTCTAAACTTNCAATCAGATTTGAGGATGAATTGTGTTTGAGATGTGANCTTCAGNTTCTATACTTAGCTGAACCTAANGCAAACAAGATAGCGAAAGAATTGAAGGGTCGCGTTAAGATTGAAAAAGGTGTTTATCTGTTTGACTTTAGTAAAAAAGAACGTGTACAAGAAATTTTACATTCTATTAAATATAAAAAGAATAAAAAGTTAGGCAGCTACATTGCTGAGCAAATGGCTCGTAAATTAGGCGGCTTTTTTTTTGAAGATGTAGATATTCTCTTACCCATTCCGCTGCACCCAAAAAAAGAAAAAATAAGAGGATATAACCAAGCAGAATTAATTGCTAAAGGAATTTATAAATTTATTCCGATTGAGATAAACCTCACTTCGTTAAAAAGGACAATATTTACGGATAGTCAGACAAATAAAAATCGGATGGAACGTTGGTAAAATGTCCAAAATGCATTTGAAGTGAGAAACAAAAAAAAACTAGACAACAAGCACATACTCTTAATAGATGATGTGTTTACAACAGGAGCAACCTTAGAAGCATGTATAAAAACGCTCAAACGAGAAGTAAATTGTAGGTATTCAATACTAACTATTGCTAGAGCATAATTGAGCAAGACAACTAGCGATCTAAAACTAGTGAATCTGCATCTCTGAAATGGAACCTTTAATTAATAAAGACCCTTCAGTGGCTGACTTTATTTGCTCGACACTCACACCAGGAGCTCGCTCTAACAATTTAAATCCTCCTTGAGGCATTACCTCTAAAACAGCAAGATTGGTTATAATTTTCTTAACACAAGAAACCCCGGTAAGCGGAAGTGAACACTTTGTTAAAATCTTAGATTCCCCTTTTTTATTAGTGTGCATCATCGCTACAATAATATTTTCTGCTGAGGCAACTAAATCCATAGCCCCACCCATACCTTTCACCATTTTACCGGGTATTTTCCAGTTTGCTATGTCCCCATTTTCAGAAACTTCCATAGCACCTAAAACAGTTAATTGCACATGCTTACCTCTAATCATGGCAAAACTTGTTGCAGAATCAAAATAAACAGCTCCGTCAAGTGCAGTAATCGTTTGTTTACCTGCGTTTATCAAGTCGGCATCTTCTTCCCCTTCAAAAGGAAAAGGACCCATTCCTAGAACACCATTCTCGGATTGAAATTCTACTGAAATGCCCTTAGGAACATAGTTTGCGACTAATGTCGGGATTCCGATACCTAAATTCACATAGGTATTGTCTTTTAATTCTTGAGCAATTCTTTTGGCAATTCCTATCTTATCTAACATAAAAAACTAAGTAATTTAATCTAACACTATTATTGAGAAGATAACTCTAATCTTTGAGCCTTATTATATAATGTCTTATAATATTGATTGAACAGTACGTTGCTCAATTCTTTTTTCAAATAATTCTCCTTTAAAGATACGTTGTACAAAAATTCCAGGTGTATGAATTTCATTTGGGCTAAGCTCACCTACTGGAACTAACTCTTCAACTTCTGCAATAGTTATTTTCCCGGCCATTGCCATCACAGGATTAAAATTTTTGGCTGTAGCTTTAAAAATTAAATTTCCAGCATGATCTCCTTTCCATGCTTTAACAATTGCAAAATCTGCAGTTAAAGCAGANTCTAAAATGTGAGCCTTACCATCAAAATCTCTTACTTCCTTTCCAATACCAACCTCAGTTCCAAAACCTGCCGGAGTATAAAAAGCTGGAATACCTGCTCCGCCAGCTCTGCATCTTTCAGCTAAAGAGCCTTGAGGTATTAAATCTACTTCTAACTCTCCACTTAGCATTTGACGTTCAAACTCATCATTTTCTCCGACATAGGAAGAAATCATTTTTTTAATCTGTTTTTTTTGCAACAATAAACCTAGGCCAAAATTATCAACTCCAGCATTATTAGAAATACAGGTTAAATTCTTTGTACCCTTTGCAACTAATTCTGCTATACTATTTTCTGGTATGCCACAAAGTCCAAAACCACCAATCATAAGAGTCATATTATCGGCAACCCCTTCTAGCGCTTTTTGAACNTTAGAAACTACTTTAGTAATCATATGCTTNACTTAAAATTCTTCATTATCAGCTTCGTNATCAAATTCAAACTGTTCTCTTTCAAAATTACTACAATCCAAATCAATANTTAAGNTGTTAGGCAAATCAAAATCAGCTTTAGAAATACCCAAATCTTTGTCTTTATAAACTCTAGTCATATACTCTCCCCAAATAGGCAAAGCCATGTTAGCACCTTGACCTAAAGTAATCGTTCTGAAATGTACTGCCCGATCTTCAGCCCCAGTCCAAACACCAGTAACTAGATTAGGAACAATGCCCACAAACCAACCATCAGATTGATTTTGTGTAGTCCCAGTCTTACCCGCTATTTGATTTTTCAAACCATACTTCCAACCCAATCTTCGTCCTGAGCCTAACTTAGTTACTCCTTGCATAAGATCAAGTATAACATAAGCCTTCTCTTCACTTAATACCTCTTTGGTCACTGGGCTAAACTCATCGAGAACAACACCGTTTTTATCTTCAATTCTATTTAAAAATACGGGGGTAGTATACACGCCTTTATTCGCGAAAGTACTGTAAGCGCCAACCATTTCATAAACAGAAACATCTGGTGTCCCTAAACAGATTGAAGGAGCAAGTGGGATTGAACTTTTTAAGCCCATAGCTCTGGCTAATTTACGAACTTTACTAGGGCCAACTTGCTTCATTAAGTAAGCCGTAACTGTATTTACAGAATTCGCTAATGCTTCTTTAAGATTTAGCTCACCTCCATAGTTCTCGCCAGAATTTCGAGGAACCCAATCCTCTTCTAAACCCCAAGATTCTTTTTCAAAAATGACTTGAACATTGGGAACTTTCATNCAAGGGGAATAATTGTGCTGATCTATAGCTGTTGCGTAAACAAAAGGNTTAAAGGTTGAACCTACCTGTCTTTTGGATTCTTTAACATGATCGTATTGGAAATAATGATGATCAATACCACCCACCCAAGCCTTCACAAATCCTGTTTGCGGATCCATGGACATCATACCTGTTTGCAAAAGGTACTTATAATGCAAAATAGAATCCATAGGACTTAACAATGTGTCTACACCTCCACCCCAAGTAAATACATTCATTTTTGTTGGTGTTTCAAAAGAATCTTTTATTTGTTTCTCACTTGCTTTTCTGTTGCGCAACAAACGGTAGCGCTCTGATCTTTTCATTGCACTAATCATAAGAGTATCTACCTGACCGGCGCGTAATTCTTTATCAAATGGAGCATTTACAAAATCCTCACCTTCACCCTNCCAGTGGTTGTAAAATTGGTCTTGCAAAAAAGGCATATGTGCGGCTACAGCTTCTTCTGCATACCCTTGCATACGAGAATCAATTGTAGCATATATTTTCAAACCATCAGCATAAATATTATACAGTGAGCCGTCTGGCTTTTTATGCTCTTTTAACCAATCTTTCATAAATTTCCTCAAGTACTCTCTAAAATAAGGGGCTAAACCGTCATTATGGTTGTTTCGCTTAAAATCTAATTCTATGGGTAACTTAAGTAACGAATCCCTTTCGGACTCTTGAATTACGCCATTTCTATACATTTGACCCAATACTACATTTCGTCTTTTTAGTGCGTTATCTGGGAATCGTTTTGGATTGTAAAGTGAAGGATTCTTTGCCATACCTACTAAAACGGCTGCTTGCTCTATCCGTAACTTNTCTGGCGTTGTATTAAAATAAATCTTAGCTGCAGATTTAACTCCTACGGCTAAATAAAGAAAATCGAACTTATTAAAATACATGGTAATAATTTCATTTTTTGTGAAATTTCTTTCCAAACGAATAGAGATGACCCACTCTTTAAATTTTTGTTTAACGCGTTCTATTTTTGATCTTGATACATTGGTAAATAGCATTTTAGAAAGCTGCTGCGTAATGGTAGAACCGCCTCCTGCAGATGTTCCAGTTAAGGCGCCAAAAATAGCTCTTCCAAGAGATTTCGCATCTATAGCAGAATGAGACCTAAACCGCTCATCTTCTGTAGATATAAGAGCGTTTACCAAATGGGGAGATAGTTGATTGTAGGTAACTGGAGAGCGGTTCTCGTAGAAGAACTTCCCTAATAAAACTCCGTCTGATGCAAAAATTTCTGTAGCTAAATTTTGTTGTGGATTCTCTAATTCCTCAAAAGAAGGTAAAGGACCAAACCACCCCATAGATGCAAACCAAACACCTCCAGCTATCCCAAAAATGGGCATTAAAATTCCAATCCAAAAGAAGTAGATTAGTTTTGTGGTGAGTTTTTTCTTAAAGCTCATCTAATTTGTTTTTTCGATGCGAAAACCAATATCTTCTATGCCCGTAAGAAGCTCACTTCTCATTCCATGTGAAATGTTAAACTTATATAGGCCATTTTCCATAGATTGGGATTCTTTGTATTTAAATAAGTTATGTTTTATAGCCCCTAAACCTGCACCAACCCATTTACCATCTGGTCGCGCTAAAAGATATTGCAAAGTATCTGTGTAAGTAACACCCGATGGCGTTTCAACATCCAAAAATAAAAAAATATTAGAATAAAGATAATCGTTATTATTCCTGAGCCCGATTAGATAATCAAACTCGGCTCCTTTGACAGCCTTAATATCAACCTTAAATTCTGTTGAAAAAGAGGCATCCCAACCAGCTGTATTTATGGCAACATAAGTATCGTAAATCTTTTCTCTATCGCAAGAAANAAAGAACAATAATGGCACTAAAAAAAGATGTTTATTTGGCAATATTTTCATTTTTATCAGTTGAATTCGCTTGACTTCCCTTTGTTTTTGGAGTATTTCTTTGGGCTGAATTTTTACGATTTGGGTTTGATGATTGATGCTTTTTTTGGGTTTGAACTTGCTTTTGATTTCTACCAGTCTTATTTGATGAACCACCATCACTAGATTTAACATTACCTGAAGGTTTCTTTGAACTGTTTCTGTTAGATCTTTTTTTATTTGATTTTTTANACGACGATTTCTTATCAAAACGAGTNATACTATCCTGNCCAACTACATTCTCNTAATCGGGCTTNGCAACTTCAATATAAGTTTGCACATACATTTCTAAAGATTCAGGGAAATTCTCTTTTTTGTTAAGCGAAACAATTTCTTGAACTTTATCGAGATTTAGCTCAATAAATCTCGATGGATCACTTTTGTAAGAATACCAAACTTTACGTCTAAAGATATCCATCTTTTGTTGAAAAGCTTCTCCTTTTTTAGTCTTTAGATTCAAGTTCGTATCAGGGAAACCTTTAAGAGCTTCAACATACATATCTAACTCATAATTTAAACAACATTTAAGTTTTCCGCATTGACCGGCTAACTTCTGAGGATTTAAAGATAGTTGCTGGTAACGGGCAGCGCTGGTACTCACAGATCTGAAATCGTTTAACCAAGTACTGCAACAAAGCTCTCTTCCACAAGAGCCAATACCCCCCATTCGTTGCGCTTCTTGTCGCGTNCCTATTTGACGCATTTCTATACGAACCTTAAATTCTTCAGCCATTAATTTTATCAACTCTCTAAAATCTACACGACCTTCAGACGTGTAATAAAAAGTAGCCTTAATATTGTCACCTTGGAACTCAACATCTCCAATTTTCATATCTAATTTAAGAGATGCGGCAAATTCTCTAGCTTTATACATGACAGCTGATTCTCTTTCTCTTGCAAGAACCCATTTTTCAATATCCGTTTCAGAAGCATGACGATACAAAACCTTTACTTCCTCACTGTCTACAGCAACTTTCTTTTTGCGCATCTGTAAACGCACCAACTCTCCTTTTAGAGATACAACACCAATATCATGCCCTGGACTTCCTTCCACAGCTACAGTATCCCCCATCTGAATACTGAGGTTNTGTTTGTTTAAGAAAAATTCTTTTCGTCCGTTTTTAAAACGAACCTCNAGTATATTAAANGGTTNTTGACCAGAAGGCAAACTCATATTAGAGAGCCAATTGAAAACAGGCATTTTGCCACAATTCCCAGTACTACAAGATCCTTTACTTTGACAACCAGGAGCATTGCCCGCTGTTGTTGAACAATTCGTACACGCCATTTTTATNTTTTTATCAGGCTATTGCCTGTTTTAATTTTTTATGAAGCAATCTTGCAATTTTAAAAGAAGTGTCTAAGAATACTATCTTAGAATTTGCATTTCTTTCTATATGTAATTGCGCCATATTTAGCTCCTCAATGATGCTCATACAATTTTCTGCATGTACAAAAGGAGCAAATTTTTCTATGGTAAAATTCTGTCCACTAATATTCATTTTCATTAGGCCAGAAAGACCATAATTTTTTAGCAATGCATCTCGCATTACATTAGTCGCAAACAGAAGAAAACTTTTTTGGTTCTCTCTCCCTGACTTAGCCATTGTATCAGACCATTGCACTAACTTATCAATGTCTTTAACTTGAAGTGCATTAAAACACAAACGCATCCACTGAACAAAACACAAAGAATTTTGCGTTGCATCTTGAGTATACTCTGCTAATTTTAGAGCCTCATTAATATCACCCTCTGCAATAGTTGCTATCATTTGAGCTTTTTCATTTGCAAGACCTCTTCCAACTAAGTACTGAACAACCTCAGCATCTGGGTATCGTGGCACTTTAAAGAGCTGCGTTCTTGACAAAACAGTTGCCAGTATATTTTCCTCACTCTCTGCAACCAGTAAGAACAAGGTTTTATGAGGAGGCTCCTCAATAATCTTCAATATTTTATTGGCTGCTTGAGTGTTCATTTTTTCTGGCATCCAAATAAGCATAATTTTAGTGTCACTTTCATAAGGCTTAAAGCTCAAATCTTTAACGATGTGAGCACTTTCTTCTACTGAAATAATTCCTTGCTTATTTTCAATGCCAATATATTTAACCCAATCAAACAGAGAAAAGTAAGGGCTTTCAGCTAAAATAGAGCGCCAATCTGGTAAAAAATTCTTACTTATTGGCTTTGTTTTAACCGATTGATTTGCCGCAACGGGAAACACAAAATGCAGATCGGGATGCACAAACTTTGTGTGTTTTACACACGAAGAACAAACACCACAAGAATCATTTAACTGCTTGTTAGTGCAAGCTATATATTGCGCTAAGGCTAAAGCTAAAAAGAGACCACCAGAACCATGAGAGCCTAAAAACAACTGTGCGTGTGGCACGCGATGTTCATGCACCATCTGTATTAAGAGTTGCTTGCATTTTTGCTGACCTTGGATATTTGCGAATAACATAATTCAAAGATACAATTTGAAATGAATTATGAAGTATTAAACCGTAATGATTAAAGCTACTTTTGGTTGAAAAACCGCATCACTAAGCTAAAAATAGTGCGAGAGAAACAAAACAAAACAATCTAAAAAGAAGTGAAGCTATCATGTCCTAAATAAGACTTACTTTTGGGCTATGAAAACAATAGACAAAGTAAATTTTGAAGGCAAGAAAGCCTTAATAAGGGTAGATTTTAACGTTCCTTTAAACGAAAAGTCTGAAATTACAGACGACACAAGAATTATCGGTGCGCTACCTACAATACTAAAAGTTCTTAAAGATGGAGGAGCTGTGGTATTAATATCACACTTAGGAAGACCAAAGAACGGAGCCGAAGAAAAATTCTCACTAAAGCATCTTATAAATCACTTATCTGCTAAATTAAATAAAACCGTTAAGTTTACAAACGACTGTATCGGAGTAAATGTAGAAGCGGCTGCTCAAAACTTAAAACCTGGAGAGGTTTTACTTTTAGAAAACTTGCGATTTTACCCTGAGGAACAAGAGGGAGATAAGGGATTCGCAAAGAAACTAGCTCAACTGGCTGATGTGTATATAAATGATGCTTTTGGCACTGCGCATAGAGCGCATGCATCCACAGCAATCATAGCCGATTATTTTGACCAAAATAAATACTTTGGCTTTCTAATGGCTGAAGAGATTCTTAATCTCGAAAAAGTAGTCACTAATGGTAAAAGACCTATAACAGCTATTATGGGCGGCGCAAAAGTATCCTCAAAAATTACCATTATCACAAAACTAATGGATAAAGTAGATAAAATTATAATTGGTGGAGGTATGTCGTATACTTTTGCAAAAGCTCTGGGGGGTAAAGTAGGCGATTCTTTAGTTGAAGACGATAAACTAACCCTAGCTAAAACATTGATAAAAGAAGCGAAACT
>NYWQ01000027.1 GCA_002685115.1 Flavobacteriales bacterium | reverse complement strand
GGGCAGCATAATCATAGCGATGCCGAAAAGTATGGCAAAGAAAATTACCTGAAGCATGTTCTTGTTACTAGTAGAAGCGTTGATTATGTTTTGTGGAACAATGTCTACCAAAAACTGCAAAGGACCTTGCTCTTTAACATTTGCTGCTGCGGCCATTTTAGCTTCTGTCTTTGAAGCATACTTTTCTTTAAACTCAATTCTTTTTTGCTCAGAAAAATACTTGCCAGGCTGAACAGTATTTACGATTAACAAACCTGTTGTTACTGCAATAATGGTAGAAACTAAATACAGCGCAATTGTTTTACTTCCAATTCTTGATAGTTTTGAAATATCACTAAGACTAGCTACCCCCTTTATTAAAGATGCAAAAACCAACGGTACAGCTATCAACTTTAAAAGATTAATAAATACGGTCCCAAATGGTTTGATCCAGTCGTCTGTAAATTGATCCCAACCGATGGTAATTGCCAATAGTCCAAAAGTAACTCCTAAGATCATTCCAATAATTATCTTCCAATGTAATGCTAAATTCCTCATCTCTAAATTAAACTTTAGTGGATTTATTTCTTAAATAATGATCTAAAATAACCATGGCAGTCATAGCTTCGACAATTGCAACAGCTCTTGGAACAACGCAAGGATCGTGCCTGCCTTTTCCTTTAATTAAGACCTCTTCACCCTTGTTGTCTATACTTATTTGATCGCGCATAATGGTAGCTACAGGCTTAAATGCTACTCTAAAATAAATCGTTTCTCCGTTGGAAATACCTCCTTGAATACCTCCAGAATAATTTGTTTTTGTAGAGACTAAATTATCCTCAGAGACAAATAAATCGTTTACCTCAGAACCTTTTCGCGTGCACATTTCAAAACCACCTCCATACTCAAAACCTTTTACAGCATTAATGCTCATCATAGCTTTGGCTAAATCTGCATGTAGTTTATCAAAAACAGGCGCTCCAATTCCAGCAGGTACATTTAAAGCAACCCCAGTAATTACGCCTCCAACCGTATCTCCACTCAACCGGATTGAATCTATATGAGCAATCATCTTTTCAGCCATCAACTTATCAGGGCATCGGACAATTGTATCGTCTATTCGAGAAAAATCAATATTGTTAGTAAATGGAGGCATTTGCAAACCTCCAATACCAGAAACATAAGCATGTGCATATACGCCAAGCTGTTTTAATATTTGTTTTGCAACTGCTCCAGCAGCAACTCGCGCAATTGTTTCTCTTGCAGAAGACCTACCTCCTCCTCTGTAGTCGCGCGTGCCATACTTAACAGCATAAGTATAATCAGCGTGAGATGGCCTGTAGGAATCTTTAATGTGAGTGTAGTCTTTAGATTTTTGGTCGCTATTTAAAATTTGAAATGCAATTGGCGTACCTAGTGTTTTGCCATCAAACAAACCGGATAAAAACTCAATTTGATCTGTTTCTTTTCGTTGCGTTGTAATTTTTGATTGACCGGGTTTGCGTCTATTAAGTTCCAACTGAACTTCGGAAAGATCAATACTAACACCTGCAGGGCAACCGTCAATAATTCCACCAATGGCTTTACCGTGAGATGCACCGTAACTTGTTAAACGAAAAATTTCTCCAAAAGAATTTGAGCTCATAGATAACAAAAATAGAAAATTGTTCCGACTATCACTCAGAAATAAAGGAGTATCTGAATGACGATTTCTATCTTACATTTTTAATTATTTTAATTGTTAGAAATACGCCTGTTTAATACTAACGATTTTTCTTATTTTTGAACAGCTTAAATTAACTTATGAAAGTTATTGTTAAAAACATTGCAGAACTTGTTCAAGTAGAGGAAGTAATTAAAGAAAAAGTTTCGGGTAAAGAGATGAAAAATCTTTCGACACTCAAAGACGCTTTTCTATGCATGGAAGATGGCTTAATTACTGACTTTGGCTTTATGTGTAACCTTACTGAAATTGAAGAACAAAGCAATCTTAAAGTTATAGATGCTAAAGGCGGAATGGTATTTCCAACTTGGATAGACGCTCACAGCCACTTGGTTTTTGGTGGAACTCGAGAGCTGGAGTTTGTAGATAGGATTAACGGTTTAACTTACCAAGAAATAGCCAATCGTGGCGGAGGCATATTAAACTCTGCTGAAAAACTAGCTAATACGAGCGAGGAGAAATTGTACGCTAGTGCATCTAAAAGGCTCATTGAACTGATAAAAATGGGAACCGGTGCACTCGAAATAAAAAGTGGCTATGGTTTAAGTACCGAAAGTGAACTTAAAATGCTTCGGGTAATAAAACGGTTAAAAGAAAACTTTCCAATTACAATTAAAGCTACTTTTTTAGGTGCACATGCAGTTCCTTTAAAATACAAAAACAACAAAAAGGAATATCTAAAATTAATTGCAGAGGAAATGATTCCACTTGTAGCAAAAGATAACCTAGCAGATTATATTGACGTTTTCTGTGAGAAAGGCTATTTTTCTGTTGCGGATATGGAATATATTGTAAATGCAAGTAAAGCGTATGATTTAATACCTAAGGTTCATGTAAACCAATTTAACAGCATTGGAGGAATTCCTGCTGCAGTTAAACTCGATGCACTTTCTGTAGACCACCTTGAAGTAATGAATCCTAAAGACATAGATGCTCTTAAAGGAACACGTACAATGCCAACGCTACTTCCCTCCTGCTCTTTTTTCCTTAAAATCCCGTATGCTCCTGCAAGAAAAATGATAGATCAGGGTCTTCCTGTAGCCTTGGCTACAGATTACAATCCTGGATCTACACCTTCTGGAAACATGAATTTTGTACTCTCGTTGGCCTGCATTCAGATGAATATGAACCCTGAAGAAGCCATAAATGCAGCTACAATTAATGCAGCTTATGCTATGGGCATTAGTAAAACAGAAGGAAGTATTGCTAAAGGAAAAAAAGGTAATATATTTATAACCAATAAAATCCCCTCTTATTCATTTATTCCATATAATTTTGGACATAACTGTATTGAAAGAGTTTTCATTAACGGTATTGAATTTGACCGATAAAAAATTAAAGATGAAAAAAGTACTTAGTTTACTGTTTATACTAGCCATAAATACTTCAGCAAATGCTCAAGAGCAAAACTGGTTTTCCGATATTCACTTTTGTGAATCAAAAGACACTACAGTTACTATTGCATTTCCCAATTCAATAGTAAGCGACTCAATCTTTACCTGGATTTATAACTCTAATCAAATAACCTACAATTCAGACAGCTCCATTACCATAAGCGAACCTGGACTGTATACACTTGAATTAGTAAACACAGGGGGGGGTACTTTAACGAGTAGCTTTAGCTTAATTGAAGACGCAGAGTTTTACGAATATTTCATGTACCTAAACGGAGAACAATCCTCAGAAACAGATACCTTATGTTTAGAAGATGGTGTTATTATTTCTACCTCCCAAACTAATGAAACACATTATTGGACTGTTGATGGTGAAATCATAGGTGAAGGGAATCTTTCTAATAATAATTTAACCATTGACAGTATTATTGATCAAATAAATTTCAATGAGGAGTCTCAATACAGTGTAAGTATTGAAAATACATGCGGTATTTTTGATGCTCAAAATGAAATTACGCTATTGGTTAACGAATGTGAATGTGAGCTAAACATGCCTAATGTATTTTCGCCTAATGGAGATGAATTTAACAACACCTTTAAACCTTTTAACGACCACGAGAACAAAACTGAAGAAGAATTTGAGGAAATGTGTAAATCAACCGATTATAAAATGGAAATTTACAGTCAATGGGGAAGGCATATGGCTAGTGTAAATTCTGGCGATAAATTTCCNAGTTGGGATGGCCTAAACAAAAGAGGAAATGAGGTAGCTGAAGGCGTNTATTTTTACAGAATTGTTTATAAAATAAANAAGNACAATAGTCCTAAAGAGAAAGAAATAACTGGCTTTGTTCACTTGTACAGAGACTAATTAAAAATTACGTTTAACCCAAGTATTATGAGTAGAACCCAAATTCTAACAAAACTTCAAATAGAACAAAAACTCACCAGAATTGCTTGGCAAATTTACGAAGCTAATTATCAAGAAAATACAATTATAATTGCCGGGATTAATGGGAATGGCTTTATACTAGCCAAACGATTGGCACATTTAATAGAATCTATTTCGTCAATAAACGTTTGCATTACTGAAGTTCTAATTAATAAAAAGGCGCCATTTGATACGCCTATAAAATTAGACAAGGAAGACGTGAAATTTAACGACAAAGTTGTTATTTTAGTTGANGATGTTTTAAACTCCGGNAAAACAATGATTTATGGCGTAAAATATTTTCTACAAACCTCNGTAAAATCGATCAATGTATCAGCNCTAATAGACCGAAAACATCATAGATTTCCAATTAGAACAGATTACNCGGGATTGGTATTATCNACTTCCATTAAAGAACATATTGCTGTTGANCTTGGAGCTAATGAAGGTGTTTATGTGGAATAATCTTAGACCAAAACTTCATCAAAAAAAAGCATAAAATCAATTATTTCTTTACAGCTCTACTCATTTCTCTTTTACCTGGAGGNCCCGGAATACTTTGCAATTCAAAACCAACNGCTTTTAACGACCTNTTTACNGAACCTTTCGCACAATAAGTAACCAAAACACCTTTACTTCTCAAAGATTTGAAAACTAAATGAAAAATTTCATTAGTCCACANCTCGGGTTGAATCTGTGGAGCAAAAGCATCAAAATAGATCAAATCAAAAGCACTTTCAAATGTAATATCTTGTAGTTTCAAGTTGAGTTTCCTTAGAGAAAAATTAACCGAAATAGGAACCTTTTTATCCCAAGAACAGGAATGCATTTTTCTAAATACATCATGATGTTTATGCATACGCTCCAATTCTGTGAAGTTTAACTTAGCTACCGAATCCCATTCAAGTGGATAGGCTTCTAAAGAAGTATAATTTACACGCAAACCTAAATCAGCTGCAGAGACGAAAGTTGTTAGTGCATTGAGTCCCGAACCAAAACCAACCTCTAATATTTTAATGTTTTTTAAATTTCGGTACAGTAAACCTTCCTTTATAAATACATGTAAAGACTCTTGCAATGCTCCATTAGTAGAATGATAGGTTTCATTTAATTCTGGAACAAACAGCGTATTAGAACCATCTTTGGTTTGTATAATCTCTTTTCTCATAATAGACCGCTTTGATTACCCACAAATATACCAAGCAATTTTCGTATATTCGCACCCCATTTACAATATATATATATCCTAAAATGAAAAAGAAATATTTCTCTAAAAAATCGCTTAATTTTCTTGAAAAATACATCAATAACCCATCCCCTACTGGGTTTGAAAGTGAGGGGCAAAAACTATGGTTAGATTATTTAAAGCCATACATAGACGACTATATCGTTGATACCTATGGGACAGTAGTTGGTATTGTAAANCCAAAAGCAAAATACAAAGTAGTTATTGAAGCTCATGCCGATGAGATTTCTTGGTTTATTCATTACATAACAAAAGATGGATTTATTTANCTTCGCAGAAATGGAGGTTCAGATCATCAAATAGCACCATCAAAACGAGTAAATATTCATACAGAAANAGGNATGGTAAAAGCTGTATTTGGTTGGCCTGCAATACATACTCGTCATGGAAAAGACGAAAAAAGCCCTCAATTAGATACCATTTTTCTTGATTGTGGAGCTTCCTCAGCCAAAGAAGTCGAAAAAATGGGTATTCATGTAGGCTGCGTTGTCACCTATGAGGACAGTTTTACGACACTCAATAACAAGTATTTTGTTGGTAGAGCATTAGACAATAGAATTGGAGGATTTATTATAGCTGAAGTAGCACGATTACTCCATAAAAATAAAAATAAATTACCATTCGGTTTATACATCACCAATTCTGTACAAGAAGAAGTGGGTTTACATGGAGCTAAAATGATTGTTGAAACAATCAAACCAAATGTAGCCATTATTACAGATGTATGCCACGACACAAGTACTCCTATGATTAATAAGATAAAACAAGGAGATTTGAAATGTGGTAATGGACCTGTTTTAAGTTACGGGCCTTCAGTTCAAAACAATCTNTTAAAAGTTATCATTAATACGGCTAAAGAAAACAAAATNCCTTTTCAAAGATTGGCAGCATCAAGAGCNACAGGTACAGANACGGATGCTTTTGCTTTTGCGAATGGTGGCGTAGCTTCAGCTTTAATTTCGCTCCCACTTAAGTACATGCATACCACAGTAGAAAGCGCTCATATCGATGATGTACAACATGTTATTGAACTGATCTACAACTGCCTATTAAATCTAAAAGATCAACAAGACTTTAGATATTTAAAATAAGATTAAAACGATATAAATCGCTATGAAAATAAAAACTATAGACCAATCCAGATGGACCGAGGATGCATGGAAGGGCGCAGCTTTTGGTTCAGTATTTTCGGATCACATGCTCGTAGTCCATTTTAGAAATGGAAAGTGGCTGGAACCAGAAATTAAACCCTATGGAACTATAGACATGCTTCCTTCATTACATGCCTTGCATTATGGTCAATCTATTTTTGAAGGAATGAAAGCCTACAAAGGACTGCAAAATGAAACCTATCTCTTTAGACCAACAGAAAATGCAAAGCGTCTAAATAAATCTGCAAAGAGACTGTGCATGCCAGAAATTCCAGAAGAAATCTTTTTAAATGGCTTAAATGAACTTCTAAAAATAGACGAAAAATGGATTCCTAAAGATGCTAAATCAGCACTTTACATTAGACCATTTATGTTTGCGTCTTCAAACTTTATTAAAGCGACCACGTCTGATGATTTTACCTTTATGATTATAACTTGCCCAGTAGAANCTTATTATACTGGAGAAGTGAATGTAAAAGTAGAATTAGAATACACGCGCGCGGGTNTAGGAGGAACAGGAGCTGCAAAAGCATCAGGTAATTACGCTGCTTCCTTTTATCCTGCAAAATTAGCCAAAAAAGAAGGGTTCCAACAACTCATTTGGACAGATGGAGCTACACATCAAAACATTGAAGAATCGGGAACAATGAATGTTTTTTTTAGAAGGAATAACGAATTAATCACCCCACCAACAAGTGAGTCCATACTCTCGGGTATTACAAGAGATAGCTTAATTAAACTCGCGAAACACAAAGGTATTAATTGCATAGAAGAATCCATCAACTTAGAAAAAATGCTAGCAGATTATAAATCTGGAGCCATCACTGAAGTATTCGGTACCGGAACAGCAGCAACTATTGCTCCAATTAGCTCAATAAGCTACAAAGAACATAAACTTACTTTTGACAATAAAGAAGATAATTATTCGAATGAGTTAAAAAAAGCTCTTCAGGACATCCAGTACGGCAGATCAGAAGATCCCTTTGGTTGGCGCAAGACAGTTTGATTAAGAANNCATCNAAAAATTAGTTACACAAAAATTAACATGAAAAGGTTTTANGAGCTTGATAATAAGTGTANTTTTGCAAAAAAATAAATCAAATGAGTGAANAAAAAAGCAAGGTTATATCTCTAAATTACAATCTATTCAGAGATAATCTAGAAGGAGAAATGATTGAAAGTACAGAAGGTAAAGATCCTTTGGTATTTATGACAGGTGTAAATCATATGATTCCCGAATTTGAGGCCCAAGTTTTAAACCTTGAAGTTGGTGGTGAATTTTCCTTCGGAATAAAAGCTGAAAATGCATACGGCTCAAGAACTGACGAAGCTATTATTGAACTGCCACAAGATATGTTCTTAAAAGAAGGTAAGTTAGCTGATGAAGTTGTTGTAGATAATGTGTTACCACTTCAAGATCAAAATGGACAAATGGTTCCTGCTAAAGTTGTTTCTATTAACGAAACTACTGTTACCATGGATGTTAATCATCCACTTGCAGACCAAGACCTTCATTTTACAGGCACTATAGTTGAGGTTAGAGAAGCTACAAGCGAAGAGCTTGANCACGGTCATATACATGGCCCTGGNGGACACGATCATTAAACAACAAAATAAACATCAAATCCCTTTTCGTTTAATCGNAAAGGGATTTTTTTTTATNNACGAAAATTCAATTCAGTACCTTTNGAAAATGTCACANACAATTAAAACTCAAGATAGCATTCTTAACAAACTAGGTATAGCCAAATTAAATGCTATGCAAAATGAAGCGCAATTAGCGATTTCATCTAGCTCAGACATTGTGCTACTCTCGCCAACAGGAACAGGTAANACACTCGCTTTTCTTTTACCTATTCTTGCTGATTTAAATCCTANTATTGAAGAAGTTCAAGCCCTAATTGTTGCNCCATCTAGAGAATTAGCCATACAAATAGAGCAAGTCCTTCGGGAAATGGGCTCGGGCTATAAAACATCTGTTGTTTACGGTGGACGCTTGTTTAGTAAAGACAAAATAGACCTCAAACACAGACCTGCAATTTTAGTAGGTACACCCGGAAGAATAGCAGACCACATTCAAAGAGACAGTTTTAAAACATCTACCATAAAAACGCTTGTGCTTGATGAATTTGACAAATCGTTAGAAGTTGGCTTTGAAAAAGAAATGACAACTATATGCAAGAGTCTGCCCAAACTTGAAAAAAAAATACTTACCTCAGCAACTCAAAAAGCTCGTGTTCCTAAATTTGTTGGACTTAAAGATCCTGTATATGTTAATTACCTTAAAGAAGTTGAATCTCAATTAAAAGTAAAAGGTATAATCTCTCCCTCTAAAGATAAAATGGAAACTTTAGTGAGTGCATTAGACCATCTTGGAAATCAACCTGGAATTGTATTTTGCAATTTTAAAGAATCAATTCACCGCTTAAGTGAATACCTCACCGATAACAACATTAACCANGGTTGCTTTTACGGAGGTATGGAACAAAAAGAAAGAGAGCGCGCACTTATAAAATTCAGAAATGGAACACATCAACTTCTAATTGCTACAGATCTTGCCGCTAGAGGAATTGACGTGCCTGAAATTAAGTTTATACTTCACTACCATTTNCCACTTNGAAAACAAGAATTTACGCATAGAAATGGNAGAACAGCNAGAATGAATAAGGNAGGAATTGCCTATGTTTTACATTGGNCTGAAGAAAAACTACCTGATTTTATAGGAACGTTAGAAACTGAAAAACTAACTCAAATTCTCCCACCTGAAACGACACATAAAACCACTTTATTTATTTCAGGAGGNCGAAAAGACAAAATATCTAAAGGAGACATTGCTGGTTTATTTTTTAAACAAGCNGGACTTGTAGGCGATGAACTTGGNACTATAGAGCTCAAACAAGATTGTGCTTTTGTATCCGTACCCACAGAAAAATATAAAGAAATTATTGAAAAGCTAAACAATACAAAACTTAAAAAAAGAAAAATTAGAGTGACTAAAATCTAACTCATTNTAATAATNTNAGNNACCAAAAACCTTTTNGAATTGAAACGAATAAACAAATACTTAAGTGAAATNGGCTATTGCTCGCGTAGAGCAGCAGACAAACTTATTGAANCTGGAAGAGTTACTATTAATGGACAAATACCTGAAATGGGAACNAAAATAGTAGCTGGAGACATGGTTCGGGTAGATGGAGAACTTATGGAGAAACCAGACGAAGAACANGTTTACATTGCATTAAACAAACCTAGAGGCATTGTTTGTACTACAGATGTAGAAACAGAAAAAGACAACATTGTTGACTATATAGGCCACGAAAAAAGAATCTTTCCAATCGGAAGGTTAGACAAACCTAGTGAAGGATTAATTTTTATGACAAGTGATGGAGATATTGTAAATAAAATTTTACGCTCGCGAAACAATCATGAAAAAGTATACGAAGTGAGAGTAAATAAACCAATTACAAAACAGTTTATTGAACAAATGAGTAAGGGAATACCAATTCTTGATACCGTAACAGACCCTTGCAAGGTTGAACAAATTGACCGCTTTTATTTTAAAATAACACTCACTCAAGGCCTAAATAGACAAATAAGAAAAATGTGCGCCTATTTAAATTATGAGGTATACAAGCTAAAGCGAATTAAAATAATGAACATTGAACTTGATGTACCTTATGGAGAATGGAGGTATATAAATACTGAAGAGATGATAGAAATACATCGATTGATTAAAGACTCTCATAAAACTTTCGATGCTGAAATGTAGCGTATAGATCATCAAATAGATGTTTAAATAAATAAACGAGATTAAAGTTGAAAATTGAAATTTATTATCTATATTTGCACTTTAATTTACAAAATAAACTATGAACAAAGGAACAGTAAAGTTCTTCAACGAATCTAAAGGTTTTGGATTTATTGTAGACGACGAGTCAAAAACAGAATACTTCGTACACGTAACAGGTTTAATCGATGAGATTAATGAAGGCGATGTAGTAGAATTCGAATTACAAGAAGGAAGAAAAGGTTTAAACGCTGTAAACGTTAAATCTGCTTAATCTTACTACTATGAACAAAGGAACAGTAAAATTTTTCAACGAGTCCAAAGGATTTGGATTTATAGTTGACGACGAAACTAAGACAGAATATTTCGTACACGTTACCGGTTTAATCGATGAGATTAATGAAGGTGATGCAGTAGAATTTGAATTACAAGAAGGTAGAAAAGGTTTAAACGCGGTAAACGTAAAAGTAAACTAAATCCCTTTCTTAAATTANAAAAACCCATCATAGATGGGTTTTTTTTATNTGAGAATTTNATGTATATTTATAGTTAAATAAATAACTATNAANTTTACATNATTTATTTTTTTGATACTTGTTTTTTCACCAATTATCATGAAAAGTCAAATTATAAGTCCAGTATCAGAATTACCAGATGAAATAAATGAAACCTCTGGACTCATTTTCTTAGAAAATAAAATCATAACCCACAATGATTC
>NYWQ01000006.1 GCA_002685115.1 Flavobacteriales bacterium | reverse complement strand
ATAGAAACTGCCCTAAAAAACCTAAAACTAAACACAGCATTAGATGAAATACCTCGTAATTTATTCGAAATTAGAGGTGATTAATAAAATGTGTATATCATAGTGAATAAAAGCTCTTGTGAAACCCTGTAACTACTCTCATTTTAGTTATTTTTGAAACACTAACACTTTACTATGGCAATTAAGAAAAAAACAAAATATCCTCAATTCGGACTGGACTTTAAAAACAAAACATTTCATGTTGTTTTAGGTTTAATTATGATTTGTGTTTCTATAGTTCTCTTTTTAGCCTTTGTTTCTTTTGTGTTTAATTGGAAACAGGATTTTGATTTGGTACAACTAGAGTCTACAAAGTTACTTACCGATACATCAATCACAGTAACTAATTTATTGGGTAAAATTGGTGCAAGTCTAGGCCACTTTTTCATATATAGTAATTTTGGAATTGCCAGTTTACTCATTCCATTTTACTTATTTATTAGTGGAATACAATACCTTACGAAGGAGCATATTTTAAAGCTGAGAAGACTTTTTATGAATTCTGTTTTTCTTTGTCTATGGCTAAGTACAACCTTAGGGATGGTATTCAGTAACTCATCTATTATTGGCGGTTATAATGGCTTAACAGTCTCTTCTTTTTTATCGAGCATACTAGGTTCTGCAGGAGCCACGTTAATTCTTGTTTTTTCAATTCTCGTTTTTTTAGGCATTTATTACCGTTGGACTCCCGAAAAAATTACGAATTTTTTCTCGTCGTTCTTTTTATTTTTCACATCTAAAAAAACCAAAGGTACAGACGATGAGGATCTTATAAGTTCTTACAAATCGCCTCTAAAAGATGCGGAAGAAATCCTAAAAGAGGAATCCGATGATTTACTTATTTATAATGAAGAAATAAAATCGGTTGAAGAACAGCAAGAAGAAAAAAATAAATTACCTGAAGAAGAACTCATTTTAAATCCTGTAAAACCAAGTAAAACTTTGGATTTAGCTCCTGAGGATATTGAGTTGTCTGTTGAGCTAAAAGAAGAAGAAATTTTAAGTGATAATGAAGTTAACAAAGCTTTGGACGAATTTGGAGAATCCGACCCTAAGCTTGATTTAGGTAGATACAAGCATCCAACTATTGACTTAATGATAGAGTACCCAAACTCTGAGGTTACAGTAAACAAAGAAGAACTAGAAGCCAATAAAAACCAAATTGTTGAAACGCTTAACAATTATAAAATTGAAATTTCTAAAATTAAGGCTACTGTGGGGCCCACCGTTACGCTTTATGAAATTATTCCTGCTCCGGGCGTACGTATTTCTAAAATAAAAGGATTGGAAAATGATATAGCCTTGAGCTTAGCCGCTTTAGGGATTAGAATTATTGCGCCGTTACCTGGCAAGGGTACAATAGGAATTGAAGTTCCCAACAGTAAGCCAAGTATTGTTTCGATGAAATCTATTTTGGCATCAGAAAAGTTTCAACATGCAGATTATGAACTTCCAATAGGCTTGGGAAAAACAATAGCTAATGAAACGTATGTAGCCGACTTAGCAAAAATGCCTCACCTTCTTATGGCAGGTGCTACAGGGCAAGGGAAGTCTGTAGGTCTAAATGCAATACTAGCTTCGTTGCTTTACAAAAAACATCCTTCTCAATTGAAGTTTGTTTTGGTAGATCCTAAAAAAGTAGAATTAACATTATACAATAAAATAGAACGTCACTTTTTAGCAAAATTACCAGACGACGAAGAAGCCATCATAACAGATACAACAAAAGTTGTAAATACTGTAAATTCTTTGTGTATTGAAATGGATGCACGATACGATTTACTTAAGTCAGCTCAAGTTAGAAACATAAAAGAGTACAACCATAAATTTGTAAACAGAAAATTGAATCCTGAAAACGGACATCGCTATTTACCCTATATCGTTTTAGTGATAGATGAATTTGCTGATTTAATAATGACCGCTGGTAAAGAAATTGAAACGCCTATTGCCCGACTAGCTCAACTTGCAAGAGCTATTGGTATTCATTTAATTGTTGCTACACAAAGGCCTACAACAAATATTATTACAGGTACAATAAAAGCCAATTTTCCAGCTAGAATTGCATTTAGAGTAACTTCTGTAATTGATTCGAGAACCATATTAGATTCAGCTGGCGCAAATCAACTTATTGGCCGTGGGGATATGCTCATTTCTGATGGAAATGAAATTACAAGAATACAATGTGCGTTTATCGACACACCCGAAGTAGAGAAATTAACGGATTATATAGGCAGTCAACAGGGGTATGCTATGGCTTTTGAGCTTCCGGAATACGTTGGAGAAGAAGCTAAAGCTGTAGGTAATATAGATAAAAATGACAGAGATATTCTTTTTAGAGAAGCGGCCTCTGTGATCGTAATGCATCAACAAGGATCCGCATCACTTTTACAAAGAAAACTAAAATTAGGCTACAACAGAGCTGGTAGAATTGTAGATCAGTTAGAGTCTGCAGGAATTATTGGGCCTTTTGAAGGAAGTAAAGCAAGACAAGTTCTTATACCAGATGAGTATGCTTTAGAACAACATTTAAATACAGAGTCTGAATAAATTTAGATCTTTTTATACATGAGGTAATGTGTCCCTATAATCGGTATTTCGTAAGAATCTCCATTGGTAACAAAACCTAACTTTGAGTAAAACCCTTTCGCAACGACACGCGCATCACACCATAAAAGATCAATGTTATGAAATTTCAATTCATTAAATGATTTCTCTAAGAGAATTTTTGCTAGACCTTTATGTTGAGCTTTTGGCAAAGTCGCCATTGCTCTTAGGCGATATTGCCTAGGTGCAGAAAACTCACCGTGATTTTGTTTAAAGAAAGAACCAATACAAACAAGTTCGTCATTTAAATAAGCTCCTAGATGAAAAGCATCATTCTGTTCATCAATAGCTATTCCGCAATCATCGATGTTTTTGTGTTGCCACAAAACTTTCTGTCGAATAGGATAACATTCTTTAGGGGCAATTTTTCGAATCTGAATCATTTATACGTAATAAAAAATCGAATCAAAACTAGATAGTAATGATAAAAATAAAAAAAGTGTTATTTAGCTAACTTGTTAAAATCTGATCCAGAAGGATGCTGAAAAACTTCTAGACCGAACAGCGGCGCAGCTGCATAAAGATGGTCAAATATATCAGATTGGATGTTTTCATATTCTGCCCAATCAGTCGTTTTAGTAAAACAATAGATTTGAATAGGAATACCAAATTCATTTCCCTCCGTTTGATAAACCATACGAGTTAAATCCGGATGAATACCATCCAAACTTAAAATATAGTTCTCTATATAAACTCTAAAAACACCAATATTCGTTAGTTGTCTGCCATTAATTAAGTAGGTTTTATCGTGGTTACCTGTTTTATTGTACGTATCAATTTCAGTAACTTTTGTTTCGATATAGTTTTGAATTAAATCGAATTTTTTAAAATTAGAAATTATATCCATATCACAAAAATTAACAGAACCTGATTTAATGACCAAAGAGCGTTTAATTCTTCGACCACCTGCTTCAGCCATTCCTCTCCAATTTTTAAAAGAATCTGATACAAATGAATAAGTAGGAATAGTAGAAATTGTTTTATCCCAATTTTGAACTTTAACGGTATTGAGTGTTATTTTAATGACATCGCCATCAGCTCCGTATTTTGGCATAGATACCCAATCTCCTACTCGAATCATATCATTTACAGATAGTTGAATAGAGGCAACAAAACCTAATATTGTATCTTTAAAAACCAACATAGAAACAGCTGTTAATGCTCCCATAGCCGTTAAAATTCCTTGAGGGTTCTTGTCAAAAATTTTAGCAATTATTAAAATCCCACCCAGAAAATAAACCACCATTCTTGCCAATTGAAAATAAGAATCAAAGGGTTTGTCTTTTAAAGATTCTGATTGTTTAAAATAATGATCTAATGTGTTAAAAATGGAAATGATAACTGAAAGACCAATAACAATCATGTAGGCCTGAGTCATTCGAATTATAAAAGGAATAAAATCCTGAAAATCAACCAAAAAATAACGAACACTTGCTTGTATAACTAATGCAGGGGCTAAATGAGCTAATCTATCAAAAACTTTGTTTTCTAAAAGCACATCGTCCCAGGTAAATGTTGTTCGCTTAACAAGCGCAGATATAATTCGAACAACTATTTTCTTAGCTAATCTATCGGCCACAAAAGACAGTACTAGTAACACCAACAATTCAAGAATGAACTGAACTCCGTGAACGATAGTTTCTGAGAAACCAATATTTAAAAGCCATTGATTTAAGATATGATCAATTCTGTTATCCATAATTAAATTTTTGAGATTTGGCTAATATACAATTTTGTTATAATTAGCTCCTAAATATTGGGTAAAGAGCTGCTTAACAAATAGTTGTACCAAATAGTTGCACCAAATAGTGGTAATTAATTTTGTTTAGAGGCTTGTAGTGTGTTTTTTAAAAGTGAAGCGATAGTCATAGGGCCTACTCCTCCCGGAACAGGTGTTATATAAGAACATTTTTTAGAAACTTCATCAAATGCAACGTCACCCTTGAGTTTCCAACCTGATTTGGTGGTTGCTGATTTTACTCTAGTAATCCCAACATCTACAACTACGGCACCTTGTTTTACCATACAGGCTTTAACAAACTCTAGCTTGCCGAGAGCAACTATAAGAATATCTGCAGACCGAGTAATTTCTTCTAAATTAGTAGTTCTACTGTGCGTTAAAGTAACCGTACAATTACCCACTTTGGTGTTTCGAGCCATAAGTATACTCATAGGAGATCCAACAATATGAGAACGACCTATAACCACACAATGTTTTCCAGAGGTTTCAATATTGTAGCGATCCAGAAGTTCTAAAATACCTGCAGGAGTTGCTGGAAGAAAAGAAGGTAAATTCAGCATCATTCTGCCCAAATTAACAGGATGAAAACCATCTACATCTTTTTCTGGAAGTATGGTTTCGGTTACCTTAGTTTCCGAAATGTGTTTAGGAAGTGGAAGCTGAACTATTAGACCATCTATCAAAGGGTTTTCATTAATCTTTCTAACTTCATCTAACAAGATACTTTCAGAAACCGAAGAATCTAAACGAATAAGAGTAGAATCAAAGCCAACTTTTTTGCAGGCCTTTACCTTGGCATTAACATAAGTTTCACTTGCGCCGTTACCACCCACAAGAATAGCAGCTAAATGGGGTTTTTTACCCCCATTTGCCAATAGTTCTGTTACCTCTAAAGCAATTTCATCCTTTAAGGTATTTGATGTTAGTTTTCCGTCTAATAACTGCATATAAATATATTTATCTTCCTAAGGGAGGGTTTGGTATACCACCTTTACCCATGGCTTTCATCATATTTTTCATGCCACCACCTTGCATCATCTTCATAACTTTTCCCATGTCGTTAAACTGTTTTATGAGTTGATTGACATCNCTTATAGNACGACCGCTACCCATAGCAACACGCTGGCGACGTGAACCATTTAATATACTTGGAGTAGAACGCTCTTCATGAGTCATGGAACCAATCATTGCTTCCACATGTTTAAATGCATCGTCTTCAATTTCTACACCTTTCATGGCTTTGCCCATACCAGGAATCATTCCCATTAAATCTTTAACATTCCCCATTTTTTTGATTTGACCTATTTGTTCAACGAAGTCATTAAAATCAAATTGGTTTTTAGCTATTTTCTTTTGGAGTTTTCGTGCCTTTTCTTCGTCAAACTGTTCTTGAGCTCTTTCTACTAAGGAAACGACATCGCCCATACCCAATATACGTTCGGCCATACGATTTGGATGAAATACGTCTAACGCATCCATCTTTTCGCCCATACCCACAAACTTAATCGGTTTGTCTACAATAGACTTAATTGTTAAAGCTGCACCACCTCTAGTATCACCGTCTAATTTGGTTAGTACAACTCCGTTGTAATCCAATTTTTCATTAAAAGCCTTTGCTGTATTTACAGCATCTTGACCAGTCATAGCATCAACAACAAATAACGTTTCTTGAGGTGAAACAGCATGCTTAATCGCAGCTATTTCGTTCATCATTTGATCGTCAATAGCTAATCGACCCGCGGTATCTACAATAACAATAGTATGCCCATTTTGTTTTGCATAAGTAATAGCAGACTTTGCAATTTCAACGGGATCCTTGCTTTCAATGTTTGTAAAAACATCAACGCCAACTTGTTCAGCTAAAATTTCTAATTGATTAATAGCTGCAGGTCTATAAACATCACATGCAACTAATAACGGTTTCTTAGATTTCTTGTTTTTTAAAAACAAGGCTAATTTTCCAGAAAATGTCGTTTTACCAGAACCCTGAAGACCTGCAACAAGAATTACAGAAGTAGCGGATTCCAGATTTAATCCTTCTACCTTACTACCCATTAATTGAGTTAGCTCGTCTTTAACAAGCTTTACCATCAATTGACCTGGCTGTAATGATGAAAGTACATCTTGACCTAAAGCCTTATCCTTTACATTTTTGGTAAATTCTTTTGCAATTTTAAAGCTAACATCAGCATCTAAAAGTGCTCTACGAACCTCTTTTAAAGTTTCAGCAACGTTAATTTCAGTTATCTTTCCGTGTCCTTTTAAAACGGAAAATGCTTTGTCTAACTTTTCTGATAAATTCTCAAACATATTTTAGCGTATTAATCTTAAAAACAAATTACATTCTTTCAGGAACGTCAATTCCTAATAAATTCATTGATGAAGCAATTACCTTTCCAACAAAGTTAGATAGCCCAATACGAAAAGCCTTGTCATGCTCATTTGTGGTGCCAAAAATGGGTACCTGTTGATAAAACTGATTGTATTGTTTTACTAATTCGTAAGTAAAATTTGCCACTAATGCTGGACTGCACTGATCGGCTGCTTCTTGAATTACCTCTGGGTAACGCAAAAGTACTTTAATTAACTCTTTTTCTTTTGTGTGAAGATCAGATTCTGGATTTATTTGAACGTTTAAATCTTCAGCTTTTCTGTTTAAAGAACATATACGAGCATGAGTATATTGAATAAAGGGCCCTGTATTCCCATTAAAATCAATAGATTCGGCAGGATCAAATAACATTCTTTTGCGAGGGTCTACCTTCAAAATAAAATATTTTAATGCACCCATACCAATCATCTCATAAATAGCCTCTAACTCTTCGGCTTTAAATCCTTCCAGTTTACCAAGATCTTCTGAAATAGATTTAGCTGTGGCAACCATTTCATACATTAAATCATCTGCATCAACAACGGTTCCCTCTCGAGATTTCATTTTTCCACTAGGTAGATCTACCATTCCATAAGAAAGATGATGACAATCATTAGACCAAGAGTAGCCCAAACGATTTAGTATTTTAAATAAAACGCTAAAATGGTAGTCTTGTTCATTACCAACGGTATAAATCATCTTATTAAAATCGAAATCCAAATGACGTTGAATGGCCGTTCCAATATCTTGAGTTATATACACGGAAGTTCCATCCCCTCTCAAAAGTAATTTATGGTCTAATTTTTCATCGGTAAGATCAATCCAAACAGAGNCATCTTCTTTGGTNTAAAAAACGCCTTTCTCTAGCCCCAGATCAATGTATTTCTTCCCTAATAAGTAAGTGCTACTTTCATAATAATGTTTGTCAAAATCAACACCCATTCGCTTGTAGGTAGAATTGAATCCTTCATAAACCCATGAATTCATCATTTCCCATAAAGCAACAACCTCTTGATCCTTTGCCTCCCATAGACGTAACATATTTTGAGCTTCAATTAAAAGCGGAGCTTCCTTTTTAGCAAGTTCCTCAGTTGTACCTTTAGAAACTAATAAAGCGATTTCTTTTTTATATTCTTTATCAAAAAGAACGTAATACTTACCCACTAAATGATCCCCTTTCATCCCTGAGGAAACAGGCGTTTCTCCCTGACCAAATCTTAGCCAAGCTAGCATAGATTTGCAAATATGGATACCTCGGTCATTAATAATTTGTACCTTTTTTACTTGACGTCCACTGGCTTTGATAATTTCAGCAACCGAATACCCTAGTAAATTGTTTCGTACGTGCCCCAAATGTAAAGGCTTATTGGTATTAGGTGAAGAATATTCAACTACAATTTTTGGGTCACTTTTAGTCGCTTTTACCCTACCATAACTTNCTGTGTTAAAAGCTAAAGCATAAGATTCTAACCAATAGNATTGTGAAACAACTAAATTTAAAAAACCTTTAACCACATTAAAATTGTCAATAAAGTCNGTGGTTTTAACCAAGTAATTCCCTATTACTTCTGCTGTTTCCTCTGGACTCTTTTTGGCAAAACGTACGATCGGGAAAACAACTAAAGTCACATCTCCATCAAACTCCTTTCGGGTNGTTTGAAAATTTACTTGATGCTCTGGTAAGTCTGCGCCAAATAATTTTTTTACAGCTAAAAGTATTGGCTTGAGTAAAAGTGATTCTAAATTTTTCATATTATACTAATTCATTTTTTGGCAAAAAGATCTCTGCCATCATGCAGCGTGCACTTCCTCCACCGCAGGCTTCAATTGTATCTAATGAACTTGACAGTATATTGGTATACTTTTCCAATTGCAATACTTGAGGCTTTGTAAGGCATTTATGAGCTGAAGTAGACATAACAAGATATTTAAGTCCAGATTTACTGCTCACTTGTAACATGTTTCCAGCAAAGCGTTGTTTTTGGCTTTCGGTAATGTAAATGATTTCTCTTCCAGAGGCTACAAGACTATCAATAACCAGTTTACGTTCCTTTAAATCGTCAATAGTATCTGCACATAATACGGCGAAACTTTCGCCTAAACACATCATAACATTTGTATGATAAATGGGCAAACGCTCGTTATTTACAGTTTGATTAGAAGTAAACGAAACAGCTTTACAATTAAATTTGTCGCAAAACTGATTTAATAAATCCAAATCTGTTCTCAAGGAGAGTGCAGCATAAACTACTTTATGAATACGATCAAATAGCATGGAACCGGTACCTTCTAAAAAGCGATCCGTTTGTTCATGATGAGATAAATCTATAACCTNTTTAATTTTAAAATTGTGAGCATCGGTTAGTAAAGTCAGAAGGTCCAATCGTCTTTCAGAACGGCGATTTTCTGCACACATTGGGTACAAAACTACGGANCCATCTTGATGAAAAGAAATCCAATTGTTAGGGAAAATAGAATCGGGCGTATTGGGCTCAAGAGTGTCGTCTACAACAACAACCTCAATACCATTGTTTCTTAAGACACTTACAAAATTATCAAATTCTAATTGTGCGTTAAGCTGAACTTGACCCGGACTAACATCGTGTAAAACCTTTTGATAATAATTATTAGCTGCAGTCTGTTCATTGTATCGAAAAGCTACAGGACGTATCATCATAATGCTGGAAGTAATCTGTTTAAGCATCTTGTTTTCGTCTTAAAGGTAATGTTGAACACCTTAACAAACCTTCCATTTTGGCGATTTCAGAATAAGAAACTTCTTCAACCGTAAAACCCCGTTTGCGCAATTCCGTATTTAATCTTGTGAAACTCTTTTCAGAAACAATCACTTCTGGACTAATCGATAATAAATTAGAATTCATATGAAACATCTCATCTCGTGTAATCTCAATAATATTTTCTTCACCAAAATAATCTTTCAAAAACAATACGTCATCTTCATTTTTAAATCCGCCAGCATAAATAATAGCTTGATTGCATCCTATAGGCTGNAAACAACAATCTAAATGAAGCGCATTGTCCCGTGCTTCTGTATCAGATTTTTTTAATTCAAAAGAAACAACCGTTCTATTTGGAAATGTTTTTTGTAAAAAAGCAACCCCTTGATAATTCGTTCGAGCACAGGTGTAATTATTAAAATCTTCATCGTTTGATACGCCTATAAAAATGCAATCGTCCCANGGCATTACGTCTCCACCCTCAATATAGGCATCTTGAGGCATTTTTACCAAAAGTTTAGGATCAATTAATTTTACTAACAAAGAAATAGCATTGTACTCTTTGGCTCTATCTTCTAAAATATTGGGCACAATAAATTTGTCATCAATAACAAAAGCAATATCTCTAGAAAAGATTTGATTGTAATTTTCAATATTTNCTGGGCGATAAACCTCAATGTTATNTTTTTTTAAAACCTCGGAAAAGGCAGNTATTTCGTCAAGAACATCAGATTGATTAGGAAAAGTACCTGCTTTAATATGTTCTTTAGATTTANGGTCGTAAGCGTCTTTTAGAAGAGGTGTTCCGCCAAAATCAGTAGCAATTCCGAGTATAACAGCTTCCAAAGGGGCTGTTTCATCTTTAACGAATATAGGGAGTGTTTTCATCTAAAAAATATAATAATCAGCAAAGTTAAAAGAATACAAATGGAATGGTTACTATTCAGTAAAAAATGTAGCTTAAAAATAAAATTAGTACATCAATAAAAAGAAATTCAAAAAAATAGTTTGGACTTGCATACTTCTACAAAAAACACTCATTTATAATGTATGAATTTAGTAACTTCGCAGTCTGTGTAAAACTAAATAAAATTATACGATATGAACTTCGATTTAATTGTAGTAGGAAGTGGCCCTGGAGGATATGTAACTGCTATACGTGCATCGCAATTAGGGCTTAAAACTGCCATTGTAGAAAAGGAAAGTCTTGGAGGAATTTGCCTTAACTGGGGTTGTATACCAACAAAAGCACTTCTTAAAAGTGCACAGGTATTTGAATATATAAACCATGCCGATGAGTATGGTATTGACGTTCCTGATGCAAAAGTAGATTTTGCTGCTGTTGTAAAAAGAAGTAGAAATGTTGCTGGTGGAATGAGCAAAGGGATTGAGTTCTTAATGAAAAAGAACAAAATTGAAGTGCTTAGNGGAATGGGTAAAATTAAAACNGGTAAAAAAGTAGTNGTAACCGATGAAAAAGGAACNGCAATTGAACATTCTGCCAAAAANATTATTATAGCAACTGGAGCACGTTCAAGACAATTGCCAAACTTACCTCAAGACGGCAAAAATATTATAGGATACCGTGAGGCAATGACCCTAACTAAAACTCCCAAAAAGATGATTATTGTTGGGTCTGGTGCCATAGGTGTAGAATTTGCTTATTTCTATAACGCTATGGGAACTGATGTAACCGTTGTAGAGTTTATGCCTAACATAGTTCCAGTAGAAGATGTTGATATTTCTAAGCAATTGGAACGCTCCTTTAAAAAATCTGGAATAAAGGTAATGACCAATGCATCAGTAGAAAAAGTAGATACAACAGGTGCTATGTGTAAAGCAACTGTGAAAACAAAAAAAGGTGAAGAAATTCTTGAAGCAGACATTGTACTATCTGCAGTAGGCATAACCGCCAATATTGAAAACCTTGGCTTAGAAGATGTAGGAATTGCAACAGANAAAGGTAAAGTTTTAGTAAACGATTTTTACCAAACAAACATTCCTGGATACTACGCTATTGGTGATGTGATTCCTGGACCAGCTCTCGCTCACGTTGCATCTGCAGAAGGAATTAACTGTGTTGAGAAAATTGCCGGAATGGACGTACAACCCATGGATATGAATAATATTCCTGGATGTACATACGCATCTCCAGAAATTTCATCTGTTGGTTATACAGAACAAGCTGCAAAAGATGCCGGCTATGCTATTAAAGTTGGTAAGTTCCCGTTTTCTGCATCCGGTAAAGCAAGTGCTGCCGGNCATAAAGATGGATTTGTTAAAGTGATTTTTGATGCAAAATATGGAGAATGGCTAGGCTGCCATATGATTGGTGCAAATGTTACGGAGCTTATTGCCGAAGCAGTAGTTGCTCGTAAACTTGAAACAACGGGTCATGAAATTCTAAAATCCGTTCACCCTCACCCTACCATGAGTGAAGCTGTGATGGAAGCTGTAGCCGATGCCTATGATGAGGTTATACATATGTAGAATATAGATTTTTGTTAAAATCTTCTCATTTACATGAGAAGATTTTTTTTATCAAAAAAAATACAATCGAAGAATTTCTATTGAATGAAAATAATGCAAAAAAAGAGAACTGTAGCTGATTTAAATAGTAACGAGGTAGCTTACATTGCAGAAAATCAGAATGGAAATATACCCTTAAAACTAATACAAATGGGATGTGTTAGTAACACCAAAGTTGTGCTTAAAATGAAGGCTCCATCTTCGGATCCAGTGTGTATACAAATTGGAGGGAACGATATTGCTTTACGGATTGCAGAAGCAAAGAAAATAGACATTACAACGTTATGAAAAAGTTTGTATTAATTGGAAACCCTAACACAGGTAAAACAAGTCTATTTAACTCGCTTACCGGACTAAATCAATCTACAGGGAATTACCCAGGTATAACCGTAGATCGAAAAGTTGGAAAAATTAAAATAGGTAACGAACCTATAAATCTGATTGATTTACCAGGCACATACAGTCTCGAACCAAATTCATTAGATGAAGAAATTGTATTAAATGAAATTTTAAATATAGCAGAGCCTATTGATGCTATTATCTATGTTGCTGATCCATCCAATTTAAGAAGAAATCTTTTTTTGTTTAGCCAAATACGAGATTTAGAAATTCCATGTATTTTAGTTCTAAATCGAATTGACTACCTCAAAGAAAATGGACGCTCAGTTGCTCACCAAAAATTATCGGATACCTTTAAGTGTCCAGTTGTACTTACAAGTATAAAAAAAGGTCTTGGCTTGGATAAACTAAGAGAAAGTATTCTTCAGCTAAACGCAGCTTGTTCTTACCAAAGTAAATTTGAATTAAAAAACGAAGCCTACAAAGAGCTAAAAAAAATAGATTCAATAAAAAATAATTACTGGGCTTGGTTNATAGCGCATCACCATCACACACATAAAATATTTTCCGAAACAGATCAAAAACANATTNAATNTGTTTTAAAGGATCAACTATTAGATGCTGAAACTGTATTAAAAGAGGAGGCAATTGAAAGATATACTTTTATTGACTCTGTTTTAAAAGATGTATTAAATAAAACAGAATTAAACTCCAGCGCNACTGAAAAAATTGATCAAATACTTACCCATAAATACTATGGTTATTTACTCTTCTTTTCCATTCTATTCTTCATGTTTCAGGCTATATACTCTTGGTCTTCAATACCCATGGATTTTATAGATGCATCTTTTAGCAACTTAGCNAATTGGATAAATAATGTTTTACCAGATAATAGAATAAACCAACTAATAAGTGAAGCGCTAATCCCTGGGATTGGTGGCGTTGTCATATTTATTCCACAAATTGCAATTCTTTTCGGTTTTATATCCATTCTAGAACAATCTGGATACATGTCAAGAGTTGTGTTTATTATGGATCGATTTATGCGCAGATTTGGCTTGAACGGTAAAAGTATTGTCCCTTTAATTTCTGGTGTTGCATGTGCAATTCCTGCAATTATGGCTGCAAGAAATATAGAAAATGCCAAAGAGCGCCTTATCACTATACTTGTAGTACCTTTTATGACCTGTGCAGCAAGACTACCGGTATACACAATACTTATTGCTTTAATGATACCAACCAATAACACGACCGGAATTAACCTTCAAGGCTTAGTGCTATTGCTCATGTACCTTTTAGGCTTCGTAAGTTCAATTATTGCATCGATTGTTTTGAGTAAATTGATCAAACAAGATGCTAAAGATGTATTTATTATTGAGCTGCCAGAGTATCAAATTCCTCAAGTAAAAAACCTGCTTCACACATTACTAACAAAAACAAAAAGTTTTGTTTTTGATGCAGGTAAAATAATAGTAGCAGTCTCCATAATACTATGGGTATTGGCTAGTTTTGGCCCTGGTGATCGTTTTAAAAATGCGGAAAATTATGTGAGTCAATCCGATAGCAATGCGAATAACATCATATATGAAGATGCTTTGGCAGCGCATAAATTAGAACATTCATTTTTAGGTTACATTGGGAAAGGTATTGAGCCTGCCATTAAACCCTTAGGTTACGATTGGAAAATTGGNATNGGATTAATTTCGTCNTTTGCTGCTCGTGAAGTTTTTGTTGGAACAATGGCAAGTATATACAGTGTTGGTAGCAAACAAGACCAAAATAAAACAATTCTAGAAAAATTAAGACAAGCTAAAAATAACAATACAGGCAAGCCNACTTATACATTTGCCGTAAGTNTGTCTTTACTCATCTTTTATGCNTTTGCCATGCAGTGCGCCAGTACAATAGCTATTGTTAAACGAGAAACAAACTCTTGGAAATGGCCTATAATTCAAACACTGGGAATGACTGCTATTGCATACATTGGAGCCTTTTTAACCTATACTATATTTAACTAATGGATTTACTTATTATAGCCATCTTATTTATAGGCGCATGCTTTTACATCTACAAGAAAAAAAGTAGCTCATGCGCTGAAACAAAATGTGATGCATGTAAAAAATGTACTATAAAAATTGACGAAAGTTAAATCTTTAGATACTAACGTATTAAATTAACAACGCCTTTGTTTTCGTATGTATTCTCATCGAACTGCTTGGTGGTTAAAACTTTATAAACATAAGTTCCTGATACTGCGGGTTCTGAGTTAAAGGATCCATCCCACTTTTGGTAAAAATCGTCTGTGTAAAAAACTTGATTGCCCCATCGGTCGTATATATACAGTTCGTAAGATTTAAACCCAACTATTGAGGGTGAGAAAAAATCGTTTACGTTATCGTTATTTGGAGAAAACGAATTGGCTGCATAAAAATAATACAAGGGACTTATTTCTACGTCCTGAACAAATTCTTTATAACATTTATTAATGTCGGTAGTAACGCCTAAACTTATTGAATAAACGCCCCATTGCTCAAAAAAGTGGCTGTTAGGCTCTTGCAAAACAGAACCAAAACCATCGTCAAAATTCCAATTATAGGATAAATTATACATCGTAGGGGTGTAATTATTTAATTCTATACCAAAATTTTCATCAGGCATTTGAAAAGTTTCAAAAAATGGATCTGGAGCTTCATCCGATCGAATCTCTCCTTCTGATAGCCCAACAGAACCACATTCATCTGTAACTACAATTTCATATGCACCAGGAAAGTCAAACATACATTCATCCGTTTCACCATTAGACCATAAAAATGTGTAATTCTCATTACCACCTTCNGCGCTAGCNCATAAGTCAATTTCAGATGAATCGCATANATAAACAATTTCTGAGGCAACAACAACTGGTGGAAATTNTTGAATAGTGACTTCAACACAATCTTCTACTTGCTGGCCACAAACATCTGTTACTAGCACACAAAACTCCGTATCTTCTGTTGCTGTAATGGCTTGAGAACTTTCTACTCCTAAGCCTTGCCATTGGTAAGTATACGGAGGTAAAATATAAGGAGGAGTTAATTGAGAACCCATACCNCCTANNGCCTGAACATNGAGGAGCGCAAAATCTCCAGCACATTCTAAAACAATATTTGAAGTNGTTATAAGCGAAAGATCAGGATAATCTTCGATGATGACCGAAATGCAATCTTGAGCTTGCTGACCACATACATCAATAACCTCAACGCAATATTCTGTAGATTCTGTAGGATTTACAAGCTGATTAGCTGAAGTACCTAAACCTTCCCATTGAAATGTGTAAGGAGGAACACTGTAAGGAAGAGACNTTAAGCCTCCTATACCNCCAACGGGAAGAACTTCTAATTCAACTTGATCATCAGAACACAAAGCAGCTAAATCATTTGTTTCGATAGAAAAATTAGGTTGGTCAAAAATGGAGAATTCAATCGTGTCTGGCTGAATTTCATAACAACCGTAATCAAGAGGTAATATTTGGATTAAAACATCTTCATTATTATCCGAAATACCATCGTTAAAAGCAGAAACACCTATTGTAGCTTGAGATTCGCCGTCAAGAATAGTAACCTGATCATTCAAAGTATTGGATAACGTATAATCTACTCCTAAAACTGAGGTTCCTTCAATAGAATAATTTATAAGTATATCTCCGCCAATGCCATCAGGTCGTTCAAAAATAATACTTGCATCACCACACCCCTCATAAATATTGCTTACAAATGGAGAATTTGAATTAAAAATATTGGTTGTATTTGATTCTACTGAATATTCTATAGCTGGAAGAGAATTGAATGAATTTTCTTGTAAAAATACAGCAGAATTAAGTGAGCCATCAAAAACATCAGCAATAGCTAACTTCATATGATAGGTAAGACAAGCAGTTACATTTGCAGTTGCATTTAAACTAACAAAACCATTGTAATTTACAGTTGCTAAATTTTCATTTTCGGTAAAAAAAACGGAATAATCTTGCCAATTAGGATCAATGTTAGTACAAGATGGTTCATCACCAAAAGCACCAACTACACCATTATTTACTGTATTTATTACAACAGGAGATGTAGTATATTGAGTAGGATCAGCTGGTTCAGGNACTAAGGCAATATTTTCNGCGTTATTGGTAAATGGTCCATTAATACCAGGNCCAGATAAGAAAAAACCAAATATATCATTAAACTGAGAGCAAACATAAGTTGGATATTCGTTGGAAGCAAAAATATAATTAAAAGTTACGGCATCAGAATTCGGAATAAAATCGAATTCCAAAACAATTAAGTTATTAAGATCCGTATTAGTAGCATTTACTAACTGTAATTGCTCTTCTAAATCGGCATCGGCATCTGCACCTCCTCCTCCGAAACCAAACCCACCTGGAGCAATCGACTCAACACCATTGGTAGCCATAACAAGACCTGTTTGAAAATCTAAATTTGAGGTACCATCAAAGTATCCAGCAGAACAATCGAAACCAGAAAATGTGACATTTGAATATTCAACTCCTTCACCAACAAGAATTTCCACAAGACTCTCTGGCGTATTATACGGAGCGTTGCAATTTCCGGATATTTGACTATACAATGATTGTACTGTGAATAAAGAAAGTACAAAATAAAGTGATTTATTCATAATTCGATGGGGTATTTACATACCAATCTACAATAATTATACCTAAAGTATAGAGTAATCAAAGATATTTACTACTCTATTAAGGTAAGTGGTAATTTAATAAGCCTGGGAGAGGAAACTGATTAAATGAAATTTTATTTAAAGCGTATTTTCGACAAAGTGCCGTTAAAATATCGTAAAATAAATAAGCAACAGACCCAATAAATGCGATTGGATAGTCTTCTTTATTTTCATTATTTAAAATATGAACGTTAAGATAGTTATTAAAATGAGTTGAAACAAGAGTTTGAATAAAAGGATGGTTTTTATGGAGCAC
>NYWQ01000001.1 GCA_002685115.1 Flavobacteriales bacterium | reverse complement strand
TTTATTAACTCATAATTTCAGAGTTTAGACGTTAATTCAGCACCTATTTCACTAGTATTAATAGATTATTCTCTAAAATAAGCATTACATTATGTGTATGTTTTACATAAATTATCTAATTTAGCAGCACTTTTATACCCTCTAATTTAAAAGACAGTCCATTGAACAATAAGTCACAAATAGTATCTATAAGTTTAATTGTAGCCTTAGGCGGTTTTCTTTTTGGTTTTGATGCAGGAATTATTTCTGGTGTAATGACTTTTGCTGGATCCGAATTTGATTTAACAGAAATTCAATCAGGATGGGTGGTAAGCTCGCCTTCTTTTGCAGCAATGCTTTCCATGCTTTTTTCCGGAAGATTAAGTGATGCAACAGGGAGAAGAAAATTATTAATTATTGTAGCCCTTCTTTATGCAGTCTCTGCACTATTTTCAGCAATGGCAGTTTCCTATGAAATGCTTTACATTGCAAGAATGATTGGTGGTTTCGCTTTTGGTGCAGCCTTAGTATTAGCACCTATGTATATTGCTGAAATTTCTACTGCAGAAAACAGAGGAAAGCTTGTTTCCTTACAACAACTAAATATTGTGTTTGGTTTTTTTGCAGCTTTCCTAAGCAATTATTTGTTTAATAAATACAATACGCTAGACAGTACTTTTCTTACCGACGAAAATGTTTGGAGGTGGATGTTGGGTGTAGAGTTAATTCCAGCATTATTATATTTTTCGCTGTTGTTTTTTGTACCAAAAAGCCCAAGATGGCTCTATTTAAAAGGTCATTTGTCAGAAGCGAAAAAAGTATTTGTAAATATCCATGGTAGTGAAAAAGGTGCCGCTGAAATCAAACGTATTGAAGAAAATAGCAATTCAGATAATCATAAATCTAATTTAAAAATCAAAGACTTGCTTAAGCCATCTTTGCGGTTTATTTTAACTGTTGGTTTAATCGTTGGTGTTTTACAGCAAATTACCGGTATTAATGCAGTCTATTTTTATGCGACTTCAATTTTCAAACAAACGGGTATTGGTACCGACGCAGCTTTCTCATCGGGTGTTTTATTAAGTACCATTTCAGTAGTATTTACTTTTGTGGCGATTTATTTAATAGACAGAATGGGTAGAAGACCTTTGTTGTTAATCGGTACAGCAGGAATTGCCCTTAGTTTATTAGTTTGTTCTTATGGTTTTAATCAAGCTACTTACAAATTACAACAGAATGATATTGATCAGTTCGAGTTCTTAAATTCAAATAAATTAAACTCGGTTGTAAATAAGGTTTACACCAATGATGTTGATTTTAAAAATGAGCTTAAAGCTATTTTAGGAACCAAAGTGTTCAGTAAAAATGATGGGGCCATCTTAGAAGCGGCAACCACTATAAATTCTACGCTGATATTAATTGGGATCTTAGGTTTTATTGCCTGTTTTGCTTTCTCACTAGGCCCTGTTATGTGGGTGTTGTTGTCCGAGCTATTTCCTTTGAAATACAGAGGTTTAGCAATTGGCTCTATTGCTTTTGTAAATTCTTTTATTAGTTCTGTAGTACAACTGGTTTTCCCATGGGAACTGTCTAATTTAGGAAATTCACTTACGTTTTTTATATTCGGTACCATCGCATTTATTGGATTTACCATCATGGTAAGAATTCTGCCAGAAACGAAAGGTAAATCTCTAGAAGAACTAGAAAAAATATTAATAAAATAAGCATGCAAAATACTCTTGACAAGGTAGGAATTGATTGGAAATTTGATAACAAAAATGACGGTTCATTTGTCGTTGAAAATGCCAATAATCTACCTGTTTTATATTTCCCTCTTATGAACACGGCAGGGATGAAATCTTTTGTTACGCCTGATTTAAAAGGGGATGTTTGTAAAGATTTTCATCACTATTTAACCACTCCAACTGTAACCGAAGAGATTCACAGAACGCTTTCCAGTAGAAATTTTTGGATTAAAGCAAAAGGTCATAACCCTTGGTCTGCTTCTGGTCAAAGTGCGTTTCAGAAAACGCACAAATGGAATGGTTTAAAAGATACATCTTCTATTGAAGCAAGTATTGGAGCCTTTAGTACTATAAGAAAGCAAGAAGAAACTTCTTTAGAAACAAAAATAACAACGTTTATACCAGAGGGTAAGGACTTTGTTGAGGTTTTAAAAATAACGGTTACCAATACAGGTGAAACGCAACAAACGTTTGACCCTTATTACGCTCTTCCTCTTTTTGGTCGTTCGGCAGACAACGTGAGAGACCACAGGCAAGTNACTACNATGTTTCAAGAAAACTACATCGAAGATTTTGGTGTTCGTGTTAAGCCAAAAATTGTTCACGATGAAAGTAGTCACTCCATTAACGAGACCAATTATGTGTCTTTAGGTTTTGACGGAAACGCCAACAAGCCAGAAAAAATTTGGATAAGATTACATGATTTTATTGGCGAAAGTGGAACGCTTGACAATCCTGAGGCAATTTACAAAAACACTACCCCTCCTGAGTTAACTGAAACTGAGCGACATGGTAAAGAGGCCATTGCCGGATTTAAATTTAAAGAAGTAACTCTTCAGTCAGGAGAAAAAGCTGAGTTCATCATACTGCACGGTATTACAGATGATTTAAACGATCTTGATGTTTGGAGAGCAAAATATTCCAAGGTGAGTTCTGTAGAAGAAACACTTCAAAATACACTCGATTTTTGGAATGAAAAACTCAACAGTGTTGAGATAAGTACNGGAAACAATCATTTTGACAATTGGGTTAAATGGATTGAATACCAAGTAAAATGTAGACAAATATTTGGNAACTCCTTCCTTCCTGATTACGGATACGGAAGAGGTGGTAGAGGTTGGAGAGATTTATGGCAAGACTTGCTGTCTATATTTTTAGTNGACCCTATTAGCGCGCATNAAGAGATTGTGAATTGCTTTAAAGGAATTCGTGTAGACGGCTCTAATGCAACTATTATTGGCGAAAAACCTGGTGAGTTTAAGGCCGATCGTAATAATATACCACGTACTTGGAGTGATCATGGTGCTTGGCCTGTTTTTGTTTTAAACTTTTATTTAAACCAAACGGGAGATTTTAGTATTTTAGACAAGGAAATTACCTATTGGAAAGATAANTTTGTTGAGCGNAGNAAAAANATTGACANCAAATTTCAAATGGCTCAAGGCCACTTCCAAAGACAATCCAANGGAGCAACCTACACTGCTTCTATTTTAGAGCACNTAATTATNCAACAGCTTACCTCTTTTTACAACGTAAATAACAAAAACGTGCTGTTGTTAGAAGGAGCAGATTGGAACGATACTTATGACATGGCCCGTGAAAACGGAGGTAGTGTTTGTTTTTATAATTTTTATGCAAATAATTTCTTAGTACTTTCAGCTATTCTTAAGGAACTAAAGAAAAATGGATCCACGCATATCACTCTTTTAGAAGAGGTAACCATGCTTTTAGACAATCTTCCAGGTCAACAAAAAGTGGATTACCAAAGCCCAGAAGTAAAAATAGCGCATCTTAAAAATTATTTTGAAAGTGTAGAACATACTGTATCAGGCAAGAAAACGAGTTTGTTAATTGATGATATTGTTGCTGATTTAGAAGCTAAATCGCTCCACATATCGAATCATATTTTAGAAAATGAAATCGTTACAACCAATGAGGGGGATCGATTTTTTAATGGACATTACGACAATCTTGAGAATAAAATTGGTGGTCAAAAGGAAGACGGCGTCATGATGGACCTTACCTCCCAAGTAATTCCAATTATTTGCAATATTACTGATAAAGCAATGTCTGCAGAAGTTTACGAGTCTGTTAAGAAAATTTTAAAAGACGACAACAGTCCTGGTATTCGTTTGACCTCAGAGTTTAAGAACATAGACTTAAATATTGGAAGAATCACCGGTTTCGTTTACGGTCATAAAGAACACGGAAGTAAGTGGGTNCAGCAAAACATTATGCTGGCTTATGGGCTTTACAATCAAGGTTTAGTTGCCCAAGGAAATGAAATTATGCAGGAGGTGTATGAAATCGCAAACCAAACAGAAACTGCAAAAATTTTCCCGGGTATACCTTCGTATTTTGACAATCAAAACAAAGGAGCATACGCATATCTTACCGGTTCATCCTCTTGGTTTATGCTTACCTTNATTACCCAAATTTTTGGTATAAAAGGGAAATATGGCGCNCTNTGTATTGAACCAAAACTNTCAATTGATTACTTTAATGAAGAAGGAGTTTCAGAAATNTCAACCATATTTTCTGGTAGAAATATAAACGTGGTTTTTGTGAATAAAAATCATTTAGATTACGGCTCATATAGCATCAAAGACATTACAGTAAACCGCAGTAAAATCAATATTTCATCTTCATCAACGGAAAACAATGTTGTACTAGACAATTTTAAAGAATTGCTAGACAAACCTAAAAACTCAATAATCATAACCCTTGAATAAGTACCAATTAAAATAAACGATCATGAAAAAAAATCTATTTTTTGCGCTAGTATTTTTAAGTGCAACAAGCATGTTTGCTCAATTAACCATAACCACGGAGGTTTGTAGTGATGCTACTTCTGTTCGTATTACGGGCCCTTGGTGGGGTTGGAATGTTTCTTCTGGTCCAGTAGCTTCAGATAATGGAGACGGCTCTTGGACCTTTTCATTTAATCCTGCTCCGACAGCTAATATGGAATATCTTTTAGTTGTTGATGGGTTTATGGAAAATTTAATCCCTGGTAATACTGCAGCTGACAACTGGTCCTGTACACCTATTACTGATCAGTCTACCTATGCTAATAGACAATGGATTGTTGACTCTGGAGACGTAAGTAACGTTTTTGGGACCTGCAATTCGTGTGCTGATGTAGTTGTTTATGGTTGTACTGATCCAGATGGAATTAACTATAATGAAAACGCTACTGAAGATGACGAGACTTGTCTCTTTGGGCTTCCATTTCCTATTGATTTTGAATCAGATTCATACATATTTAGTGACTTTGATGGTGGTTTTTCATCTGTAATTCCTAATCCGAATTCAGACGATGTAAATTCTAGTGACAATGTGGTTGAGCATATTCGCAATGGTGGACAAGAATGGGCTGGTACATATTTAACAACCAACCCAATCGACTTTAGTGCCAGTTCAATTTTAAACATTAAAGTTCATTCTCCTGAAGCCAACATACCAGTGAAAATGAAGTTAGAGGCTTTGTCTGGTGCTAATTACGAAATCACAAAATACACATCAGTAGCCAATCAATGGGAAGAGCTTTCTTTCGATTTTACTGGACAAGAGTCTGATCTGTTTGTTAACATTGTAATTATATTTAACCAAGGTGTTGTTGGTGATGGTTCTGCAAACGCTACCTACTATTTTGACGACATAGCTTTTGCAACAGGTCCTATTTTAGGATGTACCGATGAGGAAGCGAATAATTACAACGCTAGTGCTACCCAAGATGATGGAACTTGTACTTATGGAGCTGTTACTTTTGACATTACAGTAAATCCATGTGCAGAAGCTACCTCTGTTCGATTGACCGGTCCTTTTTGGGCATGGAGTGATTCAGAAGGACCAGAAGCAGTTAAAAATTCAAACGGAACTTGGACCTTTAATCTTTCTTTTGAAGATTCACAACCTGAAGATATGCAATATCTATTTGTTGTGGATAGTGTTCGTGAAGATTTGGTTGCTGCTGGAGTAGCTTCAGACGACTGGTCTTGCACACCCGTTACAGATTACTTTTCTTATGCGAACAGACTTTGGACTGTTGGTTCCGGTGATGTAACTGGTCTTAACTTTGGAACTTGTGGCTCTTGTGGAAATAATTTCAGTACGAACGAACTGGAAGAGGTTAACCTAATTTATCCAAACCCTTCGAGTGACTTTATAAATGTAGGAGCTCAAATTACTTCTTTAGAAATGTATTCTATTACAGGTCAAAAAGTACTATCGATTTACAATACAATCAACAAAGTAGATATTTCCATGTTACCAATGGGTATCTATACGATTAAGCTGATTAATACAAACGGTAACGTTTCATTCAATAAGTTTAGTAAAGAAAATAAGTAAAATCAAAAAAGCACGCTATTCATTTCAATAGCGTGCTTTTTTTAAATCCTACGCAATGAGATTTTCAATTCCCAGTAAATTTCTTTTAAGCTGTCTCTTATTTTTAAGTACTGCAATGGTTTTTTCTCAAGCCATTAAAGTTGAGGTTGTTCAAAAAGACGGCCAGTGGCAACTTACCAGAGGTGGAGAACCGTATTACATTAAAGGCGCTGGTGGCGATACCCATTTGGATGAATTGGTAGCTGCTGGAGGAAACTCAATTCGTACTTGGAGTGCAGATGGTGCGCAAGAGGTGCTTGACAGAGCTCATGCACACGGCCTAACGGTTATGTTTGGTTTGTGGGTACAGCATGAAAGACATGGATACGATTACGACAACGAAGCTGCAAATAGAGCACAACTCGAATATTTTACTTCAGTTGTAAAAAAATACAAAGACCACCCTGCTTTATTAATGTGGTCGATAGGAAATGAAGTGGATCTTTTTTACTCCAATACCAAAGTTTGGGACGTCGTTCAAGACATTGCTAAAATGGTACATGAGGTAGATCCTAACCACCCAACAACTACGGTAACTGCCGGTTTAGATCCCATAGAGGTTAAACTTGTTCAGCAGCAAGCACCAGACATTGATATTTATTCCATTAATACGTATGGCGAAGTTTGCATTATCAAAGATTTGATTCGTACTGCTGGTTGGGAAAAGGCTTACATTGTTGCCGAATGGGGTCCTGATGGACATTGGGAGGTAGCCAAAACCAGATGGTCTTCTCCGGTAGAGCAAACCAGTCACGAAAAAGCACTTAGTTATTCTTCTCGTTACAACGATTGTATTTTACCAGATACAGAAAAGTGTATCGGTTCGTATGTGTTTTTATGGGGCCAAAAGCAAGAAACAACCGCTACCTGGTACGGCTTGTTTTCGATGAAAGGACAAAGCACAGAAGTTATTGATTATGTGTCGCATGGGTGGACGGGCAAATGGCCAAACAATAGAGCGCCTTCTTTAGACAGTTTATCCTTAAATAACCAGCAAAAAGGCGAGGATATTTACCTTACTGCCGAAGAGATGTACTCCGCAAATGTTTTTGCTTCAGACGATCAAAACAAGATCAAATACTCGTACAAAATATATCCAGAAAGTGTGGATACTAAATCGGGTGGAGATTTAGAAAAAGAGCCGCCTGCTATGCCTGGTTTAATCAAGAAAAAATCTCAAAATCAAGTGGAGTTTAGAGCACCAAAAGAAGAAGGTGGCTACCGTTTGTTTGTTTACGTTACAGATAATGAGGATAAAATTGCCTATGCAAACATCCCATTTTATGTCAATCCGAGAAAAGAAGGTATGCCTCAAAGTACTCCAGTTAAACTGAAAACGAGGAAACTATCCGTACCCCAATAAAAATATTAGACCGTATTTATGTATCTAAAATCCAAAAATAGCATTTTACTTGCTTTCTTCATTCTTATAGGAAGTCAAGTCTTATTTGCACAAGCTGAACCAGACTTATCCGAGGGTAATTCGAGTTTTATTGGCCTCTTTCCAAAAGACGAGGCGCCCCAACTGTACACGTTTAAATTGAGTGGTGAGTACCGATTTCTTGGTTCTTTTGCTCACAATAAATTACCTTACCAGCTAACTGACAATATTGGTGATGTAACCAAAGACAAGGTCTTGTTTATTGGTGACGACAGTCAACTCCCGCAATTAACCTTGCATTTTTCGGGTAGACCTTCTTTAAAAACTTCTTGGGGATTTGATTTGTATACCTTTCAATTTTTAGAAGGGAATGTAAAGCCAACATACAGCGCCATGATTGCTCAAAGCAATCGACCTACCATATACGATCCTATAAACGGAACGCGTTTGGCCGGAAGTTTTGGTTTGCAGTTGGGGATCAGTATGTACGGTTCTTTCGACACAGACTTTGGTTCTTTCTTGGTGAAGGCTGGGGGTATTCATTGGACTTCTATTAGTGATCTTACCATGGCTTCTTTTAGAGGGTACAACCGTTTTAGTTTGTTCGAACGCAATCCTTGGGATCCATTAGGCGCAAGTTCAGAACAAAGGTATTTTGATTTTCACAACAGTGGAAACATTCAGCAAGACACACGTTGGGGTGAAAAGGCCTTTACAGGACTGATTATAGAAGGAAGTAACTTGCCTAAAAATACCAGCCTTAAAGCATTGTTTGGTAAAACAGAACTTAACGGTGGCTTTACCATTATGCCTAATTATACATACGGTGGGCAACTACGTAAAAACTTCCCAAGTGGAAACTTTATTGGTATAAACACCTTTAATTCTAAAACGTATGTAGACAGTGTAGGGAACGAAAGTTTTGGCTTTAACATAGCCACGCTCGAGTCTCATTTCAAGGTGTTAAAGTTTGGTGTGAAGTTAGAAGCAGGTCTTGGTCGCGCACTTTCATCAACTGAAGATGGTGATTGGGGAGAAGCATTGCATTTAAAAGTTGCAAGTCCTACTATTTTTGATAAAGTGAATATTGAAGCGCACATGTTTAGAATTAGTCCAAATGTGATCAATAACAATTCGGTATTTTTAAACAGCTCTATTTTGCAGAACAACTCAAATAATTTAGCTGCAGGTTCTGTAGGTAGTACCGCTGTTCTTCAGCCTTTTGCAAGTCAAATGTCTTCTTTAGGAATGATGTCGAACAACCGACAAGGGATCAACTTGAATACTGAAATAGATTTAGACGAATTAAAATTATCTTTTGCCATTGGTGCCTCTGGAGAAATTGACGCCCTTAGTAGTCAACTTACCTTCGGCCATCCGGTAAATCAATTAACGCGTTCTCGTCTTTGGAGATGGAACTTTCCTGCAAATGTAGGTCCTTATGGAAATCAATCGGTTATTTACAGAGATGTTTACGAAACCGTAAACCTTACGGGAGATGAACTTACCCGAAACTATTTTAGCGGCATTGAATTTCAAGCCAAATACCACCCTAAATTCTTGTCCTCTAAATTGTATTTATTTTCTATAAGTAGAGTTTACTCTGCACAAGAATCTTGGTCTGCTATTCCTGTTTTATCAGATAAAGCCTATGTAAAACAATACAACAACGAGTTTGAGGCGTACTATGCTGTGAACAGTAAGTTTGTACTTAACGGGTACCTTGGCTTTGAAAGAACCATAGCCAATTACAAAACAGACTTGGATGTGAATACTGAAAGACCAAGAGATCAGTTTGGTAACGGGTATGGTTTAGGAATTGATTATACCATAGCTAAAAACACTGCAATATTTATTAGACACCGATGGTTCGAATTTGAAGACAAAAGTTTTCAAAAAGACCATTTTAAAGGAACAGAAACCAGTTTAGAACTTAAAATATCATTCTAATGACAAAAAAAATAGCTGTCATCTCGCTTTTATTTATTTTTTCAGCATCTTCATATGCACAAGAGAATAGTAAAAAATTCTGGCTTTCGGGCTTGGCTCGAGGGGTTTACAATTTAGACGAATTGAAAGGTGAAGAAACCGATACTACTTCGGCTTCTAAAGCTGAATACGGTCATACACTTGTAGATCTATCTGCCAACATTCGTCCAAACGCACATACGTATATCCGATCTACTATTAGGGTTCGAAACGAATACGGTGGGTTTTGGGGTTCTGGTGTTACTTTTGATCTAAGAGAGCTTTATTTAAGAGGACTTATTGCAAATTCTATTCGTTACCAAGTAGGGGATATGGATTATAAATTGTCACCTTTTACCTTCTACAACAACAACGAGGATCTCTTTGACAATACACTCGACATCTTTAATATGTATTCTGAAATGATGCATTACGATTATTTCTATAAAGGAAACAATACCTGGAGACAACAAGGGTTGGCTACAGACTTCTCTTTGAGTTTTAAAGAGGGTATTGAAGAGCTGCAATTCAATTTGTTTACTTCTAGAATTAATCCTTCAAACTTTAACACCATAAGCGATCGTGTTTTTTATGGTGGTAATGTAACGATGGTACAGAGTGCTCAAATTTCTGCGGGTGTAAATTACATCAACCTTGCCGATATTGCCGGAACTTCTAATAATATGAGTTACTTTAAAAATCCGGTTCTTACAGGTACGTATAGCTTAAATACTAAACTAGACGATTTTAAATTTCAGTTAGATGGAGAGTCCGGGTTTTCTAAATCGTTTACAGAGAACAACCAAGATTCAGACAATGTAGTGAAGGAGAATTTGGTTGAGGATTATTTTAATTATGCAACATTTAAGTCTGTTTATGAACCATTCAATATGGAGTTTTCGGTATCTTACAGAAACGTAGGTCAAGGATACAGAAGTGCAGGTGCTCAAATGCGTCGTTTAAAATACAAAACGCAAGCCTTTATGTTTGATCGTTACACCAACCAGCAAGTTGTTCGTCCGGTTGGGATGTGGGATATTAAAAATGACCCGACCTTTTACAATTCTCAAATTGAAGTTGGTTTGGCAGAGTTTTACCCTCAGTACAACAACATCGATCCTTACGGTTTGGCAACACCTAACCGACAAGGTTTTGACTTCGCTTTAACGCGTGTTGATGAGGATGATCGTTATTCTGTTTCTTTAAAATACGGTATGTTATCTGAAATTGTAGGTTTGGGTGTTGATGATTTAAAAAAATTCAACAGCATAGCTGCCAATTTGGACATGAATATTGAGAATATGTTACCGAATTACGACAAGCAAATAACCATGCAATTGGGCTATACCAATGACCAAACTAAAAGATCAGGAGATCAGGCTTTTATTGAGACTGAGTTGAATACACAAAGAATCTACGCGGGTCTTACCCTAGAGTTGACAGATAAGTTTTATTACTTACTAGGGTATGAGACCATTGAGGCTAGTGGTTCTGATTACGTAGCAGTTAGAGACCGTAATGACGTAGTAGAGGATTTTACGCTTTTTGAGACTGAATTGTCTGAGAGAATATTTGGTATGGGTTTGCGTTATGAATTTGACAACAAAAACGATTTGCAAATTTTATGGCAAGATTATAGCTGGAGTAATTCAGTATTGGGAACAGAAGATTACGGCTTCGATAGAATGTCTGTAATTTACATCATGAAATTTTAATTTTAAAAAAAATCCCTTATGAAAAGAGTATTATATATCCTGGTTTTAGGAACAGTTTTAAGTTCATGTGAACGTGAAGAAGGTTTTCAAGGCCCTTCCTTAATCGATCAATTTGGCGAATTCAATGTCGTTGAAAATTTACAAATTAGCAACCCAGATGTAGATTTTGCTGCTGGAGAATCAAGTTTCTTTACGGCTGAGTTTTCCAAATCTGTTAACTGGGAGATTNTGATTAAGGGTGCTGTNTCTGGTGCTGAAAAAGTGATTTCAGGTTCTTCTAGAATTTTAGACGAAGACAACGCTTCTTGGGACGGTTCTACCACAAACTTACCNATGTTTAAAATTGAAGATTGTGATCTTACTCTCAAAGTGAGCTACAACGTAAATGCNTCTGATACGATCATTTNTGTTACAGANTCTTTAATTGCAGAGAATACGATTGCAGTTTCCACAACCAAAGTAGACAACGGGCTTTTGCTTGCCGATTTTGAGACAGGTGTAAACCCAGATTGGGAGATTTTTGCTCAGAATGGTGGAAATATGAGTTTTAATGTAACAAGTAATAATTCGCCACAAGGAAACTCGTATTACGATATGGGTGGTAATGTAGATTGGGATTGGTTGATCGGTCTGGTTGACTTTCCAGCCACAGCCTATGGGAGTTCTACATTTGATTTGAATGACAACGGTGCTAGAGTGTACTTTAATGTAATGCTTAACATGCCACAAGGTCTTGACAANCCTCCAATTGTGTTGTTNCAATTTAGAGAAGATGACAACAATAATGGTGTTTTTGAAGAGGGTCTCGAAGACATGTATGCTATAGAAATCAGAGATCTTGAGCCAGGTTGGCAATTGGTTTCTTTAAAATACTCTGATCTTGCTAGTTTAGTTAATGGAGCTCCTGTAGATGCTGATGGTAATGGGGTTCATAATCCAGATTTATTAAACAAGGTGTCTGTTTTAATGTTAGCGCAGCAAGGGGGAGGTTACAGTCAAACTCTAATGGATTATGTAATCTTTACAGAAGACCAACCTTTAAAACCATAAGCGAATGCATATAAAATCAGTAGTACTTATATTTTTTGTTACGGTCTTTAGTATGTCTTGTGGTTCTTTTAAGCAACAAGCACTTTTTAACGCCCCGGCAAATCAAGAGATGCCAGAATCTATCGAAAACTTTTATTCTCTAGATATTTTTTCTGACAATATAAATGGTGAACATTGGTTTACAGAGTCTAGCCAAAGTGAAGTTTCTATTCCATTTATGAATCGGAAGAAAAATAAAAAATTAGGAAAGAAAGAAAACTGGATGAAAAAGAAAAAGGAATGTCTCTCCATTACAGGAACTCAAGACGTTGCTTATTCTGGCACAGGTGCCATGCTATGGAAATGGGATAAAAAAGCCGGAGACTGCCCTTGGTTGGGTATGGGCTTTGGTTGGGATGGTTGGCAAGGTAAAGACATGAGTCAGGTTATCGATAAAGCAGCCATACAATTTAAGGTTCGTACGGTAAAAGGAACTTTAAAGTCCTTACCTCTTGCCGCTTGTTTAGAAGATTACTCCGGCTCACAAGTGTGGATTGGTTTTAGTCCTAAGTGTATTGAAGGTGGAATCATAACGGAAGAATGGTCTAATGTAATTTTACCAATTGCCGAATTTGAATGGGAAAATGCGCCCAACTTAGACCCATACAATATTAAACAACTCATCGTTCAATTTGAAGCTGATGGAGAGCTTTATGTAGACGAAATCAAAGTTATTCCTTACGATGGTGGTTTTAACAAGCGTTTAAAAACTTCGATTGCCGAATCTGTTGGTATTAAGATTGACGGGAATAGTAACGAGGATGAATGGGCAAATGCTCAGGGAATAGAATTTGACTCCTACCGTATTAAAACTGTTATGGACGAAGAGAATATTTATTTTTTACTCAACTTTTTAAGTAACGACCCTATNAGAAATCCCTTNACAGAAGGTGAAATNTTCAANGGAGATGCGCTTGAAATAGCCTTTTCNTCGAATCCAGATTTACAGCGTAAGCGTAAGCATTACTATACAACAGACCAACACATTGGCATCAANTTAGCTGAAAATGCGAACGTTTGGGACTGGCAAAGTAGAGCCCATCTAAAAGAGGCTTTAGTTGCATCACAAATTAAGGGTGACTTGCACCAGTTTGAAATACAGATTCCCTTAAGTTCCTTAAATATAGATTCTTTTGAGAAGGGACGAACCTACGGTATTGAATTTGCTGTGGACAGATCATCCGATAAAGAAGTCCGGAAAGATCAATTTAGATGGAATTCATACGATAGGGAAGGTTTTCATGATAACCCATCTTTATGGGGAGAATTGGTGATCAAGAAGTAAAAACTATAAATTTAACTCATGCAAAGAAATCTATACGTTTTAGTTGTTTTTATATTCATTTTAGTAGTTGGTTGTGATGTACCAACTCCCCCTCCAGTTCTGGGTTGTATGGACATCGCTGCCTCAAATTACAACTCAGCTGCCCAAGAAGAAGACGGCAACTGTTTGTATGCAAACAACGAAGGTTTGGTTTGGAGCGACGATTTTAATGGCAGCGAATTAGATGCCACTAAATGGGTACACGAAACCGGTAATGGCGACTGGGGTTGGGGAAATGGAGAGCTTCAGTATTACCAATCTGAAAATGCTTTTGTGAGCGACGGAACACTAAAAATAGTAGCTCGCGAAGAAAGTAGAGGTGGTTTTAATTATACATCTTCACGTATTAAAACAGATGGATTGTTTGATTTTAGATACGGAACCATTCAAGCTCGTATGAAAACTATGGATGGTAAAGCCTTTTGGCCAGCTTTTTGGATGCTTCCTGTAGGTGGAGATTGGCCTTGTGATGGCGAAATTGACATCATGGAACAGTGGGGAACGAATGGGATCACAACTCAAACAACTGGAGCTGCTCATTTAGGAAATTGTCCTTTTAATAGCGGACAACATGTTTACGAGAGTTTTTATGCTAATATTGCGAGTGGTTCTTATGCAGATGATTTTCATGTGTATGAAGTACGCTGGTCTGAAGATAAAATAGAATGGTATGTTGATGGAAATAAAAAAAATGAAGTTATTCCTAGTATGTATCCTCCTCAATACAAATGGCCTTTTAATGAGAGTCAATGGTACCTTATTTTAAATTTAGCCATTACCAGTGCAGGTCCTAGCGTTATAACAGAATTTCCTACACAAATCGAAATCGATTGGGTAAAGGTTTATGCCAACGAGTAGTCTACACTAGTTTTACTTTTGTATTATTTTAATCTCTATTCTTCGGAATGGAGTTTTTTTGAGTTAAAATGAATGCTCATTCCCCACCTTAAATTGCAGATAAATGAATCGAAATATTATATAGTGTGTTTTTTACACTAAATTTGCAGTATTAAACTTTGGGACATTAATTCATCAAATGCAAAAAAGTTCATTGTTTAGTGTAACATAAATTTTTTATATCGATGATTAAAATTGGAATAAACGGATTTGGACGAATAGGTAGACTAGCGCTTAGAGCTGCTCTAAATAACAAGGATGTTGAGGTGGTTGCAATTAATGATTTGGTTGAAATCGACTACTTAGCTTACTTGCTGAAATACGATTCAACTCACGGAAAGTTATTTGAAGATGTTGAAACTCAAGGACAAAACTTGATAGTTAATGGGCGTAAAATTAGAGTTTCTAGTGAAAGAGATCCTAAAAAATTAGATTGGGGATCTTTAGATGTTGATTACGTAATAGAATCTACAGGCTTTTTTCTTACCCAAGATACAGCCAAAGGTCATCTTGAAGCAGGTGCTAAAAATGTAATTATTTCTGCGCCTTCAAAGGATGCTACACCTATGTTTGTGTATGGGGTAAATCACACTGAGTATTCTTCAGCTATGAAGATTGTATCCAACGCATCTTGTACAACAAACTGTTTGGCACCTATTGCTAAAGTTTTAGATGAGAATTTTGGAATTGAGAGTGGACTTATGACTACTGTTCATGCTGTTACCTCTACGCAGAAGGCGATAGATGGTGTTTCTGGTGGGAACTGGCGTTTGGGTAGAGCTGCGTTTGATAACATCATCCCATCTTCTACAGGTGCTGCAAAAGCTGTTGCTAGAGTAATTCCTAGTCTTGAAGGTAAACTTACCGGTATGGCTTTTAGAGTTCCTGTATCAAATGTATCCGTTGTTGATTTATGTGTGAACTTAAAAACAAAAACAACGTACAAAGAAATTTGTGCGGCAATGAAGAAAGCCTCAACCGAAGATTTAAAAGGTGTGTTAGCTTACACTGAAGATATGGTTGTTTCGTCTGACTTTATTTCAAACCCACACACCTCTATTTTCGATGCAAATGCAGGTTTACAAATAACAGATAGCTTTGTAAAGGTGGTAAGCTGGTACGATAACGAGTGGGGTTATTCCAACAAGATAATTGATATGATTGTTCACATGAACAATACATCAAATTAAGATATAATACGCTTAAAATACCATTTAAAGTTTGGTGATTTTCTTCTTGAGAAGTAAATCACCAAACTTTTTTTTAGGCTTTTTTTATTTCACGCCTTTCATTGCCGAAAAGTAAGGGTCTTTAATCCCCTCTTTAAATTTTAAAAGTGCAGCATCACTCGAATTTACTCGCCAGTCTAATTCTTTGTTTATTTGAAACCAAACAAATAGTTTTATGCGGGTATAGTCGTTCTTTATTTTGTCAAATGCATCTTGGATCCATAACGCTTTGTTTTGTCCTTCGTATTCAAACTCAGGTGTTCCAAATTCGGCAATCATAATCGGTTGATCACCTAGTTCAGTACATGCGTCGTATAGCGTTCTAAAACAATTGTCAAAATCACGGTACGGACGCGTTCCTCCCCAAGGATCTTTTGGATACCAATTGTAGGCATCCATACCAATCCAGTCCACATAGGCATCTCCTGGCCAGTAATTGGCAATATTATTCCATTCGTCTGCCACGATATCTATACTTGGGCCGTGTGGGTTCCAAATCCATTTTACGTTGTCTGCACCTACTGCTCTAAATTTATCCACTACATATTTCCAAACTGCTACTACTTTTTGAGGCCCACCGTTTTCTGCTCCATTTTTTTTCCCACCCCACAAATACCAATTTCCATTAAATTCATGTAAAAATCGGATAAGGACTTCGTCTGAGTACTCTTTTGCATCCAAAGCAAACTGTTCAATATAGGCATCATGATTTCCATTAAGAACTTGATCTATTAAACTATAAGTATCTTCTAAGGGCATAGTGTTGTAGGCTACCGAATCTGGGAAAAAGAGCTCCCATGTTAAATGCGGTATTATGTTTTTTTCCTTAAGTGCCTTGCATTCCTTTGTTGGGAAATTATCTGCAAAAGTTGGGTACCACATAACAGAGCCTAAGTCGTGTTCAATCAATGTTTCAAACTCTTCAATTAGCTCTAAAGAATTTTCAGGTAAAGCTCTACCATCTTCTTGAAATAGATAAGCACTTACCATACAACCTTCCCAATTGGCAACAGATTCCGTAGGTTGTTTAGAAAAATTTGTGTTTTGCGCTTGTTTATTTTGAGTACAAGCCGATAGTGCAATTGCGATAGCGCAAAGTGTAATACGTTCTAATTTCATTTGTTTACTGTATTAGATTTTAGAGTAAATTTTACTGATTTTTTTTGGTCCATTCGGTTTCCTGTAGCGAGTGTAAATTCACCAGATTCGGTCATCCATTTATTCTCAGCCGATACAAATGCCAGGTCTTTTTGGCTGATTTTAAATTCAATTTCTTTTGTTTCTCCAGGCAGAAGCGATACTTTCTTAAATCGTATTAATCGTTCAAAATCCGGGTCAATACTCGCATACTCGTCTCTTAGGTATAGTTGAACAACTTCTTTACCCGATCTTTTTCCACTGTTTGTTAGTTGCACAGTAACTATCAAACAGTCGTTTTTAGTGAGTTCTTTTTTGTTTAATGCTATCTTATCATAGGTAAATTCTGTATAGCTTAAGCCAAATCCAAATGGCCATTGTGGGTCGTAATCGGAATACCCACCAAAGTTATCTGCTCTGTCAGTTACCGTATGAATGTAAGGCATTGGAGCCGCAGCGTATTTTTGGTAGGTGAGTGGCAATTTACCCGATGGGTTTACATCTCCTAAAAGAATATCAGCCAAAGCATCTCCACCTTCATGACTCGGGTAATAAGCCATTATTATTCCATCAGCCAATTGCGTTAGGTCTGAGATTATTCTAGTTCTACCCTGAACCATTACAAGTACGATAGGTTTCCCCGTTTTATGAAGTTCCTTAACGAATTGTCTTTGTGCTTTTGGTAAGTATAATTCTTTGATGTCACTAGGGCGTTCAGTTGCTGGTTCTTCTCCTAAGCAAATTACGATACAGTCAGCATTTTTTGCGGCCTTTAGAGTTTCTTTTGTATTTAGGTCTGCATCGTAAGAGGTACCTGCATAATAACTCGTATTAGCTGCGCCATTTTTTTCAATAAGTGCCTCAAAAATCGTATTCTTTTCATTATCGTTGTAGCTCGTGTCTTGCCCGCTCCAACTTCTCGTCCAAGGCCCATTTAGGTAATTTAGCGAATGTGCTGCAACACCGGTAACAAGTATCTTTTTTCCTTTCTCTAAAGGCAGAATATTGTTGTTTTTAAGTAAAGTAATTCCTTCTGCAGCTGCTCGGTAACTTTCTTTAGCGAATTTTTTTGAGCCAAAATCAGGGTAATCGTCAAAGTGTGTATTTGGCTGCTCAAACAAGCCCAATTCGAATTTAAAAGTTAAAATTCTTCGCACAGCATCATCAATTCTTGTGAGTGGAATTGCCCCCTCATTAACTAGATCAATAACATGATGTGCAAAACTTGCATCGTAAGGGACCATACACATATCGATACCCGCATTCACCATTTGCTCTACAGCTGCTTTGTGGTTCGGAGCTGTTTTATGGAAATCACTCAGGAATTGCATATCGCCCCAGTCTGAAATAGCAATTCCTGTAAAGCCTAACTCCTCTTTTAACAATTCTGTGATTAGAAATTTATTTACGTGACACGGAATTGAGTTTACAAGACCTGAACTAATCATTACTGATTTAACGCCACTTTTAATGGCCTCTTGAAATGGAGGTAAATAATATTGACGAATAAACCTTTCAGGCATTAGCGTGTTTTTACGATCTTTTCCATAAAGAGGCGATCCATACCCAATAAGGTGTTTTAAACAAAGGGCTGTTTTTTCCAAGTTTGCCATGCTATCGGATTGGGCACCTTTGCTAAATGCTTTTCCCATGGTACTTGTTAGGTACGTATCTTCACCAAAGGTCTCGTAAATTCTTCCCCATTGTGCTTGCCAGCTAATGTCAACAACCGGAGCATAATTCCATGGGGTATTAGAAGCTCTTAGCTCGTAGGCAGTGATCTCTGCCATCTTTTCAGTTAAAGTGGGATTCCATGTAGCCGCCATAGCTATCTGATGAGGAAAAATGGTTGATTTTGCAGTGTAATGTGCCCCGTGTACCGCATCTGTTGCATAAACAATAGGGATGGCTAACCGAGTTTCATTCACAGCAAAATCTTGAATTTGTTTGATGAAATGATAGTATTCTTGTCTGGATGGAGGGTAAAAGCCTTTGCCAACAAAAGAACCAATGTGATCTTCGTTTAAGGCTTTTCTTAGTTTGTTGGTGTCAATGATTAGGGTGTCAGCCGCATCCCAATACCCTTCTTGTTCTAAAATGGTTGGAATACCAACTTGGGTCATTTGTCCAGCTTTTTCTGCTAATGTCATTTTACGAAGCAGCATTTCTACTCTTTGTTCAATGTTACGGTTTTTTGGACTCTGCACATTTGAGTCTGAACAGGAACTAACGAATAGTTGGCAAGCCATTAATAGCCAAGCGCATTTTTTTAATAAAATCATGGAAGTAAATTTTATAGATCACTAAACTAAAGCATAGCAAGTGTTGAGAAAGAACAGTCTGAAGTCTGTTATATTAGGTTTAATTATTTAGTAAGAACTGTTGTTTGAATTGTACAAGAATGTTGCCGCTGTGTTTGTTTTAATTTGATAAGCTTCTCCGGGCTTCATTGTCCCAATCCCATTAAATTCCCACTGAGGTAGGTAAGCATCTCCGTTACCATTTTTAGCTATAACTAAGTTGTTTTGTGCAACAAGTTGCGCTAAAACCAAATTCGCTGGAGCAGCTTGAGTTCTTAGATATCCTAAAATATTCCAGCCTAATAGAAGCTCTACTGTGTTTTCTTCGGGTAGAATCTGATTCCCTTGCAAGCTAAGGTTTATTTCAGCATTCGTCTTTACTTGGTAGCCTTGTCCAATTTGGATGTCCCCAATTCCATTGAATTCCCATTCTGGGAGATACGCCAAACCTGTATTATCTTTCGCTAGGATAATGTTACTGATAATTGGAGCTAAAACAGATGANATNTCANTATCATCGGGNNCTATGAAAGTGGAAAATAAAGACCAACCCAAAGGAAATTCGATTACTTGTTCGGNTANACCNNAAGTAACAGCAGTTACATTAGTTACAAAGGTTATTCCGTTTGCTGCAAAGTTCTGTGGCCCATTAGTATAATTTACCGAAACTTCATATTCTTCACAAGTCAATGCATCCCATACTCGGTATGTAAATTGTTCTCCAGTGGTTAGGCCATCAATCTCATCAGTTGTCGCATCATCTTTCATAACGGATATCTGTACAAGATCACCCGTATAATAGGTATAACCTGCGCAAGCTAGAGCTCCATTTGATTTTTGATAGAAGACACCAATAGCAGCCCCAGGCGCTAAAGGGATTCCATTTACATCTATCCAGTCTCCTTCTATAAATATAGAATGATTAAGATCTGTAACGGCAACCTCCCAATTGAGTTGACATTGGTATTGGCAAGAGCCATCATTTGTAGTTGCATTGGAATTGTAATTTAGAGCAGAACTATCAGTACAGCCTTCAATTGGTTCATTTATTTCTGTACATGGTGTTCCATCATAGGTAGAACATGCCGCAGCGCCAAAACCTTCATTAAATGCTCCAAAACCATTTGCATATATACAACCTGGTTCAGGAATGAACTCGCATGCGCTGTATATGCAGACTAGGTTTCCGTATTGATCAAACTCTTGAATGGTAGCTGATGGGTTGAAATTTGAAGCATTTGGGTCCATACACCCTGTAATATCTATTGGTGGTGTAACGGAACCATAGCTAGTTAATGAAACATTGGTTACTTCAATTGTTTCATCAAAATTTGTGATGTACATTATAAAAGAACTGAAAGTGTTAGCTCCTTGTTCAGGTATTTCAATAGAATATTGCCCTTGAGAATTTATCGTTAGGGTATTTGTAAAGAAACTAGGCTCAGTGTCTGGGTAGCTGTTGTATTCAAATTTAAAATAGAGGTCTACATTGCTTCCATCTGTTGATCCTGTAAAGGTTATTTTTCCACCATTTTCAAAACTTACCGGATAAATGTTCTCATCTTCATCTGCAAAACCCGCCCATGATTCGGAGCCTGAGGGTTTTTCGTATGTATAATTTCCAACAATTGCCCCACCAAAAGNACCGGAAAATACAATGTTATCATGAACAATAGAATTGGTTTGAGTATTCGAGCAAGGAGTTCCACCATAACTTAGACAATCGTCAGCTCCAAAATCATCATTAAATAAACCAAAGCCATCTGAGTAGATGCATCCCAGTTGTGGAATTTGAGTACATGAATTGTAAAGACAACTCGAGTTGTTGTTTTGATCAACTAATTGTGTGGTTGCATTGCTGTCGTAATTGCTTGCATTTTCGTCTATACACCCAATTAAATCAATCGTAACAGTTTCACAAGGTGTTCCACCATAGTTTGCACAATCCGAAGCATTAAAGTTTTCATTCCAACCAGCAAAGGCATTTGAGTACATACAGCCTACAGTTGGAACATTTTCACAGGTATTGTAAGTACATAGAATATTGTTCCATGGGTCAAAAGCTTGGATATTTGCGTTAGGATTATAGTCCGTTGCATTTTGGTCCATACACCCAGAAATATTATCAGGAACAACATAATTGTCCTCGCCTCCTTGATAAACTCTCACGTAATCTATTTCCATAGCACTCTCAGTAAAATTTGGAATGATATCAGGAGCAATGGCTAAGTTTAATAGTAAATACTGTTCTGAATCAAAAGGCCANGTANTNCTGTNTTTTACAGGAGGATTATAGGTGTAATGTACAACATCATCTACACCAAATACTAATTTTTCTGCAGTCCAAACTAAGGTATAGGTATGCATTTCAGATGAAGCCGTAGGAATTGTTTGTCCACCATGGTTAATGGTTCCTCCATAACTTGATGGGGTATGTGTGGCACTTTGCACATAATTTTGATTGTCTCCCCAATGCTCCATAATATCAATTTCTCCACATGCAGGCCATGAGGTTGTTCCAAAGCTATTTGTCCAATAGCCCCCGGGTTCGATTATGTTTTTTCCTAGCGTCCATATGGCAGGCCATGTTCCTACNCCATACGGTAGTTTTGCTCTCACNTCAACTTTTCCGTACGTAAAAGAGAATTTAGAATTTAATCGTGCAGAAGTGTATTGTTTGGTGTGTCCTTGGTCGGTGAAGTTTTCTTTAATTGCAACAATTTTTAGTAATCCGTTTTCTGTATATGAGTTTTGAATTCGATTAGTATAGTGTTGTAATTCGGAGTTGTACCAACTGTAACCATTTGGTAATAAAGTTTGATGGTGCCATTTTTCAGAATTTACAGCACCGTTGGATTCAAATTCATCAGACCAGACCAAGTTCCAATCCTGGGCAATTAAAAAATTACTAGTTACTAGAAATATAAGTAAAGTGCTTTTTAGTTTTGATAACATGAGATGAGGGTTCAGAATTGAAAATTCTTATAATTACATGTTAAAAATACACATATTATAATCATTCTCATAATGTTCTTTATTTAATATAGACTAGAGTTGTTAAATTAGTTGAAATTAGATACAATTAGATCACCTTGTTAAGTCTGCTCTAAAAAAAGCTCAAAAAAAAACCACCTCATCTGAGGTGGTTTTTTTGTTGAAAACAGTATTAGTCAGTAATAACTACTTTTTTAGTTATAGTGGTTTCATTATAATTTAATTGAATGAAGTAAATACCCGCTTTGATATTTGGGTATAAGTTTTTAAGTTGTATTCTGTTGTTTTGAGGGTTTAGCTTTATCTCTTCTTTAGCTACTGTAGCGCCAAATATATTGCTAACAGCAAATCCAACAGTTGCTTCTTTGTACAATTCAAATTCAATATTTACGTCTCCTTTGGAAGGGTTTGGGTATATTTTTAAATCTTTAAGAATGGTTTCAGTAAGAGCCAATTCAGCTTCTTTACAAACGATAAAGTTGTCAATATATAGCCAGTTTCCATTCTCTCCGATAAACTCCAATTTAATTTGAATATTTTTTTCACCTGCCAAAGTACTTAAACTTACTTTTTCTGATTGCCATTCGTTTTCTGCTGGAACAAACGGGAGGAAAATGAACGAACCATCATTTGTAATTAATGATTCGGTGGTAAGCGTTTTTTTAGTAATCCAGGTTCTTCCACAGTTTTGGCTTATGTAAACTCTAAGAACATCATCTGTCGACATGTTTTTTCTAGCATAGGCCATATCAAAATAGGCATTTACTGGAGCAGATGCCTCGCTTAAGTCAATTGTTGGCGTAATAATCGTATGACGATCTCCCTCTCTAGAGAAGGTAGCGCTTCTTATTCTTAGAGCATCACTGTAGGTTTCAGTAGTTTTTTCCCAAGTTGGGTCAATTTGAGGAGAAATGACCCAATTTCTACTTTCATTTTCAATAGGGTAGGTTGGGAATCCTGAATAACCAAAGTCTTCGATGTATGGAAAGTCCATGTTGTTTTCATCATCTGTTACCGTAATGTAACTTTCTTTAACCAATGTTTTTGAGCCACCACTATTGGTTGCTGTTAAGGAAACATTAAAGAAACCTGAGTTTTCAAAGAGTATGTTTTCTGGGTTTACAG
>NYWQ01000026.1 GCA_002685115.1 Flavobacteriales bacterium | reverse complement strand
TGTTTCATCTTGGTAGGTTAATGAAATAAAGCACTCAAATAATACATCGGCACCAAAAGTATTGGCTATTTGGCTCTGATTTGGACTATTTATTTCGATTGCTGGACTAACTGGTAAAGAATTAAAATTAAATTCTTGTGGGCTTACTGTTATTGGTATGTTTGCTAAATCAGAAGGGTAAAATGTAGTACTGTTGTTTTCCCAAGTCTCTAGTTTTAACGTATGAATATTATTGTATCCACTCAATTCTGTTTCCGTATAAAAATAATTCCCATTAGAATCAGCTATTTTTGGAATCACTAAATACGGATGATTGCTATCTGTCCATGGTAGTGTTAAAGTTATTTTTGCTCCAGGAACAGGGGATTGTCCAGTTTTTATAGAACCGAAAATAAGTCCTGTATTTTCTTGGAAATCAAATATGATATTACTGCCAAGTAAAGTAGTTTCTTTAGTTTGTGGATTAAAAACGATACCACTTAAACTTGGTGTAATTTGATAGGTATATCCAGCTGGTATATTTTCAAATGAATAATTTCCTTCAGAATTTACAGTTGAAATGTAGTTCTCATTATTTCCAGTTAAACNAACTGAAGCGGTTTCAATTTCTGTACTGGTTGTGTTTAAATTTCCTGTTACACTATAGGTATCTCTAGATGCAATAATTTCTTGATTTGTTTGATTTGAACTCAGGTTTGAATAGTACATTGTATCAGAAGAAAAATAATCTTCTTCTATGGTTAGATAATAGTTCGCATTATTTAGTAGTGAATTAAAGACAAAACTCCCGTCTGTAGAATACAATCTTTCTAATTCTTCAAATTCGCTATTTAGAAGAACAACATTTACGTTAGAAAGAGATTGTCCATTCTCAATGACGGTACCCTCAATTTGAGAAAGTTCATTAGACCCCAAAATATTCAGCACTTTATCTCCATCAAATTCTGAAGATTCAAAACTTATGCTACTTGGTAAGAAACCAAAATCATTTAAAGAATAATCAATTGAATAAGCTACTAAAGATTCTTTTTCTGAAAATACTACTTGCCCATCTGCATTAGAGTTTATAGTTTCCAACACTGCTCCATTTANATCTTTTAAGTTTACGCTTACACCTTGTATACCAGTATCATTTTGATTTTTGAAATTAATAGTAATATCGAAATATTCAGGCTCACTAATCAAAGAAGTAGCTACTACATCAAGAAGTCCTTGGTCGGTATTACGAGCATCTTGAGATAATTCCCAAATCATTACACCAGCTAAATTTAGCGATTTTGCATATTGTACTTTAATATCAATTGATTGGCTATCATCATAAGAAATAAACTTGTTTTGAAGTTCATTATACAAGTAAGGTACTTTAGCTATATCATCCCAGTATCTAACCCATCCATCAGCAGCAGCAGCAGCAGTTGAGACATTTGAAGGGTTATTTGTATCTAGATATTGGTGTGTATTTGTTGCTTTTCCCTGAACGAGATCACAAAACTCAATTGAGCCANTATTCTCACAAGTTACATTATCCCATGATCCTTGTGGAGCTTGAGGCACCTCACATATAGATCCATCTCGTGGTGCACTTTCATATAACCCTGGACTTCCTGCAACGGCTCCGGTTGAAGCTACACCTTCAAATATTTTCCCATAAAAAGGGAGTCCCATAACTAATTTATCTGCGGGAATTCCAACTTCATTCATGTATACATCGATCAATTGGCCTAAAACTTGATTTCGTCCTGTAGGATTATGTAAAGGATCGTTTACNTTATCACCTCCAAATAATGGTGCATTGTAACAGGTTTTATCGTTCCAATTTCCACCAAAATCATAACCAAAAAATGAAACAAAGTCACAATAGTCCATAATGTTAGTTGTCATCCCAAAAGTAGCCTCATTTCCTGGCCCAATAAATTGATTGGCAGCATTCATTACATTATTTCCCATTGAAATAGAAATTTCTTTTTCTTGCATTCCATTTGCATTAAATACTTCTTTCATGTCTCTTAGTAGATAAACAAAGTTTTTATGGTCATTATCTGTATGAGGCTGAGCTGGTATCGTAACTCCACCTATTTTTTCAGTTCCATCTGTTCCTCCTGTTATTGGGAATTCCCAGTCTACATCAAATCCATCTATCCAAGGGTACAAATTCATGAAGTCTACCATACTTTGAGCAAAAGTTAACCTAGCATTAGAGCTTTCAGCAATAGCAGGAAGGTTTTGTGATCTGGTCCATCCACCTATTGAAATCAATATTTTTAGGTGAGGGTATTGTTCTTTTAATATTTTTAAATCACCTATATTTCCTTTCGTTTCATCATCCCAAGAGTGTTCTCCACTCTCATTATGTCCAAAGTCAGCCCATTCATCAAGAGTTTCAATACTTCCTTCATCTGAGACACTATCATAGGTAGCATCAAAAAAGACATACATTATATGTGTTAGCTTATCGCCTTCTATATCAAGAACGTTATAATCTCTTGCATAAATGGACCATTGCGCATAATACCCAACAACTAAATTTGAATGCTCTGGTTGTTGCGCGTAGATTTGACTACCTGACAATATAAGTAAGATTAGCAATTTAAATTTTTTCATTTTTCAAGTTTTTTTAATTAAGTATTACACAAAAGTAATAATAATATTATATAAATATATATATATAATAAAAATATTGAGAAAATGAAATGAAGAAAATATTTGTATTCTAATTAAAAAATTACTTAGTAAAGGAATTTATAGGATTAATTAAAGATAAATAGGTTAACTAAAATTATAATAATTGACAGGAAAAATAGGATTGAGATAAAGTACAATGATTAAAGTAAAAATAATATTATTTAATACAATGAGCTCAAATAGATAAAATAAATAGAAGGTTTTACTGGAATTACGCAGAGTTTCTGCTTGCATTAATATTTCCAAATAGAGATCGAGTAACAATTTTCTCGTAAATGGAAATTTTCTCTTCGTTTCCAGCTTCCTTTTGAAGTTCTTGAATCTTTTTTAAAGAGTATTGTTGAATGGTTAATAGGGGTAACACGATACTTTCTCTTACTTCAATCGATGCTTTACCTTCTGGTATATTTTCCATTAATTCTGTTTGCCCGGAAATTTTTAAAAGTAAGCGTTTTGATGTATTATATTCTTTGAAAATTAACTTCCAAAAGTCCCCATACAAAGGGTCATGGGACATGTATGCAGTTAAACCAAAAAAGGATTTAGTCAAGCTCATCATACTATTTTCTAATAGTGTTTTAAAGAAGTCGGAAGAATTGTAAAATTCAATAAGTTCATCAAATCTGTTTGACTCTTCATAAACTTTAAGTGCTGAACCTACACCAAAAAAACCTGGAACATTTTGTTTTAATTGACTCCAACTTCCAACAAATGGAATGGCTCTCAGAGCTGAAAAGTCTAGTTTTGTATGCGCAGATGAACGTTTACTTGGTCTGCTACCTATATTTGTTTTAGCATAATATTTGAGTGTGCTCATTTCTTCTAGATAGGGTAAAAATTGAGGGTGATTTTTGAAGTCTACATAATTATTGTAGCTGGTTTGAGCTAAATCATTTATGATAGTTCTGTGCTTGTCGTTTAACTGATTTATAGTGAACACATCATTTTTAATACCTGAACTAAGCAGCTGTTCAATATTAAATTGAGATGAATTTAAAGTACCAAAATTTGAACTGATGGTTTGACCTTGAATAGTTAATTGAATTTCTTTGTCTTCTATTGTTGGTCCCAACGATGCGTAAAATTGATGTGTTTTTCCGCCACCTCTTGCGGGTGGTCCACCACGTCCGTCAAAGAAAATTACATCTATTTGAAATTCTTTAGATACTTTCGTTAGTGATTCTTTTGCTTTAAATATACCCCAATTGGCCATTAAATAGCCTCCATCTTTTGTCCCGTCAGAAAAACCCAGCATAATGGTTTGTTTGTTTTTTCTTTTGGTTAAATGTTCTCTATATTTTTTATTGGAATATACAGTTCGCATAATTGTTTCCGCATTTTGAAGATCTTCTACTGTTTCAAAAAGTGGAATAACATCAACGGGTAATGGTTTTGAAAATCCACATAAATTAAGCATAGCAAAGGTCTGCATTATGTTCAATGCCGATTGGTTGTTACTAATAATATAACGATTTGCTCCCAGTTCTCCATTTCTTTCTTGAATGGTTTTTATCGAACGCATAGATTCCATAGTTTTAACAGATATCTCATGCGTTAAATTGGCTGGGTCAATTTCTCCTTTTACGTTTGACAAAACTTCTATTTGTTCCATCTCACTAAGCATTTGATAATTTTCAGGGAATGTTTTGTCTTCTTTTTCTATGAGTTCATTAACCATTTGGCTAAATGCATCATGATGAACTCTACTGTCTTGTCTTATATCTAAACAGGCAAAGTGAAACCCAAAAATTTTAACTTTGGTAATAAAATCATTTAATTCATCAATAAATAATGATTGATGTTCATTCACAACAATTTCTTTTGCTTTATACAACTCGTTTAAAACTATTTCTTGAGACAAGTCTATTGTTTTATAACTACGAATAACATGTTTGTAAAGTTTGTCTTCAAGATCGGACAAAATTTCAAGTACACCGCTAAATGTGAAACGTCTTTTTAGTCGTTTTACATCTTTATGATAATTTTTTAATAGTGTTTGTCGCAATTTCTCTGCAACGTCTAATGTAATTTTAGTTGTAACAAATGGATTTCCATCTCTGTCACCTCCGGGCCAAAATCCAAGATCAATAATTTGATTGTCTATACTTTCACCATCAAAAATATTACTTTCAATATAGTTGTGTATTTTACTAACGGAGTGGTAAAAAACATTTTCTAAGTACCATATTAAACTCACAGCTTCATCAAAAGGCGAGGGTTTTTGTTTTTTGAAGAAAGGTGTTTTTCCCAGTTGAGAAAGTAGGTTTTTTATTAATAATAGATTGTTGTTTTGAATTGCACTGTCTAAGTCTGTAATTATTCCTAGGACTTCACCAGGATAAAACTGTGTTGGGTGAGCTGTTAAAACTAATCTTACTTTAAAGTCAGTTAGGTGTTTTTTTAGTTCTTCTTTTTTATCTTTTGAGTAAGCAATTTCTTTTGAATTTCTGAGTGTACCTAAGCCTTCCATATTATTTACTATTGGGAAGGATGCATCTTCTATGGCGTCAAACAAAACAACCTGACGCTCAATGTATTGGATAAAACGAAATAGTTGATCTATTTTTACTTTTTCTGAGCTATTTTCATGATGTTTCTCAAAGAAACTATCCACGATTTCTGTCGGATTTTTTCCTTTAGCAAATCCTTTTTCACATATACTATGGAAGAGTGGTAGAAGAAGTCCTGTATTACTTACTCCATCAAAAGGAAGTGTCATAAATAGACTGTTGTATATTTGATATTTAGACAATACATTCTCGTTGAAACGAGTAAGTTTTGGTTGTACAGGCATCTTTACTAGTTTTAAATTTCAAATTTATGAATTTTAGATAGTTAAACCATACTTGGTTATTCAATAAATAAAATATAATATTGATATTTAAAATAAACATAGATAGATATGTAAATATTTATTTATATTTTTACATTTTTACATTTCTGATGGATAAGGGTATATGAATCAAAAAAAAATTGAAGTCATTCAAAGGATATAGATTAACTAAATGATTTTAAAATCAGTTTATTGGCTTAGGATTAAAAAATGCACTAATTAACAACTAATTAAATAAAATTACTATTATGATATTTCTAAAGACATTCAAAAGATTTGCAAATTTAATTTTCATTCTTTGTACCTCAGTTTCAATAGCTCAGGTGGGCATCAACACAGCTAACCCTTCTGCAGGAAGTGTTTTCGATATTGTTAGTTCTGATAAAGGTATGCTTATACCCAGATTAGATATTGTCGACCTTTCGACTATTGAACCCGTAACCGATGGAAGTACCGAAGGTTTATTTGTTTACAATACAAATACTTCAACTGGAAAAGGNTTTTANTATTGGGACGGCNCATCATGGATCAGTNTTNTTGACGGTAGTACGGGTTCTATATCTATTANAGAGCAATCCGATTTATGGTATGTAGCTGTTGACGATCAATCGAGTTCTGGAGACTCAGATTTCTANATAAGTACAGNNTCGAATGCAANTGATTCNTACTTNCGAATTACTAGATCAGGTNATATTTCAATAGGGGATGATGANAATTCNCCAAGNGATATTNTACACATAACNAAAGATCAAGAGGCCACCACAGCNATTCGTATAGACAANACANNTCAAGNCACTGANGTTGCNCATACTGCNCTAGAGTTGTNTGATGGAAGCNATCTCGAAGCNTTTTTTAGACATAATAATNNTACAGATATTCTCGAACTTGGGAACAATGACAATACAGGTGAGGTTGATATGTATGCTGGTGGTGGTGTTGTTATGAATCTGGNTCAAAATCGTGATGTCAATGTATCAAATAATTTGAAAGTATCGGGTCAATCAGAAGCTCAATCATTTAAATTAAGCGCATTAAATACTGCTCCAGCAAGTTCATCAGATACTGGAACATTAGGAGAAATTAGAATTGTAAATGGTTTTATTTATGTTGCTTCAGATACATGGCAAAGAGCTGTCTTATCTACATTTTAATATTTTATATTTTATTGTTTTCATAATTATTTATTTTTAACTAAAAACGTCATCTAATTAGATGACGTTTTTTTTAAATAGTATGTAATTTCTAAATTAGTTCTCTATTTTGTAGTTTGCTATTCTAGTTCGAGCTAAATCACAATATTCTTTACTCATATCAATTCCAATATATTGTCGACCTAATTGTAATGCAGAAATACAAGTAGTTCCACTTCCATTCATAGGATCAAGAACTGTATCTCCGGTATTTGTCCATGAATTTATGTGGTCAAGAGCTAATTGACAAGGAAAGGGCGCAGGGTGTCCTTTTGCTTGTTGGTCTTCCTTCTTTTTNCCAACNACATACGACCATATATTTCCTTTTATTTTTTGCTTTTTTACAGGATTTGCCATTTTAGTTCTTTTTTGGTCTCCCTTAGAATAGTTTTTATACGTAGTACTATTAAGTTGAAGTCCTGCATGTAAACAGTCAATTTTTAATGGATTATGTGTTTTAACTTTTCCCTTACTGAATACAAACATATATTCAAAAATACCATTGTATCTTTTCCTATAAATTTGTGGTATAGGATTNGTTTTTTGAAATATCATTGTATCATGTAAATTGAAACCTTCTTCTATAAATTTTAAAGCCTGTTTGAAGCTCGTTCCTGTTTCGCTTCCATTAATTGTAGCATCGTTTACTACCCAAACTACAATTCCTCCATCTTTTGTTATACGATACAATTCTTTTACAATAGCATCAAAAGGAAAGACATAACCTTTGTAGGCTCTTAAGTTATCATAGGGTGGAGATGTCAATGTAAGGTCAATTGAATTTTCTCTAAATTTCCTCATGACATGAACGCAATTCCCTTCAATTATTTTGTTTTTGTATTCATCCATTTTTTCCATTTAACTGAAATGCAGTTTTACTTTACCACTTTGTAAATTTAGAACAGATCTTTAATTTTAGTTTTAATATAAGTCAGAGTCCATCTTTCTTTCCAGCTGCCCCAATGGTGATGAATTCCTAACGAAACACCATTATTTTTAATCGTATTAATTTGTTTCTGATTATTAGGAGATGGAGGATGGTATAGTAATCTTTCAGGTAAATAGATGTCTTGATACTTGTTTCTAGAATAAATTCTATTGAGGAGTCTTGGGCCAGTAGCTTGTACAATTTGAGAATAATNGGTTACCACTGGTGTATTGTGTTGTAAGTCATAAATAACATCTGCCCAAAATTTATGATTTGGGATTGATGCAAAAAAACAGTTTCCGATTGTATTTTCTTTATCACCAAATTTTAGGCTTCTGTTTAAAGGAAGAATTAGTTTGTGGTCTCCAAATTCAAAGGGTTTCAAAACTTCATAATCCAAGTCAAGATAAACTCCTCCTATTTTATACATGATTAAATACCTAATGACATCAGCTCTCATTATGCCTCTTGAGAAGTTATTAAATACATTGTAAAAATCAGGAAAATTGGTTTTTACAAATTCATCATTATCAGCATCTGTCCATAATATATATTCCCATTCTGGATTTAATTTTTTAACCTTTTCAATAAAAGGGATCCACTTGGAAGGGGGAATATCTGTCTTCCAGGTTTGATGAATTATTTTCGGAATCATATTTTTTAATTGACTAGAATAGGGTGAATATTTTACTCATCCAATTTAGTAAAATAGAAACTAAATAGATACTCTATCAGTATATTAATAGTTGGTTTTTTTCATAAAAATGCACAAGGATTAAGCACCTTTTTTTAATGAAATTTAATTTTACGATTTTGTTTAGATAATTAGTCAAAAAAGATAAAAAAAATCTTGTTTTTTGAATTTGCTCAAAATTTTAGCGTATTTCATTGTTTATGAAACTAGAGTTATACATCTATAAGTCCATCTAGAAACTCATCTAAACCGATTGTTTTAGCATATTCAAGTGTTTTTTGTCCTGCTTTTAAAAGTTCTTGTATATTTTCTGAAGAGGCATCAGACATATCGACGGCGTATTTTCTATCTTTATCTGGAGTGTTAATTCTTAAGTAATTTTTAGATTTACTAGGTCCTAGTGAGTGAAATATTTCATTCATTTGGTAGGCTACAGTATCAATACTTGCATCTATCATTAGATCTGGCACTAGTTTAGCCCATTTTAAAAGCCCCCAGCTATTACTCTTTTCTTTATTCGCAATATTATATCCTCGACCTCCAGTTCCTAATGATAGAATTAACAAATCATTTGCAGAGGGTTCGTTATTATTTCTATCCTTATAATTGGTGTTTCTTGCTTCTGCATATGCACACATTGTTGGGTTATTTGCAAATACACCCCCATCTAAATTAATCATTTTAGAAAGTTTTGGGTTTTTTATACATTTTTTTGAAATGTTTTTAATTTTTGCAGGTGTAAAATAGGTTGGTGCCGCAGATGTAGATCTTAACACATCTCGAACATAGAATTCTCTCTTATCAGTATTTTCATTACTTGTAAAAAAGAAAGCTGATTTGCTGTTAAGATTGTAAGTGGTAATTAGGCATGGCTTCAATAATTTACTCATTAAAAGGTTGCCAAATTTAGCCATTAATAATTGCTCTAAATTTTTAGAATCGTATTCTGTAGCATTTATTAACCCCCACAATCTTTTCCAGTTTTTAACTTTTGATTTATTAAAAATATAGTCTCCATTTTTTACATAAAAATCTAGGGCTTCTGCTGCTGTGTATTTATTTTTTTTGTTTATTTCATNATGAGGAGTTAAATACAGCCCAGTTAATATACCTCCTGTACTCGTACCTGCAATAAAATCAAAGTGATCGGCAATACTTGTTCCCGGTGCTTTTTTTGAAGATAATTTTCTGCATATTTAATTATATATGCTGGTATTATCCCTTTTATTCCTCCTCCATCAATTGATAAAATCCTTACTTTTTTTTTCATAAATTTTTTTATACAAGTTTTATATAATATTAATTTGGAACTAAATTTAGTTTAGGGAGGTTGTGACATTTTTATTTTGTCAGCTATTTTTTATTTACAAATAGTACAAATGTAAATATATATATATTGTATTTAATTATTTCAATTCAATTTTATCTAACAAGAGTTTGAACTTTTCCTTCTTCTTATTTCCAATTAAAATGTTAAGCTCTTCGATGTATTCATTAGCAAAGTTTGGTATGTCTAATATTCTTCCACGGAATGACGGGTACATCTCTTGTAGTGAAATTTCTATTTCTTCCCATTCTCCTGAGGTTTCAAATGGCATAATATAAGACTGGTAGTCTTGGTTATTCGCTTTAATCCTAAGCTGATATTTCTTTCCGTCACCTTTCAGTTTAAGGCTAATTTTTGTAAAATCTTTAACGGAAGTTTTTTGTATAATATAACGCAAGGAGGAAAAGCCTCCGTTATTAGCTAATGAAATGTTCCCTTCAAAAACACCATAACCTTCGTTACTCAAACTAAAATTACCCGAAGATCTTCCGCCCATAACTCCATCATCTACAATAAACCATTGTTGTATCTCTGCTTTTTTATTGAAATCGAAAAGTATTTTTGGCGTTAATAGAGAAGTCATCATTAGTGCGCAGATTAATTTTTGAATCATGATGTATTTTTTATAAGTACAAAGACGAAAGCCACTTTTTTNACATATTATATACTAGTGACTTGTATAAAATTAGGCAATTCTATTAATTTACATAGCGTGTTTACTAGAAAGTTTCTTGTCGATGATTGTTCTAAAGGTCAGATTTATTCTTGGTTTACTTACTAATTTAGTTGTTGGTAGACTGTGTAACCAATAGTCTTGAGTTTGGTTTTTCATAACCAAAAGACTTCCATTTTTTAAAATTAGAGCAACTTTCTCTTTACTTATTTTATGTTTAAAAACAAACTTTCGATCTGCTCCTATACTCATTGATGCTATAGTACCGTTTTTTTTCAATTCTTTTTCTGCATCAGTATGCCATCCCATCCCTTCGTTTCCGTTATGGTATAAGTTGAGTAAGCAAGAATTGTAGGATTCGTTTGTAATTTCTTCAATTTTGCTTTTGAGTTCCATCAATTCTTTTGTCCAAGGTAGGGCCACCTTTGTTGAATTTGAGTAGGAGTACTTATAGGGTTTATCTCCATACCAGGCTACTTTTCGTTTGGTNGTTATTGTTTTGCCAAACATATGNATTACATCATTTTGCCAATCAATTGTAGTTAACAATTGTTCGCGGTAGTTTTTTGCTTTTACTGCACTTATAATTGCTCCAAAATAATTTACCTCTCCTTCTTTAGGTAGGATATTTTGCATGCCATCTGAGGATTCGTCGAACAATTCCATTAGTTTGTATTTACAAGAATAAATTCCTGCATTCTTTAGGTGAGCACTAGATATGTTTTAGAGTAAATCTAAATCGAGCGATTTCTTTAGGNTCTGTAATTGCTGATTCTTTTCTACCATNTGCTTAAACTTGTCTTGAGGTGTATACAGCATTTTGGTGTTTTCAGCTTCAATGAGTGGAAAATCAATGTTGATACCAAAGTTGTTTAGTTTTTTGCGTAAGAAAGAGAGTAACTCTGGTTTTTCAACCTGTAGGTCGTCTGCAAGTGCTTGGCTCTCTACAGGGAAGTGTAGTAAGAAATTGGCGTCAATTTTTGGAAATTGATCTGAAAACAATCGAAATAGAGAGACTTTTCCTTTAGCTTCTATGGTTTTAGCAAATTCTAACCAAAGGGGGTTCAATTGATCTTGGTGAAAGTCTGACCTTGCTTCTCCAGTTGCAACGACGTATTCCTGATCTTCTTGGTTTTCCTCTTTTTTGTTAAGGAATTTATTGATNGAGAGTCCAGCTATTCCTCCTTTCTTTATTTTACTAATAAATTCAGGATTGGCTTTTTTTAGCACAGCTTTTTGAGCTTTTGCAGGCTCGGATATTTCGGGGGTTTGCGTATGACTTTTGTTAATGTGCTCTTTTACGCTTTTAGGTACTACTTTATTGACCTCCGTAGTAGTTGCATTTGTATAAGCTGTATGTGCTAAGATGAATGACTTACGGCGTTTTTTTTTTAATCCACCTTCGGAAGATAGAGAGCAGATTTGCATTAAACTTAGTTCTGCCAGGAGGCGTTGGTTTCTACTTGATTTGTAATTAACATCGCATTCGTTGCAAATTTCTAGTGCAGCTAAAATAAAATCTTGGTGGCAGCTTTGAGACTGTTCCAGGTANTTCGTTTTGATGGTATCGCCAACTTCAAGAAGTTCTATGGTTTGAGGATTTTTACAAACCAATACATTGCGTAAATGCTCAGCGAGTCCGTTCATAAAATTATGTCCGTCAAATCCTTTTTTAAGAATTTCGTTAAATGTAAGTAGAGTAGAGGGTATGTTTTGTTTTAAGGCCTGATCTACTACTTTAAAGTAATAGTCATAATCAAGAATATTAAGGTTTTCTAGGGTGTCTTTATAGGTTATTTTAGCTTGGTTAAAGCTCACCATTCTATCAAATATGGAAAGTCCATCTCTCAAAGCTCCATCTGCTTTTTGTCCAATTATNTGGAGTGCNTCAGATTCAAATTCAATGGATTCTTTTTCACATATTTCGGCTAGATGNTTTGCTACGTCTTCTACCTGTATTCTTTTGAAGTCAAAAATTTGACAACGAGAAAGAATGGTTGGAATGATTTTATGCTTTTCGGTAGTTGCTAAAATAAAAATTGCATGAGCTGGTGGCTCTTCTAATGTTTTTAAAAAAGCATTAAATGCTGCNTGAGACAACATGTGTACCTCATCTATAATATAGATTTTTCGATCTCCAACTTGTGGTGGAATTCGAACTTGATCTACNAGACTTCGAATNTCATCNACCGAATTGTTTGATGCTGCATCCAATTCGTGAATATTAAAAGAATGCTGCTCNTTAAATGAGGTACAAGACTCACANGNGTTGCAGGCTTCTGTTTGNTCGCTTATGTTAAAACAGTTTATGGTTTTAGCTAAAATACGCGCACAAGTTGTTTTACCTACACCTCGTGGACCACAAAACAAAAATGCTTGTGCTAAGTGGTTGTTTAGGATTGCATTTTTCAAAGTATTGGTAATAGACTTTTGCCCCACAACNGTGTCGAAGGTTTGTGGTCTATATTTTCTGGCCGATACAATGAAGTTTCCCATGNNTAATGCAGTTTCNTTTGANTTNTTTCAAATATAAAAGATGTTTTGAAATTTCACCTTTTTTGNAGCTTTAAGATATTAACAATTTAACCTCAATTGNCTGCTTATTGTTCATGAGTTTGTCTGAGGTAAATGTTATACTATTTTTAGGNAAAAAATGNATNCTACTTATCCTTATTATTTTAAACTTGTTTTAAAAATTCAATCAATTTCCGAACGGCTCTCCCTCGATGACTTATTTTACCTTTAGCTACCAAACTCATTTGTGCAAAACTTTTTTCTTGCTTTTCTGGTATAAATATGGGGTCGTAGCCAAAGCCATCTTCTCCTAATTTGGTTTCATTAATTGATCCGGCTACAGCACCTTCAAAAAGGTGCTCTTCACCATTAAGAATGAGTGCAATTGCTGTCCTAAACTCTGCTTTTCGATTTTCGTGCCCTTTAAGCTCTCGTAAAATTTTGTTCATATTTGCTTCTGCTGATCTTTCTGGACCTGCGTAGCGTGCAGAATAAACTCCTGGTGCACCTTCTAAAGCCTCCACTTCTAAACCAGTATCGTCCGCAAAACAATCAAATCCGTAGTNTTCTTTTAGGTAATGTGCTTTTTGAAAAGCATTTGCTTCTAATGTGNTACCTGTTTCTGGAATATCTTCTGTACANCCNATNTCTTNTAGGCTTACAATTTCGATTCCCTCAGGCATTAACATTTGAATTTCTTCAAGTTTATTTGGGTTATTGGTGGCAAATACGATTTTCATGTTATNGGTTTCGATATTANATATNATTTTTTTAGTGATCNTCTCTAGATNAAAACACNNTAAGTNANAGNNTTTAAGCTANTGTAAATGTATTAGTTACTNCTGTATGTTTGGATTTTTTTAAAGCCTTTTGTTGTGTNTTTTTTTAAGTCTCCNTTTGGATCAGAATANACAAGTAGTGCCTCTANTNCTGGATTTTTTTCTAAGTATTTTTTACTTGCNTTTAAGCCCATNACCATAAATGCTGTAGCGGTAGCATCTGCNATCATGCAGGATTCCGTTACGATGGTTACACCTAGCAAATTACTCTTAGCGGGTTTGCCTGTATAGGGGTTTATGGTATGCGCATATTTCATACCAGTTGTTTCGTCAACCTTAAATTTTCTGTAATTTCCTGAGCTAGCTACAGCTGTATTTTCAACTTCAATAATTGCTTCGAATCGNTCTTCTNGTATGGTTTCTGATGTTTTGTCTACNCCAATTTGCCAAAGTTTAGCATCTGCATTANGGCCTTTGCATTTNACTTCNCCACCAATTTCTACCATATAATTGGCAATACCAACTTTCTCTAAGTGTTCAGCGATAAGGTCTACAGTAAAACCCTGAGCTATTGCATTAAAATCTAGCTGCGTATTCAAATCTAGTTTTTTAACTTTCCCTTTTTCGATTGAAACCTTTTTATAGCCTACTGAACTTTTAAGACTCGTAAAATCTTCCTTGTTTTTTTTAGACAATTCTTCAAATCCAAAACCCCAATAATTTACCATTGGAGCAATAGTAGGGTCGAAAGCTCCCTGAGTTTTTTTGGCAATCATTTGGGCTGTTTCAAATACACGTATAAATAATGTATCTACTTCATAAGATTCGTTTCTGTTGATTTTACTTATCATAGAGCTGTCTATATAAGTAGACATTGACCTATCGACTGCATGCAATACACTATCTATATCTGACTGGTAAGTTTGTGCATTAGAACTCATGTAGCTTATATGGTAAGTAGTACCTTGGGTATATCCGTAATTCCGAACCAAAACTTCTTTAGACGATTTTGAAGCACACGAACTGAGTAGGACTGATACTAGGATTAGAAGGTGTTTCATCTCATTTTATTTTAGTAATTGTAACCAATCAAATTTAATCAAATAATTAAAGGGGTCGTTATTTTTTTACCAGCTGATATTGAATTTCAAAGAATTATGAAAAAAAAAGACCCGCATTTTGCGGGTCTTTTTTTTAGTTTAAATAATTAACCTCCAAAATCATCAAAGGCAACATTTTCTTCTGGAACACCCCAATCATCGCACATTTTAATAACGGCTTGATTCATCATTGGTGGACCACAGAAATAAAATTCTATATCTTCTGGAGCATCGTGAGGTTTTAAGTGATGATCGATCACTGCATTGTGAACAAACCCTAAGAATCCATCTCCATTATCGTCCAAACTTTTCTTTTCGTTCCAGTTGTCTTCTGGTCCAGGTTCAGAGAGCACAAGATGAAATTTAAAGTTTTCAAATTCACGTTCTATCTGACGGAAATCTTCTACATAGAACAATTCTTTTTTAGAACGTCCACCGTAGTAGTAAGTTACCTTACGTTTGGTTTTTAACGTATGGAATAAGTGGAATAAATGCGAACGCATAGGTGCCATTCCTGCACCTCCACCTATATAAACCATTTCTGATTCATTGTCTTTTATAAAGAATTCTCCATAAGGGCCAGAAATAGTTACTTTATCTCCTACTTTACGAGAGAAAATATAAGAGGAACAAATTCCAGGATTTACGTCCATCCAATCATTTTTAGCTCTGTCCCATGGAGGTGTGGCTATACGAATGGTTAGCATTACTATATTACCTTCTGCAGGGTGGTTAGCCATAGAATAAGCTCTGAAGATTTCTTCATCGTTCTTCATTTTTAAAGGCCATATACCAAACTTATCCCACTCACTTTTATACTTGTCTGGCCCTGCTGGGTCAGATGGATCTGGACTAATATCCATATCTTTAAAGTCTACCTCAACCTCAGGGACATCTATTTGAATGTATCCACCGGCTTCAAAATCTAATGTTTCTCCCTCAGGAAGTCTTACTACAAAAGCTTTTATGAAAGTAGCTACATTGTAATTAGAAATGACTTCACATTCCCATTTTTTTATTCCAAAAATTTCTTCAGGAATGTTAATGTTCATGTCATTTTTAATTTTTACCTGACAACCCAATCGCCAATCATTTGCGATTTCTTTACGGGAGAAGTAAGGCTTTTCTGTAGGAAGAATTTCTCCTCCACCTTCAGTAACCTGACATTTACACATGGCACAAGTTCCACCACCACCACAAGCTGAGGGTAAAAATATCTTGTTTTCTCCAAGTGTAGAGAGTATTGTACTACCCGCATCAACTTCTATTTCTTTTTTACCGTTTACGATAATCTTAACTTTTCCACCCGGAGAAAGTTTAGCTTTTGCAAAAAGTAGGACTCCAACCAGCGCTAATACTACCGCTAGAAATACCAATAATGTTGTTATAAGTGTAAGCATATTTCTGTCTTTTCAGAATTATAATTGAATACCCATAAAGCTCATAAAAGCTATACCCATTAAGCCTGTTATAATAAATGTTATACCCAATCCACGTAGTGGGGCAGGAACATTTGAATAACGAATTTTTTCGCGAATTGCTGCTATAGCAACGATTGCAAGTAACCAACCAAAACCAGAACCTAAGCCAAAAGCTGTAGCCTCTGCGATGGTCGAGTACTGTCTTTCTTGCATAAACAGTGCACCACCCAAGATGGAACAGTTTACCGCAATCAATGGAAGGAAAATTCCTAAAGCACCATATAGTGCTGGAGATACTTTTTCAACAATCATCTCTACCAACTGAACCATGGAAGCAATTACTGCAATGAACATGATAAAACTTAAGAAAGATAAATCTACATCTGCTAAATCATCTGATAGCCATGCTAAAGCTCCTGCTTTTAAAACGTAGTTTTCTAATAAGTAATTGATAGGTACAGTAATACCCAAAACAAATATTACAGCGGCACCCAGTCCAACTCCTGTTTTTACTGTTTTTGAAACAGCTAGGTAAGAACACATCCCTAAGAAATATGCAAAAATCATATTGTCTACAAAGACGGACTTGACGAATATATTTACTAAATCTTGCATACGGTTAGTTTTCTTCGATTAGGTCAGTATTTTTACTTCTTTGTACCCAGATAATTAAGGCTACAGTAATTAAAGCCATCGGTGGCAAAATCATCATGTTATTGTTCATGTAACCTGCTTCATAAAAAGATTCTGGTATGATTTGGAATCCTAATATTTTTCCGGAACCAAATAATTCTCTAAAAAAAGCAACCACAACTAGTATCCATGCATAACCTATACTGTTTCCGATAGCATCTAAAAACGATGGCCAAACCTTGTTTCCTAAAGCAAAGGCTTCCAAACGTCCCATAATGATACAGTTTGTAATAATTAAACCTACAAATACAGATAGTTTTTCTGATACATCTGGCATAAAGGCTTTCAGCAATTCGTTAACCAAAATTACTAAGGCTGCTACAATGACCAATTGGACTATAATACGTATTCTTGAAGGAATTAGGTTTCGCATTGCCGAAACGATAATATTTCCAAATACCATTACAGCCATTACTGCTGCTGACATTACAAATGCTTGTTCTACTTGAACTGTAATCGCCAATGCAGAACAGATTCCTAATACTTGTACAGAAATTGGATTTGACCCGTCTAGGGGATCAGTCATCAATTTGCGATTCTTTTTAGAGAAAAGTTCTTCTTTCTTTTCTGACATAATTAGTTGTTTAAAGCGTTGAAGTAGTTTACATAGACTGCTAAAGTTCGCGTTGTCATTTCTTCAACACCTTTAGAAGTAATTGTTCCTCCAGTTATACCATCTACTTTAGAGTTCATTCCTTTACCAGAACCATCTTTTACAACCACAATGGGTAAGAAAGTACCTGAGGTATCTGCGACCATCTCACCGGCATATTGATCCGAATAAAAACCTTGCTTTATTTCGGCTCCTAAACCTGGTGTTTCTCCTTTATGATCAAAGGTTGCACCGTAAATGGTTTTGTAATCAGACTCTAGAGCTACAAAGCCCCAAATAGGACCCCAAAGACCCGTACCAACTACTGGAATTACGTAGTATCTAGAACCGTTCTTTTCACATATGTACAGAGGGTAGTTACGGTCAGATAATTTTAAATTTTTATCTCTAAACTCCTTTTGAATATCCACATCAAATGCAGCTGCACTTATATCCTTTCCAGAAATAATTTTAGATTCAACTACGTAAGTGTCAAACATTTCTTGAGCATTTTCTCGAGTTGCCTCGACTTTAATTGCACTTAAAATGTTGATCATTTTTTTGTCAGATGTATTTTTATCTTGACGCGACTTAAGCCCTTGGGAGGCTACCGCTAACAAGGTGCCAACCACTACCACCATCAAAATAGCGAAAGTGAATGTATACCCGTTACTGTTTTTATTGATTGCCATATCTGTGAATTAAGCCGTTTTTACTCGTTTCATTCTTCTATTGATGTTTGCGGCAACCACATAGTGGTCTATTAAAGGTGCCATCACATTCATAAATAGNATTGCCATCATAATTCCTTCTGGATAGGCNGGATTAACCACTCTNATTAGNATNCCNAGCAGTCCAATTAGAAAACCATAAATCCATTTACCTGTGTTTGTTTGTGCAGCAGATACNGGGNCNGTAGCCATAANGACNACTCCAAANAAGAATCCGCCTAAGCAAATTTGATGTATTGGATTTATTTTCAACAAGTAATTTGTACTTTCAATAGAAGCAGAGAAGTAGTTAAAAATCATACCCATAACAATACCTCCAACAATTCCAGATATAATCACTCTCCATGAACCAATTCCTGTGGCTATTAAATACGCAGCTCCTACTAATATAAGTAAGGCAGACGTTTCGGAAGCAGAACCTGGAATTGTACCAATAAAACTCTCTAGTAGCGAGGGTACTTTATCAACTAGTCCATTGTAAGCATCGGATAATGCTGTTGCACCAGAATATCCGTCTACCGGCATTTGGTTGTTTAAAGAAACCCATACTTTATCTCCTGACATAACCGTTGGGTAGGCAAAGTATAAAAATGCTCTGGCAGTAAGTGCAGGATTTAATATATTCATTCCTGTACCACCAAATACTTCTTTACCAATAACAACAGCAAAGGCAACAGATATAGCTAGCATCCATAAGGGTAAGTCTGCAGGCATAATCATTGGGATTAATAAACCCGTAACCAAGTACCCTTCGTTTACAGAGTGACCTCTGGAAATTGCAAATGCAAATTCAATTCCTAAACCAACTCCATAGGAAACAACAATCATAGGAAGAACTCTTAAAGCACCGTATAAAAACGCATCCATAAGCTGTGCTTCTACACCAATTGCAGTAAAGTGTTGGTAACCGATATTCCACATCCCAAAAATAAGTGCAGGAAGTAGGGCAATAATTACACTAAACATTGTTCTTTTTAGATCAATTGCATCGTGTATGTGAGAACCTGACTTTGAGGTATGATCAGGTACAAATAAAAATGTTTCAAAAGCATCGTAAGCAGGGTATAACTTTTCAAGTTTACCACCTTGCTCAAAGTGAGGCTTTATANCATTAAGTACATTTTTGAATAATTTCATGGTTTTGTTTTTAGCTACATTCTTTTTTTACNAGATCCAAACCTTCNCTAAGAATTTCTTGAACGGGGATTTTTGANGTACATGAAAATTCGCAAAGAGCGAGATCTTCTTCGNCAACTTCATAGATNCCTAAATTCTCCATCAACTCTATGTCNCCAATCATGATTGATTTTATGAGATGTTGCGGGTGNACATCCATTGGAAGTACAGNTTCATANTGACCTGTTACAACGTAAGCACGCTCTTCGCCATTCATATTGGCAGAAATAGGGTATTCTTTCTTTGGGTTCATCCAAGAGAAGAATGTTCTGGATAATGAGAATTTACTTAAACCTGGAAGTAACCAACCTAAGAATTCTTGTTCTTTACCCTCTGAAATAACAGATATTTCATTGTGGTAAAAACCTAAGTTTCCATCTGCTGCAATCTTGTTTCCAGTGAGTACATTACCACTGATGTATCGACTTTCTCCAGGTTTAATATTAGCTTCAGTAAGTGCCGTAATAGATGCACCTTGCATAGTTCTGTAGTAACGAGGTTTTACAACTTGAGAACCTGCTAGGGCAATCAAGCGCGTAGCGTCGTATTTACCTTGGCTAAATAACCGTCCAATAGCAACTACATCCTGGGGATACATGTACCATACTACTTCACCTTTATTAATAGGATCGATATGGTGAATTTGCACACCAACATTTCCAGCAGGGTGAGGTCCTGATACATTGTTTATTTGAACTCCTTTAGCACTCGTAAATACAGACGAGGAATTGGAATTCCCATCTAAATTTAAATGTGTTTTGCCATCGGTTAGCTTTGCAACAATATCTAAACCAGCTTGGAACTCTTCTTCCATACCGTGTAAAACAAAATCGCTATCGCATGTAAGAGGCGCAGAGTCAAAAGCTGAAATAAATACAGCCTTTGGCATGTCAGCCGGATTCGCAATAACAGCGAAAGGACGTTGACGTACAAATGGCCATAAGCCAGATGCCAACATCTGTTCGATGATTTGCGCTCGCGTTACATCTTTTGCTTTTGCTTTGGAGAATTCTTTGTAGGAGATTTCAGCATCTGCTTTTACGACTACAGAAAGAATTTTTCTTTTTTCGCCACGAAAGATTTCGGAGATTTCACCACTAACGGGAGAGGCAATAATTACATCTGGATTTTCTTTATCAAAAAATAAAGAAGATCCAGCTTGAACCTTATCCCCNACCTTTACGGTTAGTTTGGGTTTTAATCCAATAAAATCTGAGGGCTTTATAACGTAATATTCCGATGAAGGAATATTGGCATAAACTCTATCTGCTGAGCCTGTCAGCTTGATACTTACACCTTTTTTTATACGAATGTCTTTAGACATGCCTATTTTGAGAGATTGATTAATCCTAGTTTTGAAATGCAAAAATAGGTATTTTAAGGGGGTTTCTAAAAAGAATTATTTATTTAGAATGATTTAATATAAGCCCTTTTTATAATACCTTACAAAGATAAAATAAAATGTACTTTTATAAAAAATTAACANCGCTAAAAGTGAACGNACATTTAAANATNTTTTTGTTTTTTTTATTGAGCTATTTTCAGGTTGTGGTGGCTCAGCCTATTTGGAATTATGGAGCTTTGTTAAAGGATTCTATTTTTAGTGAAGACGCTAGATCTGTTCTTCTTACACCTTCAGAATCTTTGCTTGAATTACCGCTAATTCCGTTAAATTCTACTCAGTTTTTACGCTTGCAATTTGATGAACTTGAATTAAATGCAAAAGATTTCATGTATTCTTTTACNCATTGCAATGCCAATTGGACGGTTTCAGATTTACATTCTAGTGAGTTTATGAGTGGCTTTGCCGATAATTATATTTACGATTACGATTTTTCATTCACCACCAAACAATCTTATGTTCATTACGAATTGTTTTTCCCTAACAATGACTTTATATTTACAAAAACGGGTAACTACATAATCACAGTCTACGATCCGGACAACAACAATAAGATATTATTTACAAAACGTTTTATGGTGTACGATCCCTCTTTACTTGTTGGAGCTAAAGTACAACAGGCAACCTTAGCCCAAGGTCGGTATACGGATCATGAAATTGATATTACGGTAAATTTCACTAATATAGANTATGTTAATCCTGTTAGAGACGTTCACTTGGCTATTTACCAAGGCCATCGATGGGACAACGCAATTACAGATTTAGTCCCTAGTTTTGTAGAGCGTAAAAAATTGGTTTACGATTTTGAAGAGGAATCTAGTTTTGAAGCTGGGAATGAGTACCGTTTTTTCGATACAAAAAGTGTTCGTTTTTACACTGAGCGTGTTCAAAAAATAATTTACGATTCTACTGATGTCGTTTTATTGTATCCAGATTATCCAAGAGGAAATGAAGCCTACAGTTTTTATGACGACATTGAAGGGTATTATGTGCCTAATATTTTAGAGAAAAACAATGCCAATATTGAAGCTGATTATGTTTGGGTAAATTTTTGCCTAAAGCAAAAACCTTTTGTCGACGCTGGATCTTTGTATTTATACGGTGGGCTTACCGATTGGCAATTTAATGACAATGCTGTACTTGATTATAATACGGATGTTGAATGTTATGAAACTTCCTTGTATTTGAAACAGGGGTATTACAACTACAGTTATTTATTTGTTCCGGAGGGTTCTCAGTTGCCAAGTTCTAGACAAATAGACGGAAATTATTTTCAAACAGGTCAGGATTACACCATCCTAGTTTACTTATACGATTACAATTTAGGATACGACCGTTTGTTGGGTCTAAAAAGAGTTTCAAGTAGAGGAATGTTTTAGTTCCTGTATTGCTTCGTTTTAGAGTATTGCTTTTCTTACCCGTACCAACTTGGTAAGTAAATCTTCCAATTGAGCTAAGGGCAACATATTAGCTCCATCTGATTTAGCTTCAGCAGGATTTGGGTGTGTTTCTAGGAATATCCCGTCTGCGCCAGAAGCAATACCCGCTTTTGCAATGGTTTCTATCAACTGAGGTTTACCTCCTGTAACTCCCGAGTTTTGATTTGGCGTTTGTAAGGAATGAGTTACGTCAAGTATAACAGGAAAACCTAGGTTTTGAACTGCCGGAATGGCTCGCATATCAACCACTAGATCTTGGTAACCAAACATTGTTCCTCTGTCTGTAATAGCTACATTAGGATTTCCAGAATCTAAAACTTTTTGAGCTGCAAATTGCATTGATTCTGCTGATAAAAATTGGCCTTTTTTTATGTTTATGGCTTTGCCAGTTTTTGCCGCCGCCACCAATAAGTCTGTTTGTCTGCAAAGAAAAGCCGGAATTTGAAGTACATCCACATACTCAGCTGCAAGTGCAGCTTCATTTGCGGAATGAATATCTGTTACCGTAGGAATGTTAAAATGGGCTCCTACTTTTTGCAGTATTTTTAGGGCTTTAAGATCACCAATTCCAGTAAACGAATCTAACCTTGAGCGATTTGCTTTTCGATACGATCCTTTGAATATAAATGGAATTTCAAGTTTATCTGTAATTTGTTTAATTTTTTCAGCGATTTCGAAAGCCATTTCTTCACCTTCTATAGCACATGGACCTGCCAATAAGTAAAAGTTATTTGAATCTGTATTTTTTAATGTTGGTAGCGCCTTAAGCATAGTTTAAGATTTTAAAAAGTCAATAATTGTTTGCGCAAATTCTTTGTCTTTAAGAATTCTACGGTGCCCTAAATTTTTGGTGAGCACTAAAGTACTATTTTTCCAGTTCTTATGAATTTCTTGAGCAGCTTCAAAGGGCGTGTCTTGATCGTCTTTGCAATGAATGATTAAACCCGGTAGGCTTACCTTTTTAACCAAAGTACGCACGCTAAATTCTTCAAATTTGGCATTAAATTTACTTTCGATTTGTTTTTTTATTCGTTTTTCAACCTTTGTTGATACATTAATTTGCGTGCAAAAAGAATTCAATACCCAGTCAATATTTGATGGAGATGCAATGCTAACACATTTTTTTATATCTAAACCTTCAGAAATAGCATGAATACAGGCAGAACCACCCATGGAGTGACCTACAATGTATTCTATATCCAGATGCCTTTTTTTAAGCTCAAAAATCAATTCGGAAAACTCTAAAAAGTGGGAGTGTCTTCCATTAGAATTTCCATGTGCTGGCGCGTCAAAACTGTATACTTTAAAACCGGCCTCTAAAAGTGGATTTGTCAAATGTGCTACTTGTGTGGCACGTCCAGACCAGCCGTGAACAAGTAAAACACCCTTTTCTGCATTTCCCCATTCGTATAGTTTAACGTTGTTTTTTTTGAAAGCAATGGTTTTGGTTTGTGCTGCTTTTAAGTACCCAAGTTCCTTTTTTGGAACTCTAAATCGTATAGGCGTAAAAAACAATAGCTGTGCTAATTTAGAAGCTAGGTAAGGCGAAATAAATTCCAATAAACTAAAACTCTTTCGAATCCATGGCGGGGTTGTTACGGTTGGATTCTGATTAGGTTGTTTTTCCAATTTTGGTCATTTATTTATGCGTTTTAAAAATAAAACGATGCGTTATTTACAAATTGATAGTTGTCCATTATTTACAATAGCAATGGGCTTACCTGTAAATTCTCGGCCTATTAACGGACTATTTTTAGACTTAGATACAATGTTTTCTTCGTGATAAATCCATTTTATACTTGGATCAAATAAGGTCAAATCAGCTAAATTCCCTTCTTCTATTGCTGACGTTTTTAGGCCTAGTATAGACTTAGGTTTTGTGCTTAGTTTTTCAACAATCACAGCCAAATCCATTGCATCTTTAAGCGCAGTGTTAGCTGAGGAAAAGCAGGTTTCTAAATTAATCATTCCAAAGGCAGCCAAATTAAATTCACATTTTTTGTTTTCTATGTTTTGCGGATAATGATCTGAACATATCGCATCTATTGTACCGTCACTTATTCCTTGTTTTAAACCTTTTATATCGTTATCGGTTCGCAACGGTGGGTTTACTTTCAAATTACTATTGTAACTCTCTAATTCTGTATCGTTCAAAAGTAAATGGTAGGAGCTTACATCTGCAGTTACGTTTAGTCCTTTGGTTTTAGCTTCTCTTATAAGATCTACAGATTTAGCAGAACTAATGGTAGAAAAATGCAACTTTGCTTCTGTGTATTCACACAATTGTAAATCTCTGGCAATTTGAAGTTCTTCTGAAACAGAGGGGATTCCTTTTAATCCCAATTTTGTACTTGTAATTCCTTCATTCATTTGTCCTTTTTCTGCTGTTTTACTTTCAGATGAAAAAGACATAATCAATCCTTTGAAATTCTTGGCATACAAAAGCGCTATTTTCATCAAGTTTGCATTGTTGATAGAGCGTTTGTCGTCACTAAAAGCTAGGGCACCATTTTGATGCATATCGAACATTTCTGTGAGTTGTTCCCCTTTTCTGTTAATGGTTAACGCTCCCATAGGATGAATGTCTACAATATGGTGTTCATTTTGATTTAGTATGTAGCTCACATCAGATTTTGTTTGAATACTAGGCTCGGTTGAGGGCATAAGAGCAACGTGCGTAAAACCGCCTTGGGCTGCTGCATTC
>NYWQ01000025.1 GCA_002685115.1 Flavobacteriales bacterium | reverse complement strand
CAATACTACCTTCGGTGGAAGAGGTTGAAAAGAATAACCGCGCACGAAGTGCAAAATTAAGAGTATCAGAAAAATTATAAGTCATTATGAAATCAAAGTGGAATGAGCTGTTTTATTTACTTAGGATCAGGGTTAAAGACCTTTACGTTACTAAAGTAGCTCCTTATAAATTGATTGACAGTTCTTGGCGTATGATTCTCTTTATCTCCTCATTGGCTATTCTGGTTATTTACAGTTCTCATCAAGTAGATCGTAAGGTTTTTCAGATGAGTAAACTAAATGAGCAATTAAAAGATTTGAGGTCAAAACATATAGATATGAGAACACAATTAATGTCCTTAAGTAAACCGACAAAAGTTGCCCAAGATGTTCAATCTATTGGTCTTTTAAAGTCTCGAGTGGCTCCGTTTGTACTAAATGTTCAAGAGTAGATATGATAGATAAAAAAGCCATATTCTTACGAGTTTTGCTAATTAGTTCGCTAATTACACTTGCTGCTATGGCTATATTTATTCATTTACTTAAGGTTCAATCCGAAATGACAGAGCGTTTAGGTCAAAATGACCCAGTCTTAGCCTTAAAAGAAATCCCATCTCCTCGAGGAAATATATACGATTTAAAAGGAAATTTATTAGCGACTTCAATGCCTGTGTATACCATTGCAATAGACGCTACTCAGCCCTCAGATACACTTTTCAATAACAACTATAAAAAACTAGCTAAAGGTTTAGCAGCTATATTTAAGGATGAAAGTAAGGAGCAGCTCGAGAAAAAAATCTACCAATCTAGACTTGCTAAAAAACAATACTTTAAACTTAAATCTGGTGTTAGATATTCAGAATTGCAAGAGGTTAAAAAGTTGCCTATTTTAAATAAAGGTAGATTCAAAGGCGGTTTTGTATATACACAGCAAACAAGTAGAACTAAACCCTTTAAATATTTATGCGGTAGAACTATTGGTTATATAAATGGTACCTATGGTGTAGGAATAGAAAAATCTTTTGACAAATATTTAAAAGGTGAAAATGGACTGCAAATGATGCAGAAAATTAACGGTGGGGTATGGAAGCCTCTTAGCAATTCTGAGGATGTTGAGCCAGAATCTGGTGCTGATATATATGCTACTATAGATATTCGCATACAAGATATAGCCCAATCTGCACTCCTAAGTAGCCTTGAAAAATACCAAGCTGAGAGTGGCTCAGTTATTTTAATGGATGTTAAAACCGGAGCAATTCGAGCCATGTCAAGTTTACAAAGGACTGCTGAAGAAAAGTATGCAGAGANTTTCAATTTTGCTTTTGGTGCNGCATACGAGCCNGGTTCTACCTTNAAGTTAGCCTCTCTATTGGTNGCTTTAGAAGATGGNAAGATCGATACATCTAGTATAGTTGANACCAAAAATGGCGTNTTTGAATTTTACGATCGAAAAATGAGAGANTCAAATGCACATCGAGGTGGGCATGGTAAAATCTCCATTGCAAGAGCTTTTGAAGTCTCTTCAAATATTGGAATTGCTCGAACTATTGTTGATCTGTATGAAGATAAGCCACAAGAGTTTATCGATCGATTAGCTCGTTTGGGTGTAAGTAATAAATTAGATTTTGAGCTTTTAGGTGAGGCAGAACCTTGGATAAAAAACAGCAACGATTCTACCTGGTCTGGTGTTTCTTTACCCTGGATTTCTTATGGTTACGAGTTAAAGATGAGTGCACTGCAAATTTTAGCTCTTTACAATGCCGTCGCTAATGATGGTGAGATGGTTAAACCCTATCTAGTAGATCGGATACAGCGTGGAGAGCAAATTGTAACCTCAAAAAAAGTTGAAGTTCTAAAGCCTAGTATTTGCTCGCAAAACACTATCTCCATTCTTAAAGATTTATTAGTTGGTGTCGTTAAAAATGGGACTGCTAAAAACATCTACTCAAAAATGTATTCTTGCGCGGGTAAAACAGGAACTGCCAAAATTGCAAGTGAAGGCTCCTATAGTTCCGATTATAGAGCCTCTTTTGCAGGGTATTTTCCTGCAAATAACCCAAATTACTCCTGTATTGTTGTGGTTACAAAACCAAAAAAAGAGCTCGGCTTTTATGGGAATATTGTTGCGGCTCCTGTTTTTAAAGAAATTAGAAATTCGTTATATGCAGAAGAACCTGTTTCAGTTCCACTAAATAAAAGCGCTATGGCAACTAGCGATAAAGGACTTTCGTTTGAACTGAACCAAATTTATAAAGAACTGAAGCACCCGCTCTATCAATCCTCAGCAAACAACTTGTGGTTAAACGCATCTAATACTGGTTTTAACCCTCTTAGTATCAAAGATGGTGTTATGCCTGACCTTCTTGGGATGTCTTCTATGGATGCTGTTTATCTTTTGGAAAACTTAGGCTTATCTGTAGCTGTTTTTGGAAAGGGAAAAGTAGCGAATCAATCCTTAAAGACGGGTCAACTTTATAAGGATAATCAAAAAGTAACACTTAGTTTATTGTAATGAAACTNCTCAAAGACATANTGTACAAAGTAGATTTAGAANGCATTGAGGGAAGCACCAATTTTGCGATTCCACATATTTGTTTTGANTCNAGAGAAGTGCAAAAAGACAGTCTTTTTATNGCTGTTAATGGAACCCTTTCTGANGGACATTCTTTTATAGATTCCGCAATTAGTAAAGGGGCTATTGGNGTAGTTTGTGAAAATTTACCACAAACCATAAACCCTAAAGTGGTTTATATAAAGGTTAAAAATTCGGCTCAATCCTTAGGAATTATTGCGTCAAATTTTTATGATAATCCATCAGAAAAACTAAAATTAGTTGGTGTAACTGGTACAAATGGTAAAACGACCGTTGCAACACTTTTACACAATTTATTTCAGGCAATGGGTTACAAAGCTGGCTTGTTGTCAACTGTTGTATACAAAATTGGTCCTTCCTCATTTAACGCAACTCATACTACTCCTGATGCGATTCGTTTAAATCAACTGATGCAAGAAATGGTAACAGCAGGTTGCAAGTATTGCTTTATGGAGGTCAGTTCTCATGCCATAGCTCAAGGCAGAATATCGGGTTTAGAGTTCGATATTGCATTGTTTACTAATATCAGTAGAGATCATTTAGATTACCATAAATCTTTTGATGATTACATTCGAGCAAAAAAGAAGTTTTTTGATCAACTTTCTTCAAATGCAATTGCNATCGTAAATAAAGATGACAAACANGGAGCTACCATGTTGCNCCATTCNAAAGCAACAAAAAAANCTTTTGCTTTTCGNTCTGTAGCCGATTATAAATGTAAAATAATAGAGAGTCAATTTAGTGGTTTACACCTAAATATTAATGGTCTTGAGGTACACACAAAATTAATTGGNCACTTTAATGCGGCTAACATACTTTTAACATACGCTGCNGCTGTAGAACTAGGTGAAGATGCTTTACAAACGCTAACAGTTTTATCTGCATTAAACCCTGTTGATGGAAGATTTCAGCATTTTAAAACCGACTCAGGTATTACCGCAATAGTAGACTACGCTCATACTCCAGATGCTTTAGAAAATGTTTTAAAAACAATAGATATTATTCGNAGTGGAACCGAAAAGGTGATTTGTGTTGTTGGGTGTGGTGGCGACAGAGATAAAGGAAAAAGACCTCTTATGGCTGCTATTGCNTGCANTTTGGCAGATCAAGTTATTTTAACATCCGATAATCCNAGAAGTGAAAACCCAAANTCCATAATAGAAGATATGAANTTGGGTTTAACCCCTAGTCAACTAAAAAAAATAATTAGTCTCGAGTCTCGAAGGGAAGCCATAAACTTAGGGTTGAGACTGTGTGGTTCTGGTGATATTATATTGGTTGCAGGAAAAGGTCACGAAAAATACCAAGAAATTAATGGAGAGCGACTCTCTTTTGATGATATGGCTGAATTAAAAGCACATTTTAAAGACTAAACGTATGCTCTACTATTTATTTAATTACTTGCACGAAACTTTTGACCTAACCGGTGCTGGAGTATTTCAATACATTTCCTTTAGAGCTGCTATGGCGGTAATTGTATCTTTATTAATTTCCATGATTTTCGGAAAATATATAATTAAATACCTAGCCTCCAAACAAGTTGGAGAGTCTATAAGAGATCTAGGTTTGGCAGGTCAAACTGAAAAAGCAGGAACGCCAACCATGGGTGGGATTATTATCTTAAGTGCAATTTTAATACCCACCTTATTATTTGCCAAACTAGATAATATTTACATTATTTTAATGCTTATAACAACTGTTTGGATGGGNCTTATTGGCTTTTTAGANGANTATATTAAGGTGTTTAAAAAAGACAAAGATGGCTTAGCNGGAAANTTTAAAATACTTGGACAGGTTTCATTAGGAATTATAGTAGGCTTAATTCTCTATTTCCATCCTGATGTTGTGATGAGAGATCAGGTTGTTAACCAGAGCGATAGCGCAGAATTAGTTTACGTTCAGTCCGATATAAAATCTACCATGACTACCATTCCCTTCTTTAAAAATAATGAATTTGATTATGCTGATCTTTTAACATGGGCTGTTGAGAAAGCGGAGGATTGGGCTTGGTTGGTTTTTATTCCGATGGTTATTTTTATTGTAACTGCTGTTTCAAATGGCGCCAATTTAACTGATGGTATAGACGGTTTGGCTACTGGAACATCTGCTATTATTGGTCTAGTTCTAGCCATTTTCGCTTATGTTTCTGGGAATATAATTTTTGCTGATTATTTAAATATTATGTACATCCCTAATTCTGGAGAACTGGTTGTTTTTATAAGTTCATTTGTCGGTGCTTGCTTCGGTTTTTTATGGTACAACTCATACCCAGCTCAAGTATTTATGGGAGATACAGGCAGCCTTGCCATAGGAGCAATTATTGGAGTTTTTGCTATAGCAATTCGAAAAGAACTACTTATCCCAATTATCTGTGGGATCTTTTTTGTCGAAAATTTATCTGTGGTTTTACAGGTTTCTTATTTTAAATATTCCAAGAAAAAATACGGAGAAGGAAAACGAATATTTTTAATGTCTCCATTACATCATCATTACCAGAAAACAGGAATGCATGAGAGTAAAATAGTGACTCGTTTTTGGATTGTTGGTATTATGCTCGCTATTTTAAGTTTTGTTACCCTTAAACTTCGTTAATAATGATAGCCGTATTAGGAGCTGGTGAGAGTGGAGTTGGCGCAGCTATTTTAGCCAAACAAAAAGGATTTGATGTTTTTGTAAGTGATTATGGAAGCGTAAAAGAAAACTATAAGGTAGCGCTTAATAAAAATAATATTAATTGGGAAGAAGGAATGCATGATGAGGCTAGAATCTTAACTGCTGAACTGCTTATCAAAAGCCCAGGAATTCCTGAAACAGCCTTACTTAAAAAGGCTAGATCTAAAGGGATAAACGTTCTTTCAGAAATTGAGTTTGCTTATCGGTATTGCCAAGGGAAAATAATAGCTGTAACTGGGAGTAATGGTAAAACAACAACCGCAAGTCTCATCAACTACCTCCTTGAGAAGGCAGGCTTTGATGTTGCTTTGGCTGGTAATATTGGCGATAGCTTCGCAAGATGTTTAGCGCGCTCTGATCATGATTATTGGGTGTTAGAGTTGAGTAGTTTTCAACTGGACGATATTTACGATTTTAAGCCATTTATTTCCATACTCTTAAATCTTAGTCCAGATCATTTAGATCGCTACGATGGAGAAATGAAAAACTATGTGGCTTCTAAAATGCGCATAGCTGAAAATCAAACTAAAGACGATTATTTCATCTATTGGAATGACGACGATTGGATACTGAAAAACCTTCCAAAAGTGAACGCTGAAAAGGTTCCTTTTGGAGAATATAAAATTGCCAAAGGCGCAAGTCTAATAGGAGAAGAAATTAACATTAATAGTAATCTAGAGCAGTTAACTATGAATATTCACGAATTAGCTTTACAAGGAAAGCACAACAGCTATAATTCAATGGCAGGTGGTATTGCTGCAAAATTATTGGGTATAACCAATGATATTGTAAGAGGCTGTCTGGCAGACTTTGAAAAGATTGAACACCGCTTAGAACCTGTATTAAAGGTGTACGGAGTTGATTACATAAACGATTCTAAAGCAACCAATGTTAATGCAGCTTGGTATGCTATTGACAGCATGTCTGCACCTGTCATTTGGATTTGTGGTGGCGTTGATAAAGGCAATAATTACGATGAGCTACTCCCANTAGTNTCTAAGAAGGTTACTGCAATCATTTGCCTAGGCAAAGACAATACNAAATTAATAGAAACTTTCGGNGGTGTTGTAGATGTANTTATGGAGGCCAATACAATGAAGTCTGCTGTGAAAATNGCNTACAAGCTCGCAAATAANGGNGATGCTGTTTTATTATCTCCAGCTTGTGCTAGTTTCGATTTATTTTCGAATTATGAAGACAGAGGTCGCCAATTCAAAAAACAAATAAGACTGTTGTAAATTGAGTTGGGTAAAACACATAAAAGGTGATAAGTATATATGGACTATAGTGGTCCTACTCTCTCTTGTATCTATTGTTTTAGTATACAGTGCAAGTTCGCACCTCGCTTTTGCATACAAACAGGGAGACACGCTTTCTTTTTTAATTAAACACTTATTCCATTTAGGGATCGGCTATTTTATTATGTGGCTTTTATCTAACGTTCCTTACAAGTATTTCTTTAACAGTTCTATACTAGTTTTCGGTTTTGCTGTACTCTTGGTTTGTTGGGCTATTAGCGGAGGTGAGTCTATAGATGGCGCTAATGCCAGTAGGTGGATAAGAGTTTCAGGTTTCACTTTTCAACCATCCGAATTAGCAAAAGTTTCATTATTTGTTCTCTTGGCCAGAAATTTAATTCAATACAAAGACAAGTTAAACTCATTTAAGGCTTCATTCTTTCCCATTCTAGGACCAGTGCTATTAATTTGCGGCCTAATTCTTCCTTCTAACTTCTCTACTTCTGCCATTATTTTCATGATTAGTATGATCATTCTATTTGTTGGAAGGTATTCTTTAAAGTGGTTGGGTATAATGCTCTTGATAGGGATTACTTCTTTGTGTTCCTTTTATGCAATAGTAACGAATTATCCAACCATAAGTAATCGAGTTGCTACCTGGAATTCACGAATAGAATGTTATTTTGACAAAACGTGCGTTAGCTACCAAGTACATCACGCAAATATGGCCATTGCCAGAGGCGGTGTTTGGGGCAAAGGGCCAGGGAAAAGTGTAGAGAAAAACTTCTTACCTCAATCTTCTTCAGATTTTGTTTATGCAGTTATTATTGAAGAATATGGCCGGTTTGGTGGTCTTTTTGTGATTTTATTATACTTGAGTTTGCTTTTTAGAGTATTAAAAATTGCCAGTAAAACCGACGACGATTTTGCTGTGCTAGTTGTTGTTGGATTGGGTATTTCTATCGTTTCACAGGCTTTTATTAATATGGCTGTTGCTGTTAATTTATTACCTGTAACAGGCCAAACGTTGCCATTAATTAGCGCAGGAGGCTCTTCTGTTTGGATGACTTGTACAGCGATTGGTCTAATTTTGAGTATTAGTAACGATTTGCGAAAATCAGAAAGTAGTGTACTCAATGCGTAAGAGAATTCTAATCAGCGGTGGTGGAACGGGCGGCCACATATTTCCTGCTTTAGCCATAGCTAAAGAGTTGGAAAAAAGGTATGATCACTTGGATTTATTATTTGTTGGAGCTTCTGATAGAATGGAGATGGAGAAAATTCCAGCCGCTGGATATAAAGTTGTTGGACTTTGGATAGCTGGTTTTCAACGATCGTTATCGATTAGAAACGTATTATTTCCGGTTAAATTAATTTTGAGCATTTTAAAATCATTCTTTATTGTAATTCGTTTTAAACCAAATGTTGTTATTGGTACTGGGGGTTATGCAAGTGGCCCTATTCTTTGGGTNGCNTCGNTTTTAAAGATACCAACCTTAATTCAAGAGCAGAACTCTTACCCTGGAGTTACCAATAGAATATTAGCTTCTCGAGTGAGCAAGATTTGTGTAGCTTATTCTGGTTTAGAGCGCTTTTTCCCTCCCAAAAAAATTGAACTATTTGGCAATCCTATTCGTTCAGAAATTGAGTTTGGAATTTACAATAAGAAAGACTNCTTAGCAGCTTATGGGTTTACACAAGCTAAGCCNACCGTATTAATTGTTGGAGGAAGTTTGGGAGCGAAACGTATAAATGAAGCTGTTTTAGCCCATTGTTCTTGGTTTTTAGAAAATGACGTACAGTTAATTTGGCAAACTGGAACGCTTTATTTTGAAAAGTGTAATGAAGCAAAAAAAATACTAGGTTCTAGGGCACAGATAACAAGGTTTATTTCGGATATGGGCCAGGCTTATAGTGCTGCTGATATTGTAGTTTCAAGAGCCGGTGCTTTAGCTATAGCTGAATTAACTTCAATTGGCAAGACCTGTGTTTTAATTCCTTCACCCAATGTTGCAGAAGATCATCAATTAAAAAATGCACTAACGCTATCCAATCAAAATGCGGCTGTCTTGGTTAAAGAAAATACCATCGATACGCAACTTTTTTTAGTGTTAAAAACGTTAGTAGATAATCCAGATAAACAACTTGAGTTGTCGACTAATGCTAAAAGGATGGGGCAACCCAATGCAGTACTTAAAATTGTTGATAGTATTGATCAACTCCTATTATGATTAAATTAGAGAACATAAAACATATTTACTTTCTAGGTATAGG
>NYWQ01000005.1 GCA_002685115.1 Flavobacteriales bacterium | reverse complement strand
CTCTTCATCAAATCCAATCATGGTAAAGTCTGCTGAAGCGGACTGTTCATTTATGATAGCCTTTACACTCTTATTTGTGTCTCGCTCAATCAAGTTTATGTTTGAAGGGGATATTGGTAGTCGACCTTTTTGTATTAAATTTAATAGCAATTCTTTTTGATTTTCAATAGTACCTTTTTCGTATATCGAGTAAATTTTAATGCTTGCATCTTTCCAATTTTCGTGACCTAAAATGATGTAACCAAGTAATATCTCTAAATTAGAATCTTGATAATCGTCTGCAGAAATCCAAATATGAATGTCTCGATAGTATCCGTAAGATCTGTAGGTGCTGTTTAAAATACAAACATCTAAATCTGTAGCAGTTAAGAGGTGGTGGTTTTTTATAATTTGTTCTAACTTAACTTCATCACCTCTTTCAAACTCTAAAACAATTAGATTGTGGCCTTTTCCAGATATACTAGCCAACTGAATTACTTGTGCAATAGCTGAGGTGTAAGATGGGCTAATAATTGTATCTAAATAGACTTTAGATTTTGAACCTTCGGCCAGTCGATGAAGTTTTGTTAAAGTTTCAATAGATTCTTTATGTGATTCTCTATTAAGGTAACCTTCCATAAAGTGCATGTGTGTTCCAAAGCCATATTTATGAGAAACCCACCGCATAAAATCAAAAGCATCTCTTTTTTTTAACGTTACGTCTGAAACACAAATTGCAAATGGCCTCCAATGGTCATTTGCACTATTGTATTCTTTTTTGCGAACAAATATTTGTAGTTGACGACTTAATTGAAATAGAACGCCTTTAAATAGTTTAATGATACCCCCAGTAGATGTATTGTATTTGCTTATGTAAATGTAAATAAGGGCCATAAATACTAACGATACAAGTGCGTATGTAGCATTCATTTTAAACATGAGCCAGAAGGATAAAAATGCGCCAATAAAAGAAATGTACCAACGAGATTTAAAAGTTGGACGGTAGGAGGGATCCGCAGAAAAATGTTCCAACAAAGAAATTAAGCAAATCGCTCCGTAAGTAACCATAAAGAACATAGCTATTACTTCAGCTACTAAATTAATATCGCCAATTACAACAAAGAAAAAAGCTATAATACAGGAAATTAGGGAAGCATTAATAGGCTCAATTGTACCTTTTTTATTTTTGGATAACCATGTGTTTAGCGTGAGTGTTGGAAATATTTCATCAACACCAAGGGCTTGTAATGTTCTAGGTGCAACCATTACAGATCCCAGCGCAGAGGATATTGCTGCACAAGCAAGACCTATTGGTATAATTGGTCCCCAAATAGCAATTTTACTCATAATAAGTTGGTCTGCAGCCAAATCTTCTAGCGATGCAGAAAGCACTAGTTTTAGTGCAACAGCAACGTAAACGATAATCCCCACTGCTGTAGCAAGTAAAGTTCCCTTAGGAATGGACTTTTTTGGGTCTTTTAAATCACCAGAAAGTCCAAGTCCAGCAGCAATTCCTGTAAACGCAGGAAATATAATGGTAAATACGTAAAAGAACGAATCTGGGTTTGCAACTGATGAAATTAAATCTACATCTGAAATTGAATAGCCCTCAATTGGTTTCCCCATGAAAAACATAATTAGTGAAGCAAAAAGTATTGCTACCACATAGTAAAGGAGGTTCATCCCAATGTTTGCTCCTTTAGTTAGCATTAATATGCTTAATAGAATCATCATTACAATACCAATGAGTTGCTTATCGAGTAAAAACTCGCTATAACTCGATAATACTGGGTACGTTTGGGTAAGGAATTCGGCAAAAGGCATAAAAGCTTCGGTAAAGGCTATTACGTAAAATGCAACAGAAATTGCCTGAGATAGAAACAAAGCGATACCAATTGCTGCTCCAATATTGAGCCCAAACGATCGAGATATTATGTAATATGCACCTCCTCCTTCTACTTTTCGATTTGTTGCAATTTCTGCAACAGCCATAGCTGTAGGTATCGTTACCAAATGCCCAATAATAATAATGGCAATAGCTCCCATAAAACCTGTATGTGCTACTGCATAACCAAAACGAAGGTAAAGTATAGCACCTAGAATGGTTGAAATGGCCGTCATAAAAACGGGAGCAGTTCCGAAATTAGCTTTTGGTTTTAGAAGAGAATCCGACATATTTTTAATTTAGAGCTAAAGTTCGAATATAGTGAATTTCCCAAAGGTTTAGTTCATAAATAGTCTGATAAATGTTAAGACTATTTTCATCTAATATTGAAGCTGTAATTTGAGTGCTAGTAAAGGAATAGCTTGTTTTTTAGCCTACACTAAGATGTGCTTTTGGATATTTGTAGTTGTGCGACTTCATTTTACTACTTAAAGCAAATGCTAGTGTTAGCGTACCGATTCTTCCTACAAACATGCAGACCATAATGACCACTTTGCCTGTAAAGGATAAATTTGCGGTTATACCGGCTGAAAGTCCAACGGTAGAAAAGGCAGAAACGACTTCAAAAGCAATAGGGAGAATTCCTTTTTCACCGTCTGAAATACTTAAAATAAAAATAGCTATGAAGATGGTGGAAGTAGCAAATAAAAAAATAGAAAACGCTTTATGTAATAATTCTGGTGAAATGGTTCTTTTTTCTATCTCGATTCTTTTTTTGCCTCTTATTGTGTTTAATGCAGAATAAATAATTAATGTAAAAGTGGATGTTTTAATTCCGCCCCCGGTAGATCCGGGCGAAGCTCCAATAAACATTAAAAATATAAATATTAAAAGCATGGGTGTTCCTATCACAGAAAAGTCGACCGTATTAAATCCTGCAGTTCGAGCTGTTATGGATTGAAAAAATGAAGTTATTAATTGACCTTGAATTGTCATTCCGTTTAGGGTGTTCTGTTGTTCTAAAAAGTAGAACATGAGTGTACCAAATAGTAGAAGAACAAAAGTGGTGTAGAGCGAAATACGAGTGCTTAGTTTTAGTTTATACAAAGATGATTTAAACGATTTTTTTATTCGGTTTATATTAAACACATCATCTATTACGGGAAAACCAACAGCGCCAAAGAATATTAACCCTGCTAAAATTAGATGCATGCTGTGTGCGTTTTGTACAACATGATTTTGAAGACCATTAGGAAATAAAGAAAATCCAGCATTATTGAATGCAGACACGGAATGAAAAAGTGAAAAGAAAAACTGGTCCTCAAGTAGGGGTTCGTTTGTTCCTGGATTCCAAGTAAAGTACAAGGCTATCATTCCTATAAATTCCATAAAGAAACTAAATAAGAAAATTTTTCCAAGTAAGCCTTTTCCGCTGAGTAAAGACTCAGAACTAAAGTTATCTTGAAGTATTGTTTGGTGTTTTATTCCAATTCCTTTTTTAGAAAATAAGGCAAGTAAGGTCGCAAATGATATGATATTTAGCCCGCCTAATTGTATCAGGAGCATGAGTACTGTATGCCCTTTTTGGGTAAAGTACGTCGCTGTATCTACCACAATTAAACCCGTAACACAACTCGCACTTATGGAGGTAAATAGAGCATCAAAAAAAGGCATATACTCAATTTGTGATGTCATCTCTGGCATCATTAATAAACCGGTTCCTATTAAAATTAGGAAGATAAATGAGGAAATGAGCATTTTGGGTGGGCTCATTTTTAATAATGTTAAATGCGTGCTTGCTTTTCCAAGCTCAATTCCTACTAATATGAAAAAGTAGGATTGTAAAAATAAGATGTAAAAGTTTTCGAGTTGGTAAAACTCTAATTGCCTCCCAAGCCAGTTAAGTAATGATTCATTTGAAATTAGGTAAGTAACTCCATTTATTAGAATCAAAAGCAGGAGAAGTCCTTCAAACCAAGAATCTTTGATGAAACGAGTTGGCTTGTATGAATAAAGAAGGTTTGTTAGATATTTTACAATGTAAAAAACAAAACTGGCTTTAATAGCAATTAATATCCATGCTTTAACTGTAAGGTTTGGGTTAAACCCGAATTGGTATATAAGTAGCGATAGAATGAGTGATGCAACTAAAAAACTACCTACTTTAAACAAGGATAAAACTCCTTCTTTACTATCGTAAAGGGCTAAATTAATTTTTTCTCGTATGGATTGAACCGACATTCTTTGAGTGCTGTTTATCGCTAACTATTTGGTGGCGTTTATGAGGTCTTCTATTTTTATGGGTACAACGCCTACTTTTTCACAAACCAAACCTCCAGCTAAGTTAGCAATTTTCATTAGATCTTCATTTTTTAAGCCACAAGCTAGGGCTAGAGCTGCAACAGAAACAACGGTGTCTCCAGCTCCAGAAACATCAATTATACTTCTTTTATGAGCGTGTTCTTTGTAAATATTCGTTTGGTCTTGGTAGTACATTCCATGTTCTGAAAGCGTAAGTAATATTCCCTTAGCATTAAGTTTGCTTCTAACCAGCTCAACGTTTGTAGCCAGTTCTTTTGAAGAATGAACGTCAAATTCAACACCTAAACCTTCTTTAATTTCTTTCAAATTTGGTTTGAAGATGTCTACATTTTTATAGGTAAAAAAGTGTTCTTTTTTTGGATCTACTATTGTGGGTATGTTAAGTTTTTTTGCAATTTTTATTGCTTTACTTATCAGGTTTTCAGTGAGTAAACCCTTGTTGTAGTCTTCAAATATTATAACATCAAACGAGTTAGATTCTAGCAGTTTAACCAATTCTAGTTCAACAGATTTTTCATTTATAGGATCTGTACACTCCTCATCTACTCTTAAAACATGTTTACTGTTACTAATAATTCTTGTTTTGACTGTTGTGTTTCTTGAGGTTATTTGTTGAATTCCCTTACAAGATAAGTGTTGCTTTTCCATAAGCTCGCAAAAAAGTTGACCGTTATGGTCCGTACCTACTGCAGAAAATAAAATGGGCGTTGCTCCCAAAGATTGTATGTTAAGTGCTACGTTTGCGGCTCCTCCTAAACGACTTTCTCTTTTCTCGATGTCAACTACAGGAACTGGTGCTTCTGGTGAATTTCGATGAATGTTGCCCCACATGTAAGCATCAATCATTGCATCTCCAATAATGAGAACTTGTTTGTTTTTAAACTGTTTTAAGATTGGTTCTATAAAATCCATTGAGTTCATATTGGTTTGATCTGTTTGTAAAATATTTTACAAATGAACAAATAAGCCTAGAGCGAAGAGGGTCTGTATTTTAGGCTAATTTATCTAATGCCTTTTTTATTCTGTCAACTGCTTTAATAAGTGTTTGATCTTCTGCGGCATAGGAAATTCGCATACAGTTTGGTGCACCAAATGCTTCGCCAGTTACCGTAGCTACATTTGCTTGATTGAGTAGGTACATACAAAAATCGTTTGCATTGGCTATAATCTTTCCATTAAAGGATTTGCCAAAATAATAGGAAACATCTGGAAATATGTAAAATGCTCCTTGAGGGATGCTTAATTTAAGTCCTTTAATTTCTGATAGTTTCCCAATCATTAGATCTCTGCGTCTTAAAAAAGCATCGCGCATTTTTTCTGTGCATTTGGGATCTGCTAAAACGGCTGCTTCTGTTGCTTTTTGAGCAATTGCGCATGTAGCAGAAGTTATTTGACCTTGCATTTTTGTACAAGCAGCTGCTAGCCATTTAGGAGCACCTAAGTAACCAACTCTCCATCCTGTCATTGCAAATCCTTTAGAAACTCCATTTACCGTGACTACTTGGTTTTTTATAGAATCAAACTGACCAATACTTACATGTTCTTCCTGGAAATTTATGTGTTCGTATATTTCGTCAGAGATAATAATAAGATCTGGGTGTTTTTCAAAAACTTTTACTAGTTCTGCTAATTCTTTACGGTTGTATACAGATCCAGTAGGATTACAGGGCGTACTAAATAAAAATGCTTTTGTTTTTGGTGTGATTGCTCTTTCTACCTGATCTGCTGTGACCTTAAAATCCGCTTCTACGGTTGCTTCTATAACAACAGGAATACCTTCGGCCATTTTAACCATTTGGAAGTAACTAACCCAATACGGTGCTGGAACTATAACTTCATCTCCAGGGTTTACAATTGCTAACATAAGTTGAGCGAGCGTTTGTTTGGCTCCTGTAGATGCCACTATTTGATCAGCAGCATAATTGAGTTTATTGTCTCGTTTAAATTTTTTAGAAATGGCATTTCTTAGCTCTCCAAGTCCGGGAACGGGTGTGTAATGAGAAAAGTTGTCGTCTATAGCTTTTTTAGCGGCCTCTTTTATAAAGTCTGGTGTGTTGAAATCAGGCTCACCTAAACTAAGCGAAATTACATCTATACCTTGGTCGATTAATTCTCGACTTTGGCGCGCCATAGCTATGGTTTGTGATTCTTCTAAATTAAGTATTCGATCAGATAAAGTATTCATTTTTGATGCTTAGCAGGGTTATTTCTTTTGAATAGCAAATATAAAAAACCCAATTTGTAAATTGGGATAAGAACCATTAAATATCAAACAAAAAAAAACGGCTCTTAAAGGCCGTTTTTTTGTTTGATATTGCTTAGTATTATATTTTGGCAATTGAAGTTTTGTTGATTTTAAACTTAGAGGTGCCACCTTCAGCTTGAACAAGTAACGTATTGTCATTCGTTTCCAATACTTTTGCATGGATACCACCAAGGGTTATGACTTTATCTCCTTTTTTGATTTCGGACCTAAATTTAGCTTCTTCTTTTTGCTTTTTTACTTGAGGTCTAATCATAAAAAAGTACATAACCACAACGATTGCGATAAGTGGCAAAAAGTTCATAACGCCTGTTGATGCATCAGCGAGTAAATAAACGGTTAACATATTATTCTTCTTTTAAATTTACCATTCCATTAACCATCAAAATCATTTGACTAGGAACCATATTGGTTGTTAATGTAACTTTTTTACTTTGTTTTCCTTTTTTACCCTTGCTGTTAAACTTTACGTCTATTACACCAGATTCTCCTGGGGCAACTGGCTCTCTAGGCCAAACTGGAACAGTGCATCCACATGATCCCTTAGCATTTGAAATAATGAGTGGCTCTGAGCCAGTATTTGTAAATGTAAATGCATGTTCAACGGACTCTCCTTGCATAATTTCGCCAAAGTTCCAATCTTTTGCATCGAATTCCATTCTTGCATCTGAAGTAGTATCAACTTGGTCTAAACTAATTTCTGTTGGTTTTTTCGGTTTAGATTTATCGATTTTTGAACTTGCAGACTCGTTACAAGCAACAAAGGCTATACTTAAAAATGCGCCAAGGATGATTTTTTTCATGTTTGTTTATTTTTTACAAATGTAATTTTTTCTGAAGTTATTCAACTAAACCTCTACCTAACTTTTTCAAAACACCTTCTTTTTTAAAGCGAATAATTAATTTATCAATAACGCCATTAATGAAAATTTTACTCTTGTTACTCGAGTAATCTTTCGAAAGTTCTATGTATTCGTTAAGAGTAACTTTTACAGGAATCGTTTCGAAATTTAACAACTCGCATATAGCCATTTTCATCAGCATTTTATCCATGTCTGAAATACGCTCTTCGTCCCAGTTGCTGGCTGTTTCTACAATGTATTTATTGTATTCCAAAGAGTTGAGGATGGTTTGTTTTAATAAATCGAATGCAAATATTTTGTCCTCCTCATTTTTAAATAAAGGAAGTAGCCTTGCGTATTGATCAGAATTTTCTTTGAATGATTTTATTGTTTTAATTACAGAAAGATTTCCCACTTCAAAGTCGTCTAACCAAAAAATACTTTTTTCTTCTAGGTAAGTATGGACATCTTCGTTAGGCGCTATAAATTCCATAAAAATTGCTGATACAAATTTACGATCTTCAATAAATGATGAGTGTTCGTCGATAAGGTAGTTCGAGTAAGTTTCTGAGTCTTGAATTTGTCTGAATATTTTACCTACCAATTCAGGGTTTTCATCCCAATATATTTCTTCATGTTTTAGCTTATCAAGTAATGATATGTTGCTGGATAAGAGAGCTAGTGTTCTATTGTTGGTAAACTTCTTGTTTGGATTTAAGTCATTTTCAGAGGGTAGCATTTTATTTATCCCCATTTCAATTTTTGCCTCAGCATGCTCCTTAATCGCGACTAGCAGTGCGAGTAAGTTTAGGTATAATGAATGGCTTTTTTCGAGGCTTTTGCTAAGGTCTCGCTCACATTTTGTTAGCTCTTCATTATCTGAGTGAAAGAATGCGTAAAGAATTTGAAGTACTTTTATTCTAATGTGTCTTCTGTTAAGCATGGTTTTTTGTATCGATGAACGTATGAGGAAAGTTGTTTGGGTGTTTTGAGAATTCTAGTTTCTTCTAGCTGATCTCACTCTACTCTGTGCAATTTGCTTTGCAGCCTCGTGAGGCGTAATTTCATCTAGTTCAGATTTCTTTAAAATTTCTAGAGTTGTATGATAAATTTCTTCTGTTTTTTTAATCGATTCTTCGCGGTTGTATCCATTTAATTCTGAATAAACATTTATAAGTCCACCAGCGTTAATGAGGAAATCCGGGGCGTAAATTATACCTTTTTCCATGACCATTTTCCCATGCTTAACCTCATCTGCTAACTGATTGTTTGCAGCGCCAGCAATAATAGAACATGTAAGTCTTTTTAAAGTGGCGTCGTTTATGGAAGAACCTAAAGCACAGGGGGCGTAGATATCCATATCTACATCGTAAATAGCGTCACCTTCTATTATTGAGGCATTGTATTGCTTGGCAACAAGATCCATTCGTTCTTTACTGATGTCGTTAATGGTAACTATAGCCCCTTCTTCTGTTAAATGTTTTACTAAATTAGTTCCAACATTTCCAATGCCTTGAACAGCTACTTTTTTTCCTTTTAAAGAGTCTGTTCCCCATTTGTATTTTGATGCAGCTTTCATGCCCATGTAAACACCATAAGCAGTAACAGGAGATGGGTCTCCAGAGCCTCCCATAGACATAGGGATACCCGTAACATGTTTTGTTTCTTTTCTTACAATTTCCATGTCTCGTGTAGTCATGCCTACGTCTTCAGCTGTAATGTATTTACCGCCTAATGTTTCCACGAACTGCCCAAAACGTTTCATTAATGCATCGGTCTTTTGAGTTTTTGAATCGCCAAATATAACGGCTTTACCGCCTCCTAAGTTTAAACCTGATATAGNTGCTTTAAAAGTCATNCCTCTGGAGAGGCGAAGCACATCATTTAANGCTTCTAGTTCATTTTTATAATTCCACATTCTGGTTCCACCCAGTGCAGGGCCAAGAGCAGTACTGTGGATTGCAATAATTGCTTTAAGCCCAGTTTCTTGATCTTGACAAAATACAACTTGTTCATGTCCCATTTCATTCATTTCTCGAATTATTGGGTTGTTTGAAGTTTGCGTTTCTTGTATGTCAGTTATTTTAATCATTTTTTATAATTTATATTGTCTGAATTTAATAAGGCTATAACGAAGATNTGTTNTTATAGAACTGTATTTTTGNATCAGAATTATTACTTTTAAATTTCTGCGAAANTACTCTTTTTTTTGCANATAAAAAATTCACTAGTATACTATGGAAGCACTAAAGCATCTTAATAAATATTTTTGGAAATATCGCTATCGTTTTGTCTTAGGTCTGATGTTTGTTTTTGTATCCAATGTATTTGGACTATATCCGCCAATTTATATAGGAGAGGTATTAAACCTCATAAGTGATTCATTAAGTCAAAACAAGAATTCGGATGCAACTAGTCAAACATTACTTGAAAAACAGTTGGCCTATTACGCATTTCTAGTCTTGTTATTTGCAGTTTTTAGGGGCTTGTTTATGTTTTTTATGCGTCAAACATTAATCGTTATGTCTAGAATGATTGAATATGACTTGAAAAATGAAATATACGATCATTATCAGAAGTTGAGTCTTTCTTTTTATAAGAGAAATAAGACAGGTGATTTAATGAATAGAATTAGCGATGATGTGAGCAAAGTTCGGATGTATTTGGGACCAGCTATTTTATACAGTACGAGTCTTTTTATAAGCATATCTCTGATCATCCCAAAGATGATATCTGTGAGTCCTAAATTAACTTTGTATGCTTTGAGTCCTCTGCCAATTTTAGTACTTGCTATTTACAAAGTTAGTTCAATAATGAATGTTAAAAGTGAAATTGTTCAAAAACAACTTTCTAAATTGTCAAGTGTTAGTCAAGAAACATTTTCAGGCATTCGAGTAATTAAATCCTACGCTCAGGAAAAATATAGGGCGAACCAATTTGTAGATGCAGCAGACGACTANAAGCGTAAAAGTCTTGATTTGGTAAAGGTAAATGCNTTGTTTTTTCCANTAATGATTTTACTAATAGGTTTGAGTACGCTCTTCACAATTTANATTGGAGGATTGGAGGCTATTGCAGGAAATATAGAGGTTGGAGATATTGCTACGTTTGTTATTTATGTAAATATGCTTACTTGGCCTGTTGCATCTTTAGGATGGGTCACTTCCATTGTACAGAGGGCTGCAGCCTCTCAGCAAAGAATAAACGAATTTTTAAAAGAGCGTCCTGAAATTGTANATTCAANGGTTANCTCTAAAATTATAAGTGGTAATTTAAGTTTTACCAATGTGAGTTTTGTTTATCCTGATACCGGTATTAAGGCTTTAGATAACCTGACATTTGAATTAAAAGAAGGTCAAACCTTAGGTGTTATTGGTAAAATTGGTTCAGGTAAAAGTACTTTAGCAGAATTGTTATGTNGGTTAATTGATCCAACAAGTGGGTCTATTAAATTNGGAAACGATAAGCTTGCAGCACTAAATTTGCAGCAACTTCGATCTCACATTGGATACGTTCCTCAGGAATCGTTTCTTTTTTCAGATACTATTTTTAATAACATAGCTTTTGGNCATAAAAATGCAACTGAATTACAAGTTTTGNATGCTGCAAAATNGGCTCTTATTTATGATAATATTATGACTTTTAAGGAGAACTTTAATACAGTTGTTGGCGAGCGTGGTATNACGTTGTCTGGAGGTCAAAAACAACGTGTGTCTATTGCTAGAGCATTTATTCGAAATCCTAAATTTCTGTTGTTTGATGATTGTTTGTCTGCGGTTGATACCGAAACAGAGGAATTAATTTTACANAACATAAAAAAACAAAGTCTTAATAAAACCNCCATTATTATCNCTCATAGAGCATCCTCTTTAAAGCATGCACATNAAATTATTNTTCTAGATAAAGGAGNAATTATTGAACAAGGCAGCCATACAGAGTTATTAAATTTAGATGGTGAATATGCAAGTGTTTACAAAAAACAATTAACAGAAAGTTGAATTTTACATCGTCTTTTTAACATTAATTTCTTTTTTTTAACGATAATTTTTATAAAATTTGAATAATTAGAAATTCAATCAATAAAACAATGGAATTAAACGAATTAAATTCACAGGAAATATTTTCAAGAAAACTTAGAGCTGGAAGAAGAACCTATTTTTTTGATGTAAAATCTACTCGAGCAGAAGACTATTACTTAATCATTACAGAAAGTAAAAAACACACGAATGATGATGGTTCTTCATTTTTTAAGAAACATAAAATATTCTTGTATAAAGAAGATTTCGCTGGATTTAAAGAGGTGTTTGATGAGGTAACAAAATTTATAATAGACCAAAAAGGTGAGGAGGTAATATCGGATTATGAGCCAAAGGAAGGGATTTCAGAGAAGAGCTCTGATCAGAAAGCTACCGATAGTGATTCTAGCTTTACCAGTATTGAGTTTGAAGATATTTAGTACGTATAATTTTAACAAAAAAAAGGCCACCGAAAGATGGCCTTTTTTTAAATGAAACATTAGAATTTTACAGTCAATTTACCTGTAACCATCGTACCCACATAACCGAATTGGTTTACTTTTCATGTTTATTTAAAAAGAATAATTTATATAAATACATTCGTAGTAATTAGAGGCTAGGTTTGGACCTGTTTTTTTTCGGATTGTTTTTTGTTAATAGTTTTCTCTAAACTCTTTTTTTAAATGAGTCAAGGCATCGTCGAGAAGCCATTTATGTTCGCTTAATGAGGCTTCAATAATAAGTTTCCCAAGCTCTATCCCTTCTGCTCTAGGGTCCGTATCGGTTATTTGTGCGTTAATTACACTAATTAATTGATCTTTTCCTTGGTTTATAAGGCTCCAAGTTTCATCAGATATGTATACTTGCTGAGACATATTATGATCATATTCACTTCTAATACTTTGTATTAAAACTCTGTGCAGACTTTGTGTATTCATTTTTGGTGTTTGAACTCTAGCTAATAAATTGGTCGGTTGCATACGTTCAAGTAATAAGGTAAGCCTTTCATAAGCTTGNGCCCTTAGTGGAACCATTTGTTTTGCAGCTGATTTTTTGTACTCAAATACTCTTCGTGTATGATCGTGATTTAAGACTTTGTTTAGCATGTAAACTGCAAGCATCATAACCAGTATAGCTGGTAAAACAAATCCGAATTGTTCTGTAAATGTAGTCATCAAAATACTTTTTTGTAAAAGTAGGAAAAGAAAACTAGTAGCTTTACTCTTTAAATTGATTCTTTTAGTTTAACAATATGAAACTAATTTTATCGTAAACAACAAATAAAGTATCTTTACCATTAATGAAACGATTCAAAGACCTCTTAAGGCAGATTTTAACTTTTTTTTACTCGGGTAGTGAAACGAGCGTTATTGTTATTTGCTTTTTACTCTCTACTTTATTTTGGGTTTTGATTAAATTCTCAAAAGAGTACACCTATTACATAGATTATCCTATTGATTACGTTGACTTACCCCTTGATAAATACTTTAAAGATGAACCTGTTGATAATTTACAGATTAAAGTTAAAGGTTTTGGGTTTAACTTCTTAAAAGAAGTGTTTACAAAAAGAAATCTAGCGGTAAATGTTTCCGGTCTTACTTTTGATAATACCAAACAGTCCAATTTTTTTTTATCAGAATCTCACTTACTAGAAATCTCCTCTAAATTAAGTGGTTTTACTATTCTCTCTATTGAACCGGATACTTTATTTTTAAAGTACAGTACTAAAACAAAAAGGACTGTTCAAGTGAAGGTTTTAACAGATGTTGCTTTTCGTGAAAATTACAAAGCCTATAGCTCCTTAAAGGTTAGCCCCGATAAAGTCGATCTTTTTGGTCCTGATGACCTTATTGATTCAATTAATGTAGTTTACACTGAGCCACTTATTCTGGATGATGTTGTAAATGATATTAAAGTTAGCTTAGCGATAGTATTGCCAGATAAACTAATTTCATCTCCCATTAAAGAGGTTAAAATTGTTCAGGATGTTGAGCGTTTTACTCAAATAAATAAAATAGTTCCAATACGTATTAAAAACTTACCTAAAGGTTTAAAACCTATAATCAAGCCCTCAGATATAGAACTTTCTTTTTGGGTTGCCATGCAAGATGTAGATAAGGTATCTGACTCTTATTTTGATCTGTTTTGTGATTACAATGAAGTTCTAAAATCAAACAGTTCTGTTTTAAATGTTTTTATAGACAAAAACAAATACCCCTCCATAGTTAAACTTGTTAAGTACAATCCTACAACTGTAGAATATTTTGATTTGCAATGATTAAGATAGGGTTAACAGGTGGCATAGGAAGTGGCAAATCTACAGTAGCTTCTATTTTTAAACAGCTAGGTGTATCCATATACTTTTCTGATACTAGAGCTAAATTTCTTATGGCTTCAGACCCTAAAGTAATTGCTCAAATTGAAGATTCATTTGGCTCAGAGTCTTACGTGAATGGTCAGTTGAACAAAACGTATATTTCTAAAAAAGTATTTTCCGATACCAGAGCCTTAAAAANGTTAAACTCTATAGTTCATCCAGCAGTTAAAAACGATTTTAATTTATGGTGTACTACCCAAAAGGGTCACTATATCATTAAAGAAGCGGCTATTTTATTTGAGAGTAAGTCAAATATTGGCTTGGATAAAGTTATTCTGGTTTCTTCACCTAAGGATTTAAAAATGTCGAGGGTTTTAAAAAGAGATCAAACAGATGAAAAAAGTGTGCTAGAGCGTATGGATGCNCAGTGGAAAGANTCAGAGAAAAGGCTNTTGGCTGATTATGAAATTAGAAACGATGANAAAAAGTCCTTAATTGAACAGGTTAACTTTCTTCACAAATGCTTTTGTGCGCTTTAGTTAATAGATCATATTGNTNCTTCCTTTTCCCTNTCTAACAANAGTATACTCATTTTCATCTGTGCAATCTACTATCGTTGATGCTCTATTTTCGCCATAACCTCCATCAATAATTAGATCCACAAGTGCACTGTATTTTTCATGAATTAATTCGGGATCAGTAGAGTATTCTATGACATCATCTTCGTCTCTTATTGAGGTCGATACGATTGGGCTTCCGAGGGCTTTTACAATTTCTCGAGCAATATTATTATCTGGAATTCGGATGCCAATTGTTTTCTTTTTCGTACAGAATATTTTAGGTATTTTATGCGTTGCATTTAGAATAACTGTATAAGGTCCAGGAAATACTCTTTTCAAGAGTTTGTAGGTTTGTGTACTTACTTGTCTTGCATATAGAGAAAGATGTCTAAGATCATAACATATAAAAGAGAAGTTTGCATCTTTAAGTTTTATGCCTTTAATACGAGCAATTCGTTCAAGAGCTTTTTTGTTATTTATATCACATCCAAGTCCGTATACTGTGTCTGTAGGGTAAATTATAACGCCACCATTCTTTAAACAAGTAACAATCTTGTCAATTTCTTTTACGTTTGGATTGTCGTTGTAAACTCTTATTAGCATACTTAGGTGACTTTTTTTTTGCAATTTACTGTTTAAATTGTTTGGGTTAGTTCTTTAAGTTGGTTGTGTTGCTTTTTGCATCCAGCGCATTGAATAAAATTTCTACCGGATGTAATGCAAGTTTACTAACTCCATCCTTAATTTGATGCCTACAGCTGGTTCCTGGAGCACAAATTATGGAGCCTTTAGGTTCTTTTCGGATGGTGGGAAATAAAACCAATTCACCAATTTTCATGGATAGTTCATAGTGTTCTTTCTCATAGCCAAAGGAGCCTGCCATACCACAACACCCTGATGGGATTAGCTTAACTTTATAGTTTTTAGGTAATTCAAGAGCTCTTTTAGAATGCACTAGAGATGAATTAGTTTTTTGATGGCAATGACCGTGAAGACGAATTAATTCTTCTTTTTTAGTGAAACTACTTGAGTTTATTCTGTTGGCCTTAATCTCTCTAGATAAAAATTCTTCTATAGTTAAAGAATGTTTTGCCAGATATTCACTGTTTTTAGGATCATCAACCAGATCTATATATTCATCCCGAAGCGTTAATATTGCAGAAGGCTCAATTCCAATTAGAGGTTCTTCATTCGAAACTAATTTTGCAAGAAGTTTTACGTTCTTGTGAGCAATTTCTTTGGCTTGGGATAGAAATCCCTGAGAAATAAAAGTTCTACCACTTTCATAGTGATCAGGTATAACAACTTGGTAGCCTAGTTTATTTAATAATTTAATTGTTTTTATGCCAATAGGCGCATCATTGTAGTTGGTAAATTCATCATTAAATAGGAATAATTTACCATTTTTAAAGTTTCCTTTTTGTGGGTTTTTATTGTACCATTCTAGTACTGTGCTTTTATGAAGTAGAGGTAAAGATCTTTTTAAAGAAATTCCCATCACTTTTTTAGCAATCATTGAAGTTAATTTATTGCGAATTAAAAAGTTGTGTAATGCTGGAACTACCGCTCCTTTTTTGCTGTTTTTTGTATAATTGGCAAATAATTTTGCGCGCAAAGGAGCTCCCTTTTTAAGATAATTTTGATGGGTGTATTCAGCTTTCAATTTTGCTATATCTACATTTGATGGACATTCTGTTTTACAGCCTTTACAGGACAAGCAAAGATCCATTACCTCTTTAATTTCTTGATTTTCAAAAGGGTTTAGTTCTGTTGGGTCACTTAAAACTTCTCTTAAAATATTAGCCCTTGCCCTTGTGGTATGCTTCTCTTCTCGAGTTACCATGTAACTCGGACACATTGTTCCTCCTGATACTTCAGTTTTTCTGCAATCACCAGAACCATTGCATTTTTCGGCAGCTCTTAAAATTCCCAAATCNTTTTTAAAGCTAAACGTNGTTTNAAANTCTCTTGTAGTATAGTCGGGCATANATCTCAAAAAAGTGTTCATGGCCGGAGTGTCTACAATTTTACCCGGATTAAAAATCCCGTTAGGATCCCAAGCATCTTTTAGTTCCTTACAAAATTGGTAATTTTTTTCTCCAATCATAAATGGCAGAAATTCTCCTCTCAANCGACCATCGCCATGTTCTCCACTGAGNGATCCTTTGTATTTTTTTACTAAAAAAGCTATTTCTGTTGCTATTGATTTGTAAAGTTTATTCCCATGCTCTGTCTTTAAATTAAGTATCGGACGCAGGTGTAGTTCTCCAGTTGCAGCATGGGCATAATGAACACAAGAGAGTTTCTTTTGTTCAAGTATCTTNTTAAAGTCTGTTATAAATGCTGGAAGNTCGTTTACATCAACAGCCGTGTCTTCTATTACTGCAACTGGTTTTGAGTCTCCTTTAATATTTGATAGCAAGCCCAAACCTGCTTTTCTTAATGTCCAAACCTTATTGATGTCTTCTCCTCTTACAATTGGAAAGTGGTGTCCCAATTTTAAATGGTTTAAATGGGTGAGGCATTTTAATAGAACAAGCTCTAATTTTTGTTCGGTATCCTCAATAAATTCAACAATTAAAATTGCTTTTGGCTCTCCTTTTACGAAGAACCTATTTTTATCCTGTTCTCTATTTTTTTTTGTGCAATCGAGTATGTAATGATCGATGAGTTCGCAAGCTGTGGGCTTAAATTTTAAGGCTTCTAAATTTCCTTTTAACGACTCATTTATCGAATCAAAATGTATACATATAAGAGCCTGATGCTCTTTTGGTAGCGGTACTAAATTCAGCTTAATTTCTGTAGTGAATGCCAAAGTACCNTCTGAACCAGCTAATAGTTTACAAAAATTGAATTGCTCCTCAGTATTCGAAAAAGGACTGGTGTCTGATAATAAATCNAGNGCATAGCCNGTATTTCTTCTTGGGATGCTCTTTTTTGGGAATTCTCTTTCTATTTCTNTTNTATTTTCCTGATTAGANAATAAGGTTTTGGCATGTTTGTAGATGTTTGTTTCTAATGCTGAAACAGTTCCTATTCCATTTGCTTTCTCTTCAAACACTTTAGTACTAATTGCCTTAAATTCTGTTTCTTTCCCATCGGCAAGAATTACCTTAATTGATTTCAGGTGTTCTCTAGCTGATCCATAAATAAGAGACCTACTCCCACAAGAGTTGTTGCCAATCATTCCTCCAATCATACACCTATTTGAGGTTGATGTTTCTGGGCCATAAAAAAGTCCGTATTCTTTTAGTTTNAGGTTTAATTCATCTCTAATAACTCCGGGCTNAANAATAACANAGNCATCTTCCTTNTTGATTTCAATNATNTNACAAAAATTTTGAGAAATATCGACAACAATACCCTTTCCAACCACTTGTCCAGCTAACGAAGTTCCGGCTGCTCTTGGAATAATTGAAACACCTTGTTCGTTTGCAAAACAAATTAGTTTAGTAATATCTTTTTTTGTTTTAGGTACAGCAACTGCAAGTGGTAATTCTCTATACATTGAAGCATCTGTTGCGTAGAGTTTACGCATGGTGCTGTTGTAATAGAAATCTCCTTCTAAATGTTTTGCAAGTTTTGCGAGTTTCAATTTATTCATTGGTCTAAAATACAATTTTTAAATCCAAATTAGTAGCCTTGGTGTATAATCTAATGTTTTGTTATGTTTTTAAAAAAATGCCGCACGTTATTCCGTTAATTAATATTAATTTCGTGAAACACATTAAAAACAAAATGAATATCGAATTTTTTAAATACCAAGGTGCTGGAAATGATTTTGTGATGATTGACAATCGATCAAACAGACCTCAGCTATCTAAGTCTCAAATAGCACTTATTTGTGATCGTAAGTTTGGCGTTGGTGCAGACGGTTTGGTATTTCTTTGCAACTCATCAAATTCAGATTTTGAAATGATTTATTACAATTCTGATGGCTCTTTAGGCAGTATGTGTGGCAACGGAGGTAGGTGTATGGTTGCTTTTGCAAATGCATTAGGTTTGGTAGACGAATCATGCGTTTTTGACGCTTTTGATGGTTTGCATCATGCAGAAATCATTTCAAAAGAAAAAGTAGCGCTACAGATGTCTGACCTCACTGTACCAGAAAATTACCATTCTGGTATTATTCTCAATACAGGTTCTCCTCATATTGTACTTTTTGAAAATTCTATAGATGACTTGAATATTCAAGAAAAGGGTGCGGAAATTCGATTTTCTAAAACCTACGCTGTGGAGGGGGTAAACGTAAACTTTGTTAAAGTTTTAAAAGACAAGTTATTAATTAGAACCTACGAAAGAGGTGTGGAGAATGAAACTTTAGCATGTGGAACTGGAGCTGTTGCTTCTGCAATTGCAGCTTTTGAATCTGGATTAATATCCACTCAGCCTATAAGATTAACCGCCTTGGGAGGTGATTTAGAAGTGCTATTTTTAAAGTTAAAAAACACATATACAAACATCAGATTGATCGGTTCAGCCAAGTTTGTATTTAAAGGGAGTATAGATGTCTAAATTTCAGTTAAAATACAGAGCTTTAGAACCCGAAGATGCAACCATGCTATTTTTATGGGAAAATGATTTAGAAATAAATGAAGTTAGTTTATCTAAAGTTCCTTTTTCTAAATACATACTTGAAAAATATATTGATCAAGCACATCTAGATATTCAGCAAGCTGGACAGTATCGCTTTGTTTTAGAAGATTTTGAAGGCAACGCAGTTGGTTGTGTGGACCTGTTTGATTATGATGCAGTGGACAGAAGAGCAGCCATAGGTATTATTATAGAAAAAAAATACAGGCAACAAGGGTTTGCGCGCGAAGCAATTTCTTTGATGAAGGATTATGCCTTTAATAGAATTGGTATGCACCAACTTTATTGTTCTGTTGGTGTAAACAATGTTAAAAGTTTAAAATTGTTTGAGTCTGCTGGATTCAATCAAATAGGTGTTCGTAAGGATTGGTCTTTTAGAAATGGTGCTTTTCATGATGTGGTAGAATTTCAGCTGATTAACAACTAATTTGAAATACAGATTAACAAATATTGCAGCCAGTTTATTTTTAGCACTGATCTTCAGTACACAGTTTTCATGTGTTCAAGAAATTCCAAAAAAGAACTATTTAAATTTAGCCGACTCGGTTGATTATGTTGGCGCTGAGACGTGTAAAAGCTGCCATTACGACAAGCATAAAACCTTTTCGCATACCGGTATGGGCTTGTCTTTCGGATTGGCCAATCGCACAAAAAGTTCGGCTACTTTTCATAAAGACTCTGTTTTGTATGATGCGCATTCTGATTTGTATTACCATCCTTTATGGAAAATGGATAGTTTACTGGTAAATGAATATCGAATTGCAAACGGAGATACTATTCACAAGCGAACAGAATCTGCAGCTTATATTATTGGATCTGGTCAGCATACAAATTCTCACATATCAAATGAGAATGGTTACCTGCACCAACTGCCCTTTACATATTATACGCAAGAAGGTAGATTAGATTTACCCCCTGGATTTGAAGGTGGATTTAATACTCGTTTTAATCGTAAAATTGGTTTAGAGTGCATGTCTTGCCATAACTCACTTCCTAAGTTTGTGTTGGGTTCAGAAAATAAATTCGATGAGGTTCCTTTAGGTATTTCATGCGAGCGTTGTCATGGCCCAGGTGAAATTCATGTTTCAGAAAAAATGAAAGGCATTCTTGTGGATACCTCAAAATTTATTGATTACACGATTGTAAATCCTGGAAAGTTATCTCCAGATCTGCAGTTTGATCTCTGTTCTCGATGTCATTTGCAAGGGAATACAGTTTTAGAAGAAGATAAATCTTTTTTCGATTTTAAGCCTGGAATGAAATTAGACGATGTGATGAACGTTTTTTTACCTCGTTTTAAAGATGACGAGCGTTTTATTATGGCTTCGCATGTAGATCGATTAAAGATGAGTCAGTGCTTTATAAATTCAAATGATGAACTTACTTGCATAACTTGTCATAATCCGCATCTTAGCATTAATGCAACGCCTAAAGTTGTGTATAAAAATGCTTGTTATTCTTGTCACTCTGATTTAAAAGAACACGAAAATGAACAAGGAGACGACTGTGTTTCTTGTCATATGCCAAAATCCGGCTCCACCGACATTCCTCATGTAACTGTAACAGATCATAAAATTGCAATCACTCAGCACATGAGCCTTTCCGAGTCCAAATCGGTTAAAGAGTTTATAGGCCTTTATTGTGTCAATAACAGCTCGCCTTCAGATTTAACTATTCTTAGGGCTTATTTACAGCAATATGAGAAATTTGAGAAAGAAAACTATTATCTGGATTCTGCCTTTGTCTACTTATCTAAAATACCGCTAGAAATGTGTACAAGTGAGTGGATTAAATTCTACTTTTTTTCGCTTGATTTTAACGGTTTGGTTAATTGGTTCGAAAGAGCATCCTTTGAAAGCCGAACCGATCAATTAAACAACCGGTCTTATACAAATGACGATGCATGGTCGTGGTACAGAGTAGGAGAGTCTTATTACAAAATACAAAACTATGAGAAGGCTTCTACTTGTTTTGAACAGGCATCTTTATTAGCGCCCTTTCATTTAGAAATTCAGAATAAATTTGGGATGGCTTTGCTCAAGTGCAATCGATTAAAAGAGGCACAGAAAGTGTTTGAATTTGTTCGTTCAGAAAATCCAAATTTTGAAAAAGTATATGCCAATTATGGTTATCTATACACGATTCTAGGCGAATTTGATCAAGCGTTAATTATGTACGAAAAAGGCATAGCTTTGAATCCTGATATCGTTCAATTATGGATGAATTTGGCTGCTTACTATTTGCATTTTCAAAACATTGAGAGTGCGCAGAACTCATTGTCACAAGTGCTCAGAATTAAACCAAATCATAAACGAGCACAACAATTACTGAACCAGATTAAATGAAAAAAATTCTTACCCTCAGCAGTGTTATAATTGTTATGATACTCTCGCTGTTAAGCTACTTAACTTACCAACAGGTTTTTGAGCCAATCTCAGATGAAGACCAAGTTTTACTCCTACCAAATGAGACTAGTTTTAGTGCACTTAAAGATAGTTTAGCTCAGCACGGATTGCTTAAAAATCATACATTTTTTCAGTTTTTCTGTGAACAGAAAAAATTCACCAAGGTAAAGCCCGGCCGCTATCTGGTTAAGTCGTACACGAATTTAAATTCCATGGTAAATATGCTTCGTTTGGGCGCTCAAAAACCATTAAATATTATTTTTAATAACGCATCTACCTTGGAAGACTTAGCGGGTAAATTAGCCAGCCAAATTCAAGCTGATTCTCTAGCTCTGATAAGTGCCTTTAAAAGTGAATTGTTTTTTTCTACTTACAACTTGGACGAGTCTTCCTCTCGAAAATTATTTATACCCAATACCTATGAGGTTTATTGGACTATATCTCCAGTTGATTTTTTGGAGCGCATGCAAAAAGAATACACCAAATTTTGGAACGATAATCGTTTGGCAAAAGCAAAGAGTTTGGGTTTAACAGCGCTCCAAGTATCTGTATTGGCATCTATTGTACAAAAAGAAACTTCTAAAATAGACGAACAGCCTATTATCGCTGGGCTGTACTTAAATCGTTTAAAAATGGATATGAAGTTGCAGTCTGATCCAACTGTAATCTACGCTCTAAAAGAAAGAGATGGTATTGATAAGTCCATTAAGAGAGTGCTCAAGAAGGATTTGAAAATTAACTCTCCGTACAATACCTATTACCAGAAAGGACTTCCTCCCAATCCTATTTGTATACCAGAAATGTCTGCACTTATTGCGGTGTTAAATGCTTCAAAACACAGTCATATTTATATGTGTGCCAAAGAAGACTTTTCAGGCTATCACAACTTTACAAAATCATGGTCAGAACACAAACGAAATGCCAAACGTTTTCAAAAAGCACTGACTAATAAAGGAGTTTTACGCTAATGGAATTTAGAGCTGGAGATAAAGTTTCGTTTTTAAATGAGCCACTTCATGGCATTGTGCTTTCTGTGCTTAATGATTCTCATGTTATTGTAGAATGCAATGGTATTGAAATGGATGTTTCATCGTGCGAGATTATTAAAGTATCATTTATTCCTAAAGTTGTGGGCAAGCATTTGTTTACTATTAAGAAGGAAGATAAAAAAATGGATGAACTACCCGATCTTAAAAAAGAGTATGTTAGCTCTAAAAAGTTAAGTATTGGCGATACTGTCAGCTTTATGAGCGACAATACGAAAGGTAAAATTATAGCGATCAATTCGCCGTTCGATTATGAAGTTGAATTGGAAGATGGATTTTCTATCCCTGCAAATCGTTTAGAAATAGAAAAAATATGGCTCGAGGACTTTTCAGTAAACCCTAAGGACATCAAAAGTAAAATTAAGAAGGACCTTAACAGAGAGATACCTATATTTTCAACTCCTCACAAAAGTTCGCCAAAGTATTTCCAGCATAATGAAGTCGATTTGCATATGGAATCCATATTAGATTCCTGTAGAGGCTTGTCTAATTTTGAAATAGTAACCATTCAGCTTACTTATTTTAGAGAAAGATTTCATCAAGCCTTAAAAGACAATGAACCCTTTTTGGTGGTTATTCATGGGATTGGTAAAGGTGTTTTAAAACAAGAGATTTATAATTATTTAGCGCAGTTTCCAAACATCAAAGTAGGACCAGCAGATGCCAAACTTTATGGAATGGGCGCAAGTGAAATTCGTATTGATTAATTCCCTTAAGCATACGTATTTATTTAGTAGCTTTCGTTAATTTCGCAAACTATGAGAGATTTCGATTATTCAGAATTACAGGCACAGCTTGCCAAAAAACCTACCATTGTAATAACTACGCATCGTGGTCCAGATGGCGATGCTATGGGCTCCAGTCTTGCTTTATATCAAGTATTACTTGCACAAAACTATGCTGTTAAGGTAATTGTGCCGAATAGTTACCCTAATTTTTTACATTGGCTGCCAGGTAATGAGGCAGTTTTAGAATACGAAGGCAACGAAGTTGAAGCCAATGCGCTTTTAGCTCAGGCAGATGTACTGTTTTGTTTAGACTTTAATGACTTG
>NYWQ01000024.1 GCA_002685115.1 Flavobacteriales bacterium | reverse complement strand
TTTTAATAAACCATTTTTAGTTAAAAATTACTCTCTTTACTTACGCTTTGAATCCATTCACTAGGAAAATATACTTCTGTCATGTTTTTACATTCTATTATTTGATACATTACAGGTAAAAAAATTATTTTTAGTTTCATTGCTAATAAATTCAAATATAGTATATATAAATTTAGTTTTGTGTATATTTATGGGTTTGTTTTGTTTAATTTTAGAGAAGTGAACTAATAAAACAGCTCTAAATAAAAAATCTATTTGACCTTAAAATTTGTAAATTTGCGCTATGGATTCACTTACACAAATTGTATTAGGCGCAGCAGTTGGAGAGCTTGTTTTAGGTAAAAAAATTGGAAACAGAGCTATGGTTTGGGGAGCTGTTGGCGGTACCATTCCCGATTTAGATGTTTTAGGTAAATTCTTTTTAACAAACATAGACAACCTAGCTTTCCATAGAGGCTTTAGCCACTCCATTCTATTTTCTTTACTGGGTGCCTGGGTGTTTGGAAAATTGGTATACGTTATTTACAAAAGCCCACACCACAAGTGGATTGCACTTATTCTTAGGTTTTTAGCGACCATTCTCATTGGGTTTTCTATTCATTTTGTACTGAATATTAGTGCACCTAAACCACTTATTCCAATGCTATTTGCAGGAGCTATATTGGCTTATGTTCTCTACCGAACAACCTACAAAAAGTACTTTACTGGTTTGTGGGAATCCCCAAAGGCAAGCGAAAAAGAATGGCAGTGGTTATTCTTCTGGTCTTTACTTACCCACCCTATTCTCGATTGCTTTACCATGTACGGCACACAATTGTTTTCTCCATTTACAAACACACGCGTGGCTTGGTCTACAATTTCTGTTGCAGACCCACTTTACACAATGCCCTTTATGGTTTGTTTACTGATTGCCGCAACTTATAAAAAAGAAACAAATTTACGCAGAAAATGGAACCAATTGGGTATACTAGTAAGTTCGCTTTATTTAGGTGCAACTGTGATGAACAAGATTAATATAGACGCTGTTTATAGGGAGGCTTTAAGTGCGCAGGAAATTGAGGTAAAGCGATTTGTAACCAATCCGACTATTTTGAGTAATGTACTTTGGTCTTGTGTAGCTGAAACCGACACGAGCTTTTACCTCTCACAATACTCTTTGTTTGACCAAAGCCAAATAGTGTTTACAGAAGTAGCAAAAAACCACGATTTGCTTAAAAACAAGCAAAACGATGAAACTCTAAAAACACTTGCTTGGTTTAGCGACAATTATTACAATGTAATTCCTCAGGAAAATAGTTTGCAGATGAACGATTTGCGTTTTGGAGCTTTCTTTAACGAAGAAAATGCTATTGATGCTTACATATTTAGGTTTGAACTCTTGGAAGGCAAAAATGGTTACGAAATGCAAGAGGCTGAGGGTGGGCCACCAAAAGAAAAGCAAGCCGGCATGTTTAGTGCGTTATGGAATCGGATAAAGGGGGTTTAAACAAGGTTTACCTACTGAGAAAATATTCTACAAATCACAATTTTTGAACCAACAAACATTTACAAACCTCATAAGTGAGAACAAGTTTTTTAGTAGGCGTTACTCCTATTTCAAAACTGTTATCAAAGCGCTCAATCTGTTGTACCTTAAATTCTGTTCCTAAGGTAATTTTTTTCTTATTTAGGTAAAGTAACAATTCTTTAGAACTCTTTAACAAACCACACAATCTTACTTTTTCTCCTGCTTTAATAGTGGTTAAATTAATATAGGTTGATTTTGGAATGGTTCCATTTTTATCTGGTATGGGAGAACCGTGTGGATCAATAGTTGGAAAACCCAATATCTCATCCATCCGATCAAAAAAAGAATGCGATTTTAAGTGCTCCATTTCTTCTGCTATTTCGTGTACTTCTTCCCAACCAAAACCCATAACTTCGGCTAAAAACATTTCGGCCAACCTGTGTTTTCTTACAATTAAAGCACCCTTTTTTTTCCCTGCTTGGGTTAGTTCTAAAGGTTTGTATTTTTCATACAAAAGCCAATTATTCTGTTCCATTTTTTTTACCATATTATTGGCTGTTGGCTTACTAACCTTCATCTTGTTTGCCAATGCTGTGATCGTTATTTGCTGGTTTTTCTGGCTCAGAAAAAAAACAGCTTTCAGGTAATTTTCTTTAGTTGGAGTGGGCATAAAATAACTTTATATTAACAAATATAGATAAAAATTTGTTAGCCCAATCTAACTTATTATATTTGTACCATAAAACAAATGAGTTATTTTATGCAAATAAATTTTATTTTAACATTTTTCACCTATTTACTACTTTGTACGAATATCTTGTATGGACAAAATGGAGCGATAACTGGACTTGTTAAGGTAGATGGAACTCTGCAAGAATTCGCAACAGTTAGCGTTTCAACAAAACCTGTAATTGGAGCGGTAAGTAATGCAAGAGGCTATTTTATTTTACAAGACCTGCCTAATGGTACTTATACTTTAACTGCATCTTTTGTTGGCTACAAAAAACAAATCCAAACAATTACGCTCAACAAAGATGCTAAAACGATTGATGTAGTATTTAATTTGAATGAACCTATAAATACATTGAATGAAATTGTTGTTACAGGAACTAAAACTTACAAAAGACAAACCGACTCACCTGTAAATGTTAATTTAATTAACAGCCAAACCTTAAATAATGTACAGGCTTGTAATTTGTCCGAAGGTTTAAAGTTTCAGCCTGGGCTTCGGGTAGAAACAAATTGTCAGACATGTAATTACACACAATTACGTATGAATGGTTTGGCAGGAGGGTATTCACAAATTCTGATTAATGGCAGACCAATATTTAGTCCTTTAACAGGTTTGTATGGTTTAGAGCAGCTTCCAACAAATATGATAGACCGAATAGAAGTGGTTAGAGGTGGAGGTTCTTCTTTGTACGGATCGAGTGCAATTGGAGGTACTGTAAATGTAATTACCAAGGTGCCAAAAAACAACGCTTACGAGCTTACTTCTTTTTACCAAAATATTAATGGCAAAACAAATGATGTTGTCGTGAGCGGAAACAGCTCTTTGGTTTCTGAAAACAACAATTCAGGCGTGTCCTTCTTCTTTAACCATAGAGCGCGAGATTTATACGACCACAATAAAGATGGTTTCTCAGAAATCCCAAAAATTGAAAACAATTCTTTTGGGGCAAATGTGTTTTTTTTACCAAACGAAGACCAAAAAATAGAATTCAATCTGAATAATATAAATGAATATAGATATGGCGGTGAACTTTCAGATAAGCCCGCCTATTTAACAGAGCAAGCGGAAGAGCGAACACACCAAGTTAGGATGGGAAGTGCCGACTATCAAATCACAAAAGACAACACCTCTCTTATTACTTATGCCGCTTGGCAAAACACAAAACGAAAGCACTACACCGGAATCTTTCCCGATGAAGAGCTGGCCATTCAATCTCATTTAGAAAACCCACCCTATGGCACCTCAAACACCACAACACTGCAAGGTGGTTTTCAGCTAAACCACAAAAAATACAACTTTATAAAAGGAACCAATACATTTACGCTTGGAAGCGAATATGTTATAGACGATGTATTTGATGAAATTGAATCTTACAACTACTCTATTGATCAAAGAACAACCGATCTTGGCCTATTTATCCAAAGTGATTGGACTTTGTCTGGTTCAATAAATTTACTTTCAGGAGTGCGAATGGATAAGCACAATTTAATAAACGATCTGGTTTTTAGTCCGCGCTATTCTTTACTCTACAAACACAAAGCAAACACACAGTTTCGGTTTAATTACGGTACTGGGTTTAGAGCACCACAAGCATTTGATACGGATTTGCACATGGCATTTGCAGGCGGCGGTATATCGCGTGTTAACCTATCTCCAGAACTGAGGCCAGAAAAATCGCAAAGTTTTAGCACATCGGTAAACTACGATAAACCAAGCGAGCAATTTATTGCTGGTTTTACCATTGAGGGTTTTTACACGCGTTTAGAAGATGCTTTTTATTTACAACCCATTGGGCAAGATAATTTTGGCTCTTTATTTGAAAAACAAAACGGACAAGGCGCAACAGTTCAAGGACTTACTCTAGAACTTCGAGCGAATTACGATAAGAAAGTTCAATTGGAAACAGGCTTTACACTACAGTCCAGTAAGTTTGATGAAAAAGTAAGTTACATAGATGGATTGGAGGGCTTAAAAGATTTTGTAAGAACACCATCAAACTATGGTTTTGCTACTTTAACTATTAAACCAAACAGCAAAATAAATGCAAATCTTAATTACATTTATACCGGCGAGATGAAGGTTCCGCACTTTGCTGGTGCACCAAATCAAACGATAGACGAAATGAGTACCTCAAAGCCTTTTTCTGAATTGAGCGCAAAAATAGCCTACACCTTTGAATACGTTAAAATGCAATCGGCTATTGAAATATATGGTGGCGTAAAAAATCTATTTAATTCTTACCAAAGCAATTTTGATATTGGTAAAAACAGAGACAGTAATTATGTGTTTGGCCCATCGCTGCCAAGAACTTTTTTTATAGGTGTTAAATTAAAAAAACAACCTTATTCTTCATCCCCAACATCGTAGGACCAATCTTCATCCATCCACGCATCAATTTGCTTAAAATTCTCCAGCTCTCTTCGATCTCTTTTTGTAGGTCTTCCGAGTCCAATATCACGATCTTCTCCAGACAATCTTCGGTGGTGAAAAGCTCTAAACTTTTCTCTTTCCTCTGGGGAAGTTAAATCTTCGTAACAATCTTTAGCAATAGAAAAACCAACTCTTGATTTTAAAACTTCCAAAATTTTAAACTCTAATTGAAGCCCTTTTTTATCTACCGAAATCAAGTCATTTGCCAAAACCATACGAGCGGGTTTACACTTACTTCCACTCACCTTAATCTTACCTGATTTACAAGCCTGCGTTGCAATACTTCTTGATTTGAATATGCGAACAGTCCACAACCATTTGTCAATTCTTACTTTCTCCATCTTTAAAATACTTCATCAATTTTTGAGCCTTACTTTGCCCTAATAATTCGGTTAACTCCGTTTTAGAGGCTTCTTTAATTCGTTTAATTGATTTAAATTTTTTCAATAAATCAATTTTGGACTTTGGTCCTATTCCAGAAATATCGTCTAATTCTGAATGTAAACCAGATTTAGACCTTCTGTTTCTATGATGAGCTAAACTAAAACGATGCGCTTCATTTCGCAAATGCTGAATTAACTTTAAAGACTCAGATCTTTTGTCAATATACAAAGGCACCGAGTCGCCAGGGAAATAAATTTCTTCCAAACGTTTTGCAATTCCCACTATGGCAATTACACCTCGAAGCTCTAATTTATCTAAGGCTTTTAAAGAAGAGCTAAGCTGGCCTTTACCTCCGTCTATAATAATCAATTGAGGAAAGGGTTGGTTTTCTTCTTTTAGCCTCTTGTAACGGCGGTAAACCACCTCTTCCATAGAGGCAAAATCATCGGGGCCTTCTACGGTTTTAATATTAAAATGGCGGTAGTCTTTTTTACTGGGTTTTGCATTTTTAAAAACCACACAGGCTGATGCCGGATTGGTTCCTTGAATGTTTGAGTTATCGAAGCATTCTATTTGAACAGGCAATTCCGATAAGCGTAAGTCTTTTTGCAATTGCTCTAAAACTCTTTTGCTGTGGCGTTCCGGATCTAAAATCTGAATTTTTTTAAGTTTCTCTTGACGCATGTATTGCGCATTACGAAGCGACAAATCTACCAATGCTTTCTTGTCTCCACGTTGCGGAACATGAAAGCTAACTTCTTCCCAAGGGCTCGTAATTGATTTGTTTAAAATGATTTCTTTGGTGTTGGAGTGAAACTTTTCTCTTATTTCAATAACGGCCATCGTCAATAAATCCTCATCTGCTTCGGCTAGTTTTTTCTTTATCTCTAAATTATGAGATTGAATGATGGCTCCGTTAACTATTTTAAAATAATTGATATATGCCGAATCGGTATCCGATAAAATAGTAAACACATCAACATTGTGAATACTCGGACTTACTACAGTAGATTTAGATTGGTAATTTTCTAGAGCATCTAATTTTTCTTTTATCTCTTGTGCTTTTTCAAACTCTAAACTTGCTGCATACGATTGCATTTGCTCTTTTAAAGGTTGAATAATCGTACGGGTATTTCCTTTTAAAATACTCCGTATCTCTGCAATAGATTGATTGTAATCTTCCTCAGACTGCTTAGATTCACAAGCACCCAAACATTTTTTAATATGGTAGTCTAAACAAACTTTAAACTTGCCATTTTCTATATTCTCTTGGCTCAAATTGAAGGTGCATGAGCGCAAAGGATAGAGTTGTTTTATAAGCTCTAAAAGAACCCGCATTGCTTTAGAAGAAGAATAAGGACCAAAATATTCTGAACCATTTTTTACAACATTCCGAACAGAAAAAACTCTTGGAAATCGCTCTTTTTTAATACAAATCCATGGATAGGTTTTGTCGTCTTTTAGCATTACGTTGTAACGTGGTTGCAGCTTTTTAATCAGATTGTTCTCCAACAAAAGAGCATCCACTTCACTGGCAACTACAATGTACGCTATACGCTCAATTTTTGACACCAAAACACGGGTCTTTCCGTAATCGGTATGCTCTTTATGAAAATAAGAAGAAACACGACGCTTTAAATTTTTTGCTTTTCCAACATAGAGTATTGTGTCCTCCTTATCGTAATACTGATAAACACCCGCACTATTGGGCAGTGTTTTTAAAAATTGAGCTATATGTTCCTTAGTCTGGGGCATAGGTCAAATGTAAGTATTCAATATGGAGAATGGAATACTGCGTTCTTATTTTTAACAAAATTGCATTGTTATTTCTCAACACTATTTTACAAAACTGTAAATTGCAAAAGTATTTCGTTGTGTACAATACAGATAAAAACCTATGAAAAAAACAAAGAAGATACTCAACTGGCTTATAGGAGGAATAAGTTTTTATTACTTTCTTGCAATAGTATTTCCTTCATTTCTCTTTGCAAATAAATTAGAATACAAGAGTTTTTCTGTTCATTATCATTCCAATGATATTAATACGGAAGAATTAAAGTTAGTTTTAGATAAGTCTGAAAGTTTACTATACAACACAGAGTTATTTAAAAAAGGAATAAGTCAAGACATATTCATTTGTAATGGCTATAGTGAATTTACTTTTTTTGCACTGATGTCAAGAAAAGCATTTGCTGTAAACTATCCTATTTTTCAAAATATTTTCATATCCAAGTCTTCAGTATTGCAGAATTATATTTTAAGAAATGGAAAAGAAAATAACAAAAGGACATTAAGTGGAGTTATTGCTCACGAAACTGTTCATTCTCTGCTGGAAAACAAATTAGGTCTACTAAAATATAAATTACTTCCATCTTGGAAAAATGAAGGATACTGCGATTTTATTGCAAACGAAAGTTCGTTTAACGAACAAAAAGGATTAACAAATATTTGTAATGATGAAGTTAATTCAGAATCTGCATCTTTTAAGTATTTTAAGTATAGAAAAATAACACAATATTTATTTGAGGAAAGAAAAATTACATTAGAAAAATTCTTAAATGATGATTTTGAAATGGAAGAGATTAACAAAAATTTGAAGAAAAAATACTGCACACAACAAAGTATATAATTTATTGCTAGTTCTAGCCTACTTACGAAAATCCTCGGGGTTTTTCTATTGGATTTGTATTTACTAAATTAAATACTTAAAACACGCAACAAACCATATACGGTACCGTTAAAAAAATACTTGCCAATTCTATAAATTTAAAAAATACTATGAAAAACGTAAAAGTATACGGGGCAGACTGGTGCTCTGATTGTGTTACAGCAAAGAAATTTTTAGAGTCTAAAAAAATTGACTTTGAATACATCGATATTACCAAAGATGAATTGGCTGTTCGTTTTGTAGAGAAAGTAAACGATGGTAAAAGAATCATCCCAACCTTGGTGATAGATGGTAAAACACACACCAACCCTGGTATTGCTGGTTTAATACGTTTGTTTAACTAAAAAAGAGTGGCGTAAGGCCACTCTTTTTTGTTTAGTTCCAAAACTCACGTTTTTTGTTGCGCTCTGTTTGTTGCTTTACGTACTCTTCTGTGCTTACTTTAATAAAAGAAGGATGTTGTTCAATGGCATATTCCAGCTGCTCAACTATTTTGTCTACAGAATCGTTTTCATAATCAATAACCAAGGGCTTCTTGATCACCATAGACTGTAAAATTCCTTTTTTCTTAATAAGTAACCCGCGTTTGTCAAATGATCTTCTAAACCCATCTATAACAACAGGAACAACGATAGGTTTGTATTTTTTTATGATGTGAGCTGTACCTTTACGTATTGGATTGAATGCTCTTGTGGTTCCTTGAGGAAATGTAACAACCCAACCATCTTCTAGGGCAGTTCCAATATTAGATATGTCTTTAAAATCAACCTGTCTATTAATTGCCTCGCCAGATTCTCGCCAGGTTCTTTTAATAGAAACGGCTCCTACATAGGCCATTACTTTTGGTAAAAACCCAGATTGCATTGTTTCGGTTGCAGCTATGTAGTACAAATTAGTTTTTGGTTTCCAAAGGTAAGCAACATTCTTAATGCTGTCTATTCTTCCCTTTAAGGACGCATTAAAAACGTGGTGCATAGCAGTAACATCGGCAAAATAGGTTTGATGATTTGATACAAAAAGAATGTTTCGCTCAGGAAGTTCTCTAATAATTTCAGAACCCTCAATTTGTAAGCTGTTAAACCCTTGGTATCTTCTATGCGATAGGGTCCCCAAAAATTGAATGAGCCAACGCTTTAAAATTATGTAATGCCCAAAAGGGTCTTTTTTTAACAATCCCATAAATAAATTAATGGTAAGCTGACAAAGCTAAACAATTTGATAGATTGAAAAAGAAATATTAAAAACATGTTTAAAAAACTACTCTACCAGTTTGATTTTAAACAGAGTCGTCAAATGTTTTTTTACCCTATCTTGAACTTCTCGCATATCAATCGGTCTTCCAAGTTCGTTTTGCAAAGACGTTACCGCCTTGTCTGAAATACCACAAGGAATGATGTTCGCAAAATAATTGAGGTCTGAATTTACGTTGAACGCAAAACCATGCATAGTTACCCACCTACTGGAACGAACACCTAAGGCGCAAATCTTCCTTGCCTTTGCATTGTCCCAATCGAGCCAAACTCCTGTAGAACCTTCTATTCTTCCGGATACTATGCCGTATTCTGCTAACGTTAAAATAACCGATTCTTCTAGATAACGAAGGTATTTGTGGATATCCGTAAAAAAGCAATCGAGGTCAAAAATAGGATAAACAACCAATTGCCCTGGGCCGTGGTAGGTGATATCCCCACCACGGTTAATTTTATAAAAACGAGCCCCCTTGGCAGCTAATTGTTCTTCATTTACTAAAAGATGAGAAAGATGTCCACTCTTCCCTAGTGTAAAAACATGCGGATGTTCGCAAAAAATTAATTTACTCTGTGTTTTTTCAAGAGGATTTCCTTCTTTTTCGCGCACTCTGTTTGCGCGTTTAACATCAATTACAGCCTGAAAAAGAGTTGCTTGATAATCCCAAGCTTCTTTATAGTCAATAAGGCCTAAATGAATGTATTTAACGTGTTGCACAATCTGAGTAAACTAGTTTAGTTTGATCTAAAATTTTGCTAATGAACCTTTTAGAGCATTAATTACATCAATCTCTTCTGCTACTACTCCATTTCTCTGTGAAATAATAAAAGATACATGATCGCAAACATTTACCAAGTAAAAGGTGTTTTCTATCATTGTATGCCCTTTAGACCAGTATTCCATTACAGAAGAAGTGTATTTAGAAACCACTTCTTTATTAATTTCCAAACGCTTTTGATTACGTGTGTAGTCTGATTTATTTCGGAAGAAAATAACAGCCAAACTTTCGTCTTTCTTTCTCCAACCAACCAATTCGTTATGGTTCATTTCTGGAACAATATTATGCCAACAAAGTCTTTTTGCATTTTCATTCATCTGCTGACGGAAACGAACAGCCATCCCTTCATAACCATCGCAAGCATATACAATTGGCGTTTTACCTTCAATATGATCTGCAAGTTTAACCGCATCAGCTTGAATTTCTGGCTGTAAATCGTCTATTAACTTGGCAGCACTAAACATATCTGACTTAAAAGAATCGCCAATTAAACCGTAATGATTTAAGAAATATAACAACTGTGTAATCGAATAGCCCATCATTGTTCTAGGCGATTCAGCGGTTGGTAACTGGATGTAATTTAAATTATTTTCCTTAGCTAATTCAGCCAATTTACCTCCAGAAGAAACACAAGCAATTTCTGCACCTTTGGCTTTTGCTTTCGCAAAGGCTTCTATTGTTTCTTCTGTATTTCCAGAGAAAGAAGAACAGATAACAAGCGTGTTTTCATTTATATATTCGGGTAAATCATAGCCTTTATTGGTGCATATAGGAACAATACATTCTTTGGCAACCAATTCAGAAACAATAGTTCCACCAATACCAGAACCACCTAAACCGGTAATCATTACATTTTTAATTTCTTTTGAATTGGCTTGTAGGTTTGCCTTAGCTCCAATTTCTAAAGCGTGACGTAATTGGTTTCCAAAACCAGCTATTAAATCTATCATCTGAATTTACTCTTGTTTATAAATAGTTTTTACGAATTGCAAAGTAAGTCTTTATCTCTCAAAAGTTTGGTATATTTGGGCAAATTTTTAGCTATGGGCACTACATTATCAGAACAAGAAATAGGTCGTAGAGAATCTCTTCAAAAACTTAGGGATTTAGGAATTGATCCTTACCCGGCGGCGGCCTATAATGTGAGTATTTATTCTAAAGATTGTAAGGCGCATTATGAGGAAGGAAAAAAAGTTTGCCTTGCGGGAAGACTCATGAGTAGAAGGATTATGGGAAAGGCTTCTTTTGCTGAGATTCAAGATGCTGAAGGGCGCCTACAACTGTACTTTAACCGAGATGAAATTTGTACTGGAGAAGACAAAACCATGTACAATGAGGTGTTTAAAAAACTGCTCGATATTGGCGATTTTATTGGTATTGAAGGTTCGTTGTTTAAAACTCAAGTTGGCGAAACATCTGTATTGGTAACCAAATTAACCATGCTTTCAAAATCCTTAAAACCTTTACCTGTAGTTAAAACGGATGAAGAAGGTAACGTTCATGATGCTTTTACAGATCCTGAGCTACGTTACCGTCAACGTTATGTTGATTTAGTCGTTAATCAAGGCGTTAAGGATACCTTTATTAAGCGTACTAAAATTATGAACAGTATGCGTTCGTTCTTTAACGAACGAGAATATTTAGAGGTAGAAACTCCTATCCTACAACCAATCCCAGGTGGCGCATCAGCACGTCCTTTTATATCGCACCACAATGCACTGGATATTCCCTTGTATTTGAGGATTGCCAACGAGTTGTATTTAAAAAGATTGATTGTTGGAGGGTTTGATGGTGTTTATGAATTTGCCAAAGACTTCCGTAATGAAGGAATGGACCGAACACACAATCCAGAATTTACAGTACTCGAAATATACGTTGCCTACAAAGACTATAATTGGATGATGGATTTTACCGAAAAAATGATTCAGCGTGTGGCAATGGACGTTAATGGTAAAACTGATGTAACAATAGGAGCGAAAGAAATTAGTTTTAAAACGCCATTTGCTCGAGTAACGATGACGGATGCAATTAAACACCATACAGGAATAGACATTTCGGGTATGGACATTACGCAACTTAAAGAAGCCTGTAAAAGTTTGGGTATTGAAACAGATAAAAGTATGGGTAAGGGTAAATTGATCGACGAGATTTTCGGAGAAAAATGTGAACCCCACTACATTCAACCAACCTTTATTACGGATTACCCAAAGGAAATGTCTCCTTTGTGTAAAATTCACCGCAACAACCCTGAGTTAACAGAGCGCTTTGAGCTCATGGTCAACGGAAAAGAAATTGCCAATGCTTATTCTGAATTAAACGACCCAATAGATCAAAGAGAACGTTTTGAAGAGCAATTGGCATTATCGGCAAAAGGAGATGATGAAGCCATGTTTATTGACCAAGATTTCTTGAGAGCTTTAGAGTATGGAATGCCTCCTACATCAGGAATGGGAATAGGAATTGATCGATTAACGATGTTAATGACCAATCAATCCTCTATTCAGGAAGTTTTATTCTTCCCACAAATGAGGCCTGAGGAATTTGAAACTTCAAAAACGGATGAGTTAAAAGAGAATGAAAAAGTAATTTACGAAATTTTACTTGAACGGAAATCTATGAATATTGATGCTTTAAAATCTATGGCAGGCCTAAGTAACAAACAGTGGGACAAGGGCTTAAAAGCACTTGGAAAATTAGGGTTTACAAAAGCAACAAAAACAGACGCAGGTGTAAGTATTGATTTAATTGAGTAACGAACTTACGTCTCATAAAAAAAAGCAGTTAACCTAAAGGGTAACTGCTTTTTTTATGGATTAGAATAAGGTGTTTATCGAAATTCTTGAGGATCACAAAACCTGCAAGGCTCCGTCCTGTCTTTATGATGAAATGGAATTGTGGTATCAAAAATAGATGCTAAAAGTGTTTTAAATTCGGCTTCAAAATCGGTTAATAAATTTGAGTCCAAAAGGGTTGTCAACTGTTTTCCCTCTTTAAATCCGGCCGGTATAAAACCGTTTTTGAGTGCTCTAAAACTCACAATACCCGTTTCTAGTTCCTTCTGATCGGGTTTCATTTTGTGATACAGGTAGGCATAAAGATACAACTGAAATCCTTTCTGGTAGCTTTTGTCCCATACAAGCAGTTGCAAATCATCTGTTTGAAGCTCGTTTTTATTTACCATTCCTGTTTTATAATCTGTAATACGCAAACCTCCATTGCATTGGTCAATTCGATCCGCATTTCCATTTAGGTTTATAGAAAAGTCTAGGCTATCAATTTTAATTTCAGCTTTTAAATCTTGCTCTAAGCCAATAATATGAAGTTCGTTGTTCTTAAGAAATTTCAGTTCGAGTTTAATAAATGAGTTTAAAAATTGTTCTGCCACTGTATAAACGAGCAAGTTTTTACCTTTATTAAAGGTGCCTTTTTTAAATTCTTCTGAAAAAAGCTCTTTAAGTTTAGCTGGAATTTTGGGCAGCATACCTTTAAGGTCTTGCTCGGTAAGCAGGTGGTTTACAAATGGCTTGTATAAATCCTCTAAAGAGCGGTGTACAACAGTACCTAAAGTATTGGCCGCTATGGTTTCTTCTACAACGTCTGGGTCTCTTATTTTAAGAACTTTTTCATAGTAAAACTGTAGTGGGCAGTTTTTATAACTATTTAAAGAGGAGGGAGAAAAGCCCCTTCCTGTAGCAATTTCTTTAAGTCTTTTTTGAATTTCTATATCTTTAACTACAGCCAATTCTTTGGGCTTTACAGCGTGTAATGGATGAGACAAAACCTGCTTAGTAAAACTAATTTCATTTGGATAGCGTTGTTTAAGTTCGTTTTCTAATTGGGCTATAAAACGACTTTTCTCTCCAGCCCCCATGGCATCAGTTTGAGTATTGTAAACCAAGGTAAAAGATTTACAGCGTTGTGCCAATCGGTAAAAGTGATAGGCAAAAATGGCATCTTTATCTAGATAAGTAGGTAATCCAACTTCTTTTCTAATATCAAAAGGAATGAAGGAATTGTCGGTTTTCCCTTCGGGTAAAAAACCTTCGTTAGCGGAAAGTAAAATAACATGTTCAAAATCGAGGTTACGCGTTTCCAGCATTCCCATAAGCTGAAGGCCTGAAAGTGGTTCGCCAAAGAAAGACAAACTTTCTAGTTTGGCGCTTTGCTGAAAAAGATGATGTAGGGTTTTAAGTTCCTTAATAAACCCGTATTTATCTTGTAAGTTTTTAATCTGATTGAAAAGTTTTGCAAAAACAAACAACTGCTCTAAGTCTAATGAATCCTTCCTGCCTTGTTCTATAATTTTGTCTTTCACCAGGTCTATAAGAGCTAAAGCGTCGTCTATAATACCAAAAGGGTGAGCGCTATTGTAGTTTAACAAAACTTGAATCCATGGCAAAACGGATTTAGGACAATCAGCTAGGATAAGCTCCTTAGACGGAAAAGAGTGATTTAATCTTTGTATTTTCTGCTTGAGTTTCAAAAGCGTCTCGGCGTGTCCCGAGGTCTGAAAAGCGGGGTGTTGCCAAACTTTAAAAAGGTCTTTAAAGTAAAACTTTTCTTGAGCAGCACTTAACTTTTCTCTATTCAAATGCAGTTGAAAAAAGGCATCAAAAAAGGCATACATGTTTAAGTTCTTTAAAGAATTACCCATAGTAATATTTAACATATCAACAGAACTAGGTAAAAACTCTAAAACAGGTAACAGCAAATTTTCATCTGCCAAAACCAAGGCAATGTCCTTTAACTCTTGGTTTTTAATTTTTTGCTTATTTATTAAAGAGGCTGCTAACTGAGCTTGAGCAACTCCTTTTGGTACTCCAATTACATTTATTTCTTTGGGCTTGATTAAATCACTACACACCCAATTAAAGGGTCTACTTTCAAACTCTGGCCACTGCTTGTGTTTTCGGAGATACCTTCCAGCTTCTTGCTTTGGATCATTAAGATAATAAGTGTCTGCATCCCAAAACACTTCTGCTACTCCCGCTGCAATTAAGGTTCTCATAATGTGTTCTTCGCAAGGATTCATTGCATTAAAGCCTACATAACATACAGAGCCTTTGGGTGGTTTTTGGCTCACCATCCAGCTAGAAATACCCTCTGAGGCTTTGCGGTAGGCCATCCCCTGAAAGGCTGTATTTTGGGCTTCTAAGTTTTTAGTAAATTCGCTAAAAAGCAAACCCATTAACTCCCAAAAACGTAAATACTTTTTTACAACTTCGCTGGGCTCGCCATCTAAGGGTGTCCAGGATTCAATTTTTTTTGCTTGATGTAAGTAATCGAACAGTTTACTGGGCTTGTCCAAATAAGCCGAAATATCATTAAAATCGGTTAGTAACATAGGTGCCCACTTCAAAAAAGATTCAAAAGAATCTTGAGCCTCCTTGGGAAATACTTTTTGATAGGAGATGTATAACTCAAAAAGCAAGGTCGTACGGTCTAGTATCGTAAATCCAGAAATCTCTTCCAACCATTCTTCAATAGCATATATCTTGGGCATCCATAGAGGCACCTCACTCAAATCAGCTAAAGCTTGCTTAAAAAAGGTACCCGCTCTTTTGCTGGGTAAAACAATACATAACTCTTCAAGTGTATCTCTTTTGGAAGCGTAAATGGTTTCGGCAATTTTATTTATAAACTTCTTCATAATACGACTTCATTAAGTTCTACACGCTCCTCATTTATATAGACCAATACGCAAGAAATTACCGGATATCCCATACTTACAATGTGGCTTCGGTAGGTTAAAATTTGTTCTTCGTGAGAAGCCAGAGTAGTCCCAGTTTTATAGTCAATAATCGTGATTCCATCAGGCATAAAAACCAAACGATCTGGGCGAATTACTTTTCCATTTTCTAGAAGAATATCTTCTTCATTTTTAACTTTTAAACCTACCGAAAAATACTTTTTCAATTTCGGATGATGTAATGTTTGTTGAAGTAAATAATGTACCTCTTTAAGCTCATTATTAGACAAAAGGCCCTCTCTTAAAGCCTTTTCTAATGCTGAGTTTAAATCACTTTCAACTTTTATGTACGACAATATTTCATGTATTTTACGCCCTTTATCAGCACCTTTTTCTGGGTGGTCCACTTCCCAAATTCTAGGGGCTTGACGACTAATTTTTAAAACCTTAGACAAATCTTTTATAGGTGTGGAAACTTCTAGATTCGTATTCTTAGGTCTGGGTTTTGAATGGTATGCAACTGGAGATCCAAAGGTATAAACATCTCTATTTGGTTCCCATAGACCTTGTTCTTTTAAAAAGTGCTCAAAATAAGTACTTAAATTACCTCCTTTAGAAGAGGTTTGAATGTACAGGCGCGTTTTTGGCCGAGTAAGAGCCACGTAAAGCATGTTTAGATTATCTAACAAGACCTTTGATTTATGCTCAACATAGAGTGATTGAAGTTTTTCAGTACTCGACTTTAGTTTGTCGCTTATTGGAATCAATGAGGTGGGTAAATTGTGAAGCTCTGGAGTATCGGTTTCTACCCATGATTTAGCGTTTTGTTCGCTTGTGGCATTCCAATTGGCAAATGGGAATATAACTGCAGGAAATTCTAATCCTTTTGATTTATGAATCGTCATGACCTGAACGGCATTTATTCCTTCTGGAATAGCAACCGATAATTTATGAGCAGTTTCCTCCCAATAATTTAAAAAACCAAATAGGTCTTGAGCGTATTTAGTGCTGTATGCCCATACTTCATCCATAAAAAACTGCATATATATACGTGCTGTTTCTTCTAGTTTAAAGGAGCGAGCTATTTTATGGCTAAGTTCAACTAAAGAAATAGAACGCCATTTTAGCATGTCGTAATCGCTAATAATGGATTTTAAAAAAGCATTAAATTCGCTCAAAGAGGCTTTACACAACTGGTCTAATTGGATGTGAACATTTTCTAAGGTAGCAGTACAAAACTCATTTTCATTTAAATATTCTATCAATTTAAATCGATAACGAGGGTGCATAGGTTCATTTAAGAATCTCAAAAAATTAAGCAGAAACTTGACTTCTGTTGACTGCTCAAGCAAAAGTGATTCTGCAGATACAACAGGAATCCCTTTCTCAGACAAGAGCTTAACCAATACCGTTCCTTTTGCTTTGGTACGTGTAAGGATGCATATGTCTCCATAATTAAAGCCGTCTTTTCTCAGTTGTTCAATATTGGACAAACAGCGCGCCTTTTGGAGTTCTTCGTAATCTCCGTTATAATCGATGTATTCGATAGAAACATGCCCCCCAGTACCTCTAACTTGTTTAGAGTTCAGGTTTGAAAAAAGAGCGCTGTACTTTTGGTTTTCTATTTTAGGGGCAACGGAAGAAAAAAATTGGTTGTTAAACTCTACAATTTCTGCTGCGGAACGATAATTAAAGTCCAGCGAGCATGCCTCCATTTTATAAGGCTCTTTGGCCGATGGTGAAGCTGCCTTTAATTGCAGCTCTATAAACTGATCTACCTCGCCACCTCTCCAACGATATATGGCTTGTTTGGCATCTCCAACAAGCATGGCCGATCCGGGTTTTTGTCCATTTGCAATTGCATTTTCTAATAAAGGGAGTAAATTTTTCCACTGCAACTCTGAGGTGTCTTGAAACTCGTCAATAAAATAGTTTGCATACCGTTCACCCAANCTTTCNTANATAAAATTACCTTCTTCATTTTGAAGAACTGTNGCAATTTTTTTATTGAACTCGCNAATAGGTATTATNTTGTTCTGCTCTTTAATGTACTGCATTTGTTNTGATATTTCGTGCAGTACTGCCATGGCATAAAAATTACTAGCGATCAAACGAAATTTTACATACTTAGGATAATCAAGTAGTATTTCTAATGCTCTATCGACGAATGGCTTGTGTTTTTCTTGAAGACTGTCTATGCTTGCATAACTTGAAGTTGGGGCTTTCGAGGCGTACCAATTTTCTTTCTCAATGTTGGTGTAGTTTGTTTTGGTAGGAATGTATTTTTCCCATTGTTTGGTTCTCAANTAGTCAAAATANTTANTCAANCCATTTTTNCCCCCTACAAGCCACTCAGGNCTAATCCCCTGNTCTTTGCAATCGTCNNCAAAACCNATNCCAATAGCCGAAAGTTCTTGATCAAATTTATGGATGTATTTCTGGATGGTTTTTTGGATTNGAAAAAAGTCGTCTAAATTTAATNCCTTTAAATTNTCGCAGTGTTCTTGACCACTTTCCTTAAGAAGTTCCTCCGCTACTAAATAAAAATCGTTTTCAATTAACCAACTCTTATCGTCTGCCGTTCTGTCTTTTATAAAATTGACGAGTAATTGTGTTAGTTTTTCATCTTCTCCGGTCTTNCTAATAAGTAAATCTACTGCTTGTTTGAGTAGNAGTTTATGNTCCATTTCAACTTCAAAATTTTGCGGCAAGTCTAGATCTTGAGCGAAGGTTCTGATGATGCGGTGCGTAAATTTATCAATCGTACCAATTGAAAATTGAGAATAGTTATGTAANATNTTTTCAAATACAGCTTGAGCTCTTACAGTAAGTTCATGAATCGTTAAACCGGTTTCAGAAACAATAAGAGTCCGCATTTCTAAATCCGTTTGTTCTGCTGTTTTAGGATTGGAAAAAGATTTTAAACTTGAGATGATTCTATCTTTCATTTCTGCAGCGGCCTTATTGGTAAAGGTCACTGCGAGAATTTCTACAAACTTATTAGGTGATTTACTCGTTAAGCAAATTTTTAAATACTCCTTTACCAAAGTGAAGGTTTTTCCAGACCCTGCGGAAGCGCTGTATATTTTAAAAGGTATGTTTTCCATTACTACAAGTATAAACAAAGCATTTGACAATTAATGTCATACAATTAAATTGAAAATTATCATTTTTAAAAGTCTATGAAAAGCATTGAAACGAGAAAATATTACCCTATAAAACTTAGAAAAAAACAAGTAAGTTCGATGAAAATTTTGTCCTTCAATTATAAAAAAATTAGTAACTTAGTAAGAGTCCATTAAAAATTGGTTGTTATAGTTTATATGTGTAATTCACTAACTTAAATTTTGAGCTATGTCAGATGTTATTACAAATTTCTTATTAGAAGCTAAACAAAAAGAAAAATTGAGAAAAGTAGATGTCATACTTCGCTTTTTGCGGCTCAAATANAAACTAACGCTAACTAAGAGGGTCTTACTTAAANGAATTGAAAGTTTAACTTAAAANAATACAAACAAAAAAAGGTGCCNNGGCACCTTTTTTTGTGTAATTAATTTTAATTAAAGTGCTTCNGAAAAGTTNTGAGCTACTTTATCCCAGTTTACCACATTAAAGAATGCGTTNATATAATCTGGTCTTCTGTTTTGGTAATTTAAATAATATGCGTGTTCCCANACGTCAATACCCATTATTGGAGTTCCACTACAACCTACACTTTTCATGATAGGGTTGTCTTGGTTAGCTGTAGAACAAACTTCGAGTTTTCCGTCTTTAACACATAGCCAAGCCCAACCAGAGCCAAAACGTGTTGCTGCTGCGTTAGAAAAGGCTTCTTTAAAACCATCTAAAGAGCCAAAAGCTGCATCTATTGCCGAAGCAAGAGCACCTGTTGGAGTACCACCACCATTTGGTGACATCACTTCCCAAAACATACAGTGGTTGTAAAAACCACCACCATTATTTCGGATACCAGCAGATAATGTTCCAGAAGTTAAGATTTCTTCAATCGATTTTCCTTCTAGCTCTGTGCCATTGACAGCTGCATTAAGTTTGCTTGTATAACCAGCGTGGTGTTTTCCATGGTGAATTTCCATGGTACGAGAATCAATATGAGGCTCTAAAGCATCATGACTGTAGGGTAAGTTTGGTAATTCGAATGCCATATTATGTATTTTTAAGTATTTAAATTGCTACAAAGATAGAAAATTGATTGCTAATATTTAGGGCCTCTAAGAGAAATGAATCCTTACAAAGTACCTCTTCGAGCTTGTTCAGCTTCAATCGATTCAAATAAGGCTTTAAAGTTACCTTTACCAAAAGATTGTGCTCCTTTTCGCTGAATAATTTCAAAAAACATGGTCGGTCTNTCTACAACAGGTTTCGTGAAAATTTGAAGTAAATAACCTTCNTCGTCTCTATCCACAAGTATGCCAAGTTCTTTTAGTTTTAATAAATCTTCGTCTATTGCTCCACAACGATCTATAACGGTGTCGTAGTAGTTCCCTGGAACATACAAAAACTCAACGCCTCGAGCAGTCATTTCTTTAACGGTAGTTAAAATATCATCTGTGGCTACTGCAATGTGTTGGCAACCAGCTCCTTTATAAAAATCTAAGTATTCTTCAATTTGAGATTTTTTCACTCCTTCGGCAGGCTCGTTAATCGGAAATTTTACACGTCCGTTTCCGTTTGTCATTACCTTACTCATTAAAGCAGTGTATTGGGTAGAAATGTCTTTATCGTCAAAAGTAATTAAGTTGGCAAAGCCCATAGTACTGTTGTAAAAATCTGCCCAAACATTCATTTCATCCCAACCTACATTTGCCACCATATGGTCGATGTATTTTAAACCGAGTGGCGGAGGATTAAAGGTTGATTTTTGAGCTACATAGCCCGGTAAAAAAATACCTGTATAATTTTTACGCTCTACAAAAATATGAACGGTGTCTCCATAAGTATGAATTCCGGAACGAACAACCTCACCGTGCTGATCTTTCTCGGTGGTAGGTTCCATAAAAGGCTTTGCACCTCTTTTTGTAGTTTCTTCAAAGGATTTTGTGGCGTCATCTACCCACAGCGCAATTACTTTAACCCCATCTCCATGAAGTTTAATATGCTCAGATATAGCCCCATCAGGACCCATTGGAGTAGTCAAAACGATTCTAATTTTTCCTTGTTGTAACACATAAGAAGTACGGTCTTTTACACCCGTTTCTAAACCAGCATAGGCTACAGACTGAAAACCCAAACAGTTCTTATAATAAATAGCCGATTGTTTTGCATTTCCAACGTATAATTCTACATAATCAGTGCCTAATAGGGGTAAAAAATCTTCTGCTTCAGGAAATATTTTAGCAATCGAGTTATTAGTATCTGTTAAATTTGTTGCGTCTTTGGTCATTGTTTTTTTATTATTTAATTATTCTGGAAGCCAAGATTTAAAATAGCCTTCTTGCTCAATATTAACCGCTTCCTCTGTAAGTTGAAAGGGTTTAAAAGGGTCTATCATAACCGCTAATTCTTCTGTGGAGGTTTTTCCTATGCTTCTTTCCATTGCACCAGGGTGCGGGCCATGTGGCAAACCTCCTGGATGCAAAGTTAACATTCCTTTTTCAATATGATTACGGCTCATAAAGTCGCCATCTACATAATACAAAACCTCATCAGAGTCTATATTACTATGGTTGTAAGGCGAGGGTATGGCTTTTGGGTGGTAATCGTACATTCGAGGAACAAATGAACATACGACAAAGTTATGCCCTTCAAAAGTTTGGTGCACTGGTGGTGGCAAATGCACACGGCCAGTCATCGGTTCAAAGTTGTGAATTGAAAATCCGTAAGGGAAGTGGTACCCGTCCCAACCAGCTACATCAAAAGGATGTGCAGCATAAGTATAGGGCGTTAATTGGTTGTGTTTTTTAATTACAATCTTGAAATCACCCAATTCAGTATGTGTTTCTAAGTTTTCTGGAAGTTTGTAGTCGCGCTCGCAAAATGGAGCATGTTCTAATAGTTGACCAAACTTATTTCGGTAACTGCGAGGGGTTAAAATAGGACTAAAGCTCTCTACAATTAAAAGGCGATTGTCTTCTGTATCAAATTCAAATTGATAAATGCAACCTCTAGGAATTACCAGATAATCGCCGTATTCAAAACGTATGCTTCCAAAAGGGGTTTTTAATTGCCCGGTTCCTCTGTGAACAAAAATAAGCTCGTCTGCCTCTCCATGTTTGTAAAAATAATCCATAGATGATTTTGGAGCTGCCAAACTCACCTGTAAATCACTGTTAAATAAAATGGTTTTTCTACTCTTCAAATAATCGGCTTCAGGCTTAATAGCAAAACCCTTGTAACTTCTGGGTAGTTTGTTTTTAGCAATAGCTACCTTAGGGCTTACGTCTATAGATTTGCCAACAGCTTTAAGCATTGTTGGAGCATGGCAGTGGTACAATAAGGAAGACATGCTCGAGAAGCCTTCGGTTCCAAACAATTCTTCTTGGTAAAGTTCTCCGTTGTCTTGTCTAGACACGGTGTGTCTTTTAGAAGGAAAAACGCCTAGTTTGTGGTAAATTGGCATATTGTATTATTTTAAGATGATCAAAGATAAGTGATTTAGGTAAAACTAAAATCAACTTGATCTTCTCTCAGTAAATCTTCATTTCTAAAACGCAAAAATAGTTGCGCTGTAGCCAGTACATCTTTTTCACAATAGTTGGCAATGCGCTTTAAATCGTTTTCTTTCCAATAAACAGCGCTTACCATACTCCCGTCTATATCGTCTTTAGGAGTTGGAATGTTAAATATTTCGCACAATAGTTTTATAGAAGTATAATGTTTATAATCGCCAAACTTCCAGAGTTCCATGGTGTCTAAATGTTGTATTTCCCATGGTTTTTTTCCTGCAATTTGAAGTATGGGAGGCAAGGTAATGCCATTAATGAGCATACGACGACAGATGTAAGGAATGTCGAATTCTTTAGAGTTGTGTCCGCATAACAATTGGTTTGTGCTCGAAAAGTAATTTCCTTGAAGAAGTGTTGCAAATTCTCGCAACAAAACCGCTTCATCGTGCTGGTAAAAAGAACGCAAACGAAAGTTTTTAGTGCCGTCTTGGTAGTGAATAAATCCTACTGAAATACATACTATTTTGCCAAATTCGGCGAGTATTCCGGCTCTATCCGCATAATAATCAGATGGAGACACCTCTTCTTTTCTTTGCCATTTTGTTTTATCGGCCCATAAATATTGCATTTGCTCGCTTAATTCTTCAAAATGAGAAACCCCACTAACGGTTTCGATGTCTAAAAATAAAATATGTTGAAGATCTATGCTATTCATAATCGATGCGGTTTGAATTTCAAATGTATAGCTATAATTTAGAACAAGCAATAGATAATAACACTCAAGTTTATAGAAAACAGGGGTTTAGCTAGTCAATCGTATCGTATTGTAAAATGAGTTGTTCGAGGTAAAAATCTAAATCTGTAACACTGTTGTTTACATACTTTTCTCTTTTATGACCCAATCGTACGGCCACTAAATCGAGTGCAGGAATAACCATTACATATTGTCCGTTAACGCCCCTCATGGCATACACCGGATATTTGTGTTCGGTTTCGAACAACCACCAAGAGTAGCCGTAATTAGCAGACAGATCTGGATGTAAAGAGGCGGCAACATAAGAGGAGTCTATCAATTGTTGTCCGTTCCAGTTTCCTTGGTCAAGGTAAAGTTGACCAAAACGGGCAAAATCCAAGGCGTTGGAATTTAAACAACAGTAGGCTTTTTCTACACCACCTTTTTTGTCTAAAGACCATTCTGCTGGATGGCTTGCCTGCATAGGTTGCCAAAGTTTTAAAGAGAGGTATTCGCTCAATTTTTTACCCGTTGCTCGTTCGATAATAAGTCCCATTAATTGGGTGCTTCCACTTTGGTAATGAAATTTTTCGCCGGGTTTGTCTGTAAAGTTTAAACGGAGCATGAGCGCGTTTAAATGTTCAGAAAAATAGGCCTCTGCCGTAACACCAAAGGGGTTGTAGTAATCTTCGTCCCAATCCAATCCGGAGCTCATGGTTAGCAGATGTTTTACAGTTACTTCGGAGTTAAAATGCGTTCCGGGTCTTCTGTATTCTGGAATAAAATCGGTAATCTTTTGATCGACACTCTCAATATATCCTTCTTGAATTGCAACGCCAATAAGCATACTAACAACAGATTTGGCCATAGAAAAAGAGTTGGTTTTTGAGCTTCTAGAGCCTATTCCCCAATACGTTTCGTAACGAAGACTGTCGTTTTGAATTACCGCAAAAGCAATAGATTTGTTTTTTTCTAAACGAGCTCGTAGGTCTTTGCTAATTTCATTCTGATTGAAATCGGAAGCTTCTGGCCACGGTGCCGCAGTTCCATTTTGTACTACGCTATTTTCAAAAAACGAAAAATCTTCAATGGTCGCCGTATTGTGTCCTTTTAAATAGCCCACTTTTATGGCTTTGTAAACATAGGTTTTACCACTTATTAAAATATAGGCGTTTGCAATAATGAATAAAAATATTAGTAGCTGGAAGGTGAATTTTAAAACTCGGATCATAAATTTGAATTTATTTAAATATATTATAATTATACAGATGAATTAAAAAGAGGCATTCAAAAATAAAGGGACTAGTGTATAAATCCTTTCTGCAGAAGACATTCTGCTATTTGAACGGCATTGGTGGCGGCACCTTTGCGAAGGTTGTCAGATACAACCCACATATTTAACGTATTTTTAAAAGAGGCATCTCTTCGTAATCGACCAACAAAAACAGCGTCTTTACCCGCTGCATATTTAGGCATTGGGTAGGTATTCATTTCAGTATTGTCTTGCAAAACCAATCCGTCTGCTTCATGAAGAGTCGTTCGAACAGTACGCATGTCAAAATCATTTTTAAAGGTAACATTAATACTTTCAGAATGGCCATCCATTACTGGTACTCTAACGGCTGTTGCTGTAATACCTATGTTTTTATCCCCAATTATTTTACGTGTTTCGTGTACCAACTTCATCTCTTCTTTGGTGTAGCCTGTAGAAGTAAAGTCATCGCAATGCGGCAAGCAATTTCTGTAAATGGGGTAAGGATAAGCCATCGCACCTTGTAAACCTTGCTCCTCATTTTGCAATTGCTGCATTGCTTTTACACCTGTTCCAGTAATAGATTGGTAGGTAGAAACAATAATCCGCTCCAAACCGTATCGTTTGTGTAAGGGATTTAAAGCCAAAACCATTTGAATGGTTGAACAGTTTGGATTTGCAATAATCTTATCCGCAGCCGTTAATTCGTTTGCATTAATCTCGGGTACAATTAACTTATGCCCCACCTTCATTCGCCAAGCAGATGAATTATCGACCACACTTGTGCCAACAGCGGCAAATTTTGGAGCCCATGCTAACGAACACGC
>NYWQ01000023.1 GCA_002685115.1 Flavobacteriales bacterium | reverse complement strand
CAAAGTAGAAAGTGTTTTTTCCGCTTTTGAAGGTTTCAGTATTGGAGACCGTCAAGTTAGTTTAGAGATCACCAAATCTTCTCCTGATCGCTCAAGAGGCGGTAGAAGTGGAGGCGGCGGTCGTGATCGTAGAAGAAGTGGTGGTGGTAACTACCGAGGTGGAGGCGATAGAAGATCGCGCTCTAGTTTTGGAGGTTCACGTGAAAGAAGTTCCGGTTCTGGCGGTAACAGAAGAGATCGAAGAAGATAAACAAAAAAAAACCACTTTTTAAGTGGGTTTTTTTTTAATACTATTACTTAATTCTGAAGTGTTTTCTTTAGGAACATTAATTTTATGAAACGCCTGTTTTTATAAGTTTCAATTTTGTTTTACGTTTGCAAGGTTTTATCATCCTTAAATAGGTAAGCTAACTAAAAGAAGTTATTTTTGCAGACTAATATATACTGATGAATAAATTTATTTTTAGTATTCTCTTTTTTGGGCTCTTTTTCTTTGCTGTTGATCTGTATTTTTGGCAGGCATTTAAGAGTAATTTCCTCATTTCTACCAAACACATCCATTGGGTAAGATGGTCTTATTGGCTTACTTCTATTTTTGTGGGTATAATTATGTTTTACACATTAAGTAATTTTAGAAACCCCGAAGCTCCTAAATATTTAATTGTGGTAAGAGCTTTTGTTTTTAGCTTATACATTGCCAAAATGTTTGCCTGCTTTCCGCTTCTTGTTGATGATTTTTTAAGACTTCTTAAATGGATCTATTCCTGGATTTCTATTCCATTTAACGATGCCCCGTCAACGCATAAAATATCAAGATCTACATTTCTTAAAAACATCAGCTTCGTTACTGGTTCATTGGCTTTTGGAATCCTTTCATGGGGGGTTTTTTTTGGAAGGTTTAACTATAAGAAACACAGAATAAGGCTACAATTAAAAAAGTGGCCCATTGCTTTAAATGGCTTAAAAATTATTCAAATATCTGATTTGCATTTGGGGAGTTATACNAGTACACAACCCGTACAAGACATAGTNGNTCTTATAAACGAAGAAGAAGCAGATTTGGTTTTTTTTACTGGAGATTTGGTAAACAGCAACTATTGGGAAGCCAATGAATTTATCCCACATTTAAATAAAATTAAAGCTAAATACGGAAAGTATGCTTGTATGGGAAACCATGATTATGCAGATTATATTGGTTTAAATAAGAATACACCAGAAGGCTTAAAGGAATGGAATACTAATTTTTCAGAATTTCAAAAGATACATGAAAAGATTGGTTTTACTCTTTTGTTGAATGAAAGTAAAGAAATTAACATTGGTATTGCATCTTTTAATTTAATAGGCGTAGAGAATTGGGGAGCCGGCGGCTTCTCTAAATACGGCGATTTACANAAGGCTGTTTCTGGATTANATCCCAACAAATGCTCTATTTTACTCTCTCATGACCCGTCTCATTGGGACGCTCAAGTACGTAGCTTTTCATTTCCGATAAANCTACAGNTATCAGGTCATACACACGGNATGCAATTTGGTATAGAATTGGGTAGCTTNAAGTGGAGTCCTGCCAAATACAGATACCCACAATGGGCTGGCTTACATACTAAAGAAGAAAAAAATCTTTATGTAAATCGAGGTTTAGGACACTTAGGCTATGCTGGTAGAGTAGGTATCTATCCAGAAATTACGGTTTTTAACATCCATTCATTAGTTTCTTAAAACATGGAGTATTTTTTATACAAGCGTTTTTGTGCGATACCAGATGATGAATGGAACGAATTGTTAACAGACAAAAATTTCTTTATCTCACCATCTTGTGTTCAAGTTTTAGAAGCCGAACATGAAAATGAAATAGAGCCTATTTACATTGTGATTAAAGAGCAATCCAAAGTTATAGGTATTGTCTATGCTCAGTTGTTTTTAATAAATGGGGCTAAGCTTAACGAATACATTGTTAACAGTACTGGAGGGTTTAATTTAGTTAACAAAATAAAAGAATTCTTAGCCAACAAGATAAATGTAAAAGTGGGTTTTTTAGGGAATGTATTTTTGAGTAATGAAGCTTCTTTTAAAATTCTCCAACCGGAAGTTGACAATAGATTTTTACCCGATATTTTAAACTTAATTAATGAAGAAACAGAAGCTAAGTTCGTTTTAATTCCTGAATTTTTCGAACCGTCCATTCCACTTTTAGGTGCAAACTGCAGAGAGATTTATGTAGAGCCAGACATGCATTTGGCCATTCCCGAATCATGGCGTTCTTTTAGTGATTATGTTGAAGCCATAAGTTCAAAATACAAAAAGAGATATCGTTCTGTTCTGAAAAAGAGTTCTGTTTTAGAGAAGAGAGACCTTTCTTTATCCGACCTAAAGCACGAGTCTGCTCGTATGAAAGAATTGTTTTTTAATGTTTACAGTAAATCGAAGTTCAACGCGGCTAAATTTAATACCGATNTGTTTTATGATTTAAAACTGATTGAAGAAAAGGTAACCATATTTGGGTATTACCACGGAAACAAACTTGTTGGTTTTGCGTCAGAAATAACGATTAGTAAGTCGCTCTATTCACATTTTGTTGGTATTGATTACGAATACAACAATCAGTTTGAAATATACAATAGAATGCTTTTTGAGCAAATTGAGTTTGCTATCAAAAACAATCTTGAACAAATTAAATTTGGGAGAACAGCGTCAGAGTTTAAAAGTACCATTGGTGCAGTTCCGTACAAAGGGTATGGCTATGTTTACCATCCCTGTAAATCTATTATAATAGCAATAAGTCCAATCTTAAGTTTGATAAAACCTAAAGATTGGACTCAACGCCATCCTTTTAAAACATGATGAAATTGTTACTTATTTTGTGACGTAAGTAAGTCTTTTATTCCACCAACAGAACTTAATACCCCTGTGGCTTCGTATGGCATGTAAACAACTTTATTATCTTTTCCGGAAGTCATCTCCTTTAGAGATTCTAAATACTTCATGGCGATAAGGTAATTTACAGGATCACCTGTTTTATCAATAGCCTCGGTTACTACTTTTATTGCTTTAGCCTCTGCATTTGCAACCATTATTCTAGCTGCAGCTTCCCCTTCGGCAACTAATATGTTTGAGTTTTTTTCACCTTCTGCAATACTAATTTCTGCATCTCTTCTTCCCATAGCTTCCAATATTTGTGCTTGCTGAGTACCCTCTGCCTCCAAAATAGTAGCTCTTTTATCTCGCTCTGCACGCATTTGTTTTTCCATAGCTGCACGAATATCTAGTGGAGGGTTTATGTCTTGCAATTCAACTCTATTGACCTTTACACCCCATTTNTTTGTGGCGTCGTCTAAAATTTCTTGTAGCTTGCTGTTTATGGTATCTCTAGAAGATAAGGTATCGTCTAAATCCATTTCACCAATGACATTTCTTAGCGAAGTTTGGGTTAATTTTTCTATCGCCTGTGGCAAGTTTGCAATTTCATAAACAGCACGAACAGGATCCATAATTTGAAAGTAAATAAGTGCATTGATTTCTGTTACTATATTATCGCGTGTGATAACATTTTGTTTTGGGAAGTCGTAAACAGCTTCTCTCAAATCAATTCTATCTTCTTTGGAGTAATGAATCAATGTATTACCCATTGGTCCTTCTTTAGAATAACGCCAAATTATTTCTCTTGGTTTGTCTATAAATGGCACTATTATATTTAATCCGGATTTTAATGTAGTGGAGTATTTACCCAAACGTTCTATTATGATGGTTTCGGATTGTTGAACAATTTTAATTCCCTTGATTAAAAATGCAATTGCTAATAATGCAATTAATACTGTGATGATTGTGAGNCCCATTTATTTTATTTTTACGGTTACTATTGTACTTTCTATTGATATAACGATGACTTGTTTGTTTTGTTCTATTAGTTCTCCAGAACTTGACTTAGCTCGCCAAAGATCTCCATCTATGGATACTCTTCCGGTGTTTTTGTCTGGATTAATNTCTTCAACAACTTTTGCATATCTGTTTATCAATGCATCAGTATTGGTTTTTATTTTGTCTTCTGCACCACCTTTTTTATAAAGCATAGGTCTAATAAGAAATAAACTTAGTAGGGTGGTGGCTGCAAAACCAATCAATTGTGCGTCAATACCCAAGCCCACATAAGCTAAAAGAGAAGCTGATATGGATCCAATTCCTAAGCANGCCANAATAAAACCGGGTGTAAAAAGNTCNAGTATAAACAGCGCTATAGCTGNATACATCCACCAATGCCAGTTTACGATTTCTTCCATAATTAATAAGTTTNTATATTTNGTTCTAATATAATGATTTTGACAAAAAGAGAGCAAGACAGGTCAATTAAAATTCTTGTGTTTTTTCATTCGTTTTTTTTGTACTAGTGCTCATCGCTTTTTGTATTTTTGAGAAAACGTAGTACGATGAAACAAACTCTTTTTTTATCCTTGTTTGTGTTGTGGCTTTCTTGTTCCGAAGAACAAGACAAGCACCCCATTTTGTCTGATGAAACAGCTAAAGTTTTAGTGATGCTTGCACCTGATTGTCCTTTGTGTAAAAACTATACCAAAGACCTAAAAGACCTAGTTACAGAATATGGAGAAGAAATTGTTTTTTACGGGGTTGTTCCCGGAGCATTTTATACTCACTATGAGGTTGATTCATTTATAGAAGCCTACGGTTTGCCTTTAAATATAATATTTGATTCTGAATTGAAATTAACCAAACAACTCAATGCAAGTATTACTCCTGAGGTCTTTTTTATCGACGAATTTAACAATATTCGTTACCAAGGTTTATTTGACAATTGGTTGGGAGAATTGGGTAGAAGAAGGCAAGTAGTAAACGTTTTTTATCTAAAAGATGCACTCGATGCATATTTGAAAAACACCCCAATAGAAATTAAAAAAACAAAAGCAATTGGCTGTTTTATTGAATAACATACTATTTTACTTTGGCTTGTTATTGCTCTTATCTTGTTCACAAACAACTAAAGAGTATACTTTTGCAGAGGATATTGCTCCTGTAATTTTTAACAATTGCAGTACGTGCCATCATAAAGGAGGTGCTGCACCCTTTGCTATGGTAAAATACCAAGATGTTGCCAAAAGAGCAAAAATGATTGCACATGTAACGCAGTCGGGTTACATGCCTCCTTGGCCAGCAGATACAGAATACAGTCATTTTATAGGAGAAAAAACTCTTACCGACTCCGAGAAATCTATTCTATTAGATTGGTATTTACAAGGAAGCCCTCCTGGAGATACTGCAGGTTTTGAAAACTTTAAACCGACCAGTTCGCTCAGAAATACACTAGGAGAACCTGATTTGGTAGTTAAAGCAACTAAGCCATTTTTTATTCCTGGCGACAATAAAGATCGTTTTATGGTAGCTAAATTTCCTTTTGAGTTGGGNCAAGATACCAACATTCGATTGGTAGAATTTGTGACAGACAACAATCAATTGGTGCACCATATAAATGCCCACATGATTAGTTATACGAACTACAAAGCAAATCATTTGTTGGAAACACCTTTTGTGAATAGCGAATTTCATACGGATTCATCTGCCTTTTATGCGCTTAATATACCTTTAGAAAATGGGAGTTTTCCTTTACTGAGTCCCTCAGTATCGAACTACTTACCAGGCGTTGAGGCTTTTGTTTATCCGGAAGGAATAGGTGGGTTAAGGGTCGCAAAGCAATCTGCTATTTTAGTAAAGGATTTTCATTACGGACCCTCGCCTAAAGACGATTGGGAGCATTCTTATTTCAACATCTATTTTGATGAGCAAGCGCCAAAACGTCCGTTGCAGGAATTGATATTGGGTACGCAAGGTGTTTCGCAAGTTGAGCCCCCTTTGGTAATTGCGCCTAACCAGGTAAAGTATTTTAGTACAGACTACACACTTGAACAAGATATTTCTGTTTTAACCTTAAATCCTCATATGCATTTAATTGGAAAACAGTTTAAAGCCTTTGCTGTTTTACCCCAAGGCGATACCATACCATTGGTAAGAATTAAGGATTGGAATTTTAGATGGCAATATTTTTATACATTGCCAAAAATGTTGCATTTACCTCAGGGAACTCAAATTCGAGTAGAAGCGATTTACGACAATACACTTAATAATATGGACAATCCTTTTAATCCACCACAATTTATAACCGGCCAAAATGGAAGTATGAAAACGAGCGACGAAATGTTGCAATTAATTATTACATATTTGCCTTACCAAACGAACGACGAACTTATAGAACTAAGCCCAAATGAATAAAATCACATTAATATTAGGAACTCTTCTTGTTTTTTCATGCTCCAATCCATCCAATTTAGATAAAATACAAGACATCAATTCGACTTTTGAAAATACACCTGTAGAGATTAAAGGAATTGTTACTGGTGTTTTTCAAGACAAAGCTGCTCTGTCTGGTTTTTTTATACAAGATGATGCTTTATTTGCAAGCAGTGGTATTTTTGTAAACTCGACCAAAGAAGTGCATGTAGGCGATGAAATTTTTATTAACGCTACGGTTGTAGAAGTAAGAAATGAAACAAGATTAGACAGTGTTACATCTATTGAATTATTGTCTGCTAACCACTCTTTTACTACCCATACCCTAAATTTCCCATTTACACGAGAGGAAATAGAACGTTTAGAAGGTTGTTTGGTTGCTATTCCTAATGCGCTTCAAATTTCCGATTCTTATTCCTTTGAAAAATATGGACAATTAATGGTCTCGTCTTCTCCATTAGTTCAAGCAACAGAATTGTTTGATGCTCAAAATCAGTCCAATCAAATTAAAGCACATAACGACAAGCAATTCTCAACTACGCTGGTGTTAGATGACTTATCAAATGTAAAATACCCATCTAATGAGGATTTGTATTGTGCTATAAATAAAGTTGTGGTTGGGGCAACAATTAAAGGAGTTAAAGGGTATGTCTGTCAAAGAAATGGGGTTTACTCCGTTCGATTATTAGACGATATTGAGGTGGTTGCCCCAGCATTAAATAGTGACGTTGCTGTTGCTGGTCAACTAAAACTATTGAGTTTAAATGTACACAATCTTTTTAATGGTAATGGAGATGAGACTGGATTTCCAACTGAAAGAGGAGCAAAAACTTACAAGGATTACTTAAAGCAAATTACTAAGTTAAACTCTGCTATATCAATTGTTAATCCAGATATAATTTCGTTAATGGAATTGGAAAATGATGGTGAAGATTCTCTGAGTGCGATTTCTCAACTCTGTCAGTTTTTAAATCGTAACTCAAAGCGAGGTTCTTATCAAGTTGCTATGACTCGTAATTCTCCTGGTTCAGACGTGATTAAAACCGGCATCATCTATGATGCATCAGTTCTACAATCTAAACAGTCATCGTATCATGCAGATTCAATTTTTTCACGAAACCCAATATTCCAAGAATTTACTTTTCAAGACAGTTTGTCTTTTGTTGTGGCAGTAAATCATTTTAAATCTAAAGGCTCAAGAGGTGCAAAGGGATTAAATAAAGACCAAAAAGACGGTCAAGGCGCTTACAATTACAAACGTATAAAACAAGCTGAGGTGTTATTGCAACTTACAGACTCATTGTATACGAACAAAAACGTACTTATTGTTGGCGATTTTAATGCCTATTCTCAAGAAGATCCTATTCAAATTTTAAATTCACAAAATTTCTCAAAACTCCAAACGAATCAGTTTTCTTATGTTTACAAAGGTATGCAAGGCGATTTAGATCATGCTTTTGTATCCACTAAATTTAGGGATCAGGTAAAAGGCATTAGAGTGCTAGATATAAATGCTTCTTATCCAAATTGGACTGATTACCGTTTTGAAAATTCTGATGAAAGCTGGCTAAGATCATCTGATCATAACCCGCTTCTTATTGGTCTTTACTAGTTAAATTATTATTAATGAATTGCATAGTAAGCTCTAAGATTCTACTTACTTTTGTTTTGCCATAAATTAAACTATGTATAAAGCAATTTTCCGCCCCATTCTGTTCTGCTTTGATCCAGAAAAAGTTCACCATTTTGTGTTTAATACACTAAAATTGCTGCATTTAATTCCTGGTATTGCCTTGCTAACTAGATTGTTATATACCGTTAAGCATCCAAAACTAAAAAGAACTGTATTTGGTTTAGATTTTGACAATCCTGTTGGCTTAGCTGCTGGATTTGATAAGGAAGCTAAACTTTTTAATGAACTCGCCAACTTTGGTTTTGGTTTTATTGAAATTGGTACTTTAACTCCGAAGGGGCAGTTAGGAAACGACAAACCTCGTTTGTTCCGTTTGCCACAAGACAATGCACTGATCAATAGAATGGGCTTTAACAATGAAGGTGTTGAGGCTGCCGTTAAGCGACTTAGAAAGCGAAAAACTAAGGTGGTAATTGGGGGTAATATTGGTAAAAATAAAGACACACCAAACCAAGAGGCGAATAACGATTATTATAAAGCCTTTCATGCTTTATATGATTTTGTTGACTATTTTGTGGTAAATGTAAGTTCACCAAACACTCCAAATTTACGCGAACTCCAGGATAAGAAGCCCCTAACAGCGCTTTTACAAATACTCAAGGATGAAATGCTTACAAAGCCTCAATCTAAGCCCATTCTTTTAAAAATTGCGCCCGATTTAACCATCGAGCAGTTAGATGATATAATTACTATTATTGATGAGGTTCAGATAGAAGGTGTTATAGCTACCAATACCAGTATAGACCGATCTAAACTAAGTAGTAGCGAAAAAATAATAACAACTATTGGTGCAGGAGGTTTAAGCGGAAAACCCGTTAAAAATCGTTCTACTCAGGTAATTGCTTATTTACATCAAAAATCAAATGGAGCTTTTCCAATCGTCGGAGTTGGTGGAATATATACAGCAAAAGATGCCATTGAAAAATTAAATGCTGGTGCTAGCTTAGTTCAAGTATACACTGGTTTTGTTTATGAAGGACCTGCAATGGTGAAAAAAATATGTAAAGGACTTTTAAAAGCAGATTTATAAATCCCCTTTTTAGTATTAGTTAATTGACTACATTCGAATAGTAAACTTGCAAAGCATAAAAATGGCTCAAAAACCATCCATACCAAAAGGCACCCGCGATTTTTCTCCAGCAGTTATGCTGAAGCGAAATTATGTAATGGGTATTATTAAAGAAGCATTTCAAACGTTCGGCTTTCTTCCAATTGAAACTCCTTCTATGGAGAATTTGTCTACATTGATGGGTAAATATGGTGAAGAAGGCGATCGACTCATTTTCAAGATTTTAAATTCTGGAGATTATTTAAAAAAAGTAGACGTAAGCTCAGATTTTGTCGCTAAAATATTAACGCAAAAAATTGCTGAAAAGGCTTTAAGATATGATCTGACAGTTCCTTTTGCACGTTATGTTGTTCAAAATCAAAATGAAATTACACTTCCTTTTAAACGTTATCAAATTCAACCTGTATGGCGAGCAGATAGACCTCAAAAAGGACGTTTCAGAGAGTTTTTTCAATGCGATGCTGACGTTGTAGGCTCCCAATCTCTATTGTATGAAGTTGAACTGATTCAACTTTACGATACTGTTTTTACGAAGCTAAACCTGCCTGCTGTTATTAAATTAAACAATAGAAAAGTGTTGTCTGGTATTGCTGAGGTTATTGACGAGGCAGGTAAGTTAATTGACATCACAGTGGCCATTGACAAATTGGATAAGATAGGTTTGGTAAAAGTAAAAGAAGAAATGCTAAGCAAGGGTGTTTCTGAAGCGGCTATTGAAAAACTTGAGCCAATTTTAAATATGACTGGCGCTCCCACACAAAAACTCGAGACCATTCGAGAAGTGTTAGCCCACTCTAAAATTGGTATGGAAGGTGTTGATGAAATTCAAGAAGTATTTGATAAAATTTCCTTTTTAGGTTTAGATACTGCAGAATTAGATTTTGATTTAACGTTGGCTAGAGGACTTAATTATTATACAGGATCAATATTTGAAGTGGAAGCTAAAGGAGTTCAAATGGGCTCTATTGGTGGGGGAGGACGTTACGATGATCTTACCGGTATTTTTGGATTAAAAGAAATTCCCGGAATTGGGATTTCTTTTGGACTAGACAGAATTTATTTAGTTGCCGAAGAACTAGATTTGTTCCCTAATTTAGAAGCAGATTTTACGCAAGTCTTATTTGTGAATTTTGGAGAAATCGAAGCAAATTATTGCTTAAAGGCACTCCAGTTTTTACGAAAACAAGGTGTGAATTCTGAATTGTATCCTGACACAGCTAAAATGAAAAAACAAATGAATTATGCCAACAAAAAAGGCATTCCCTTTGTTGTTTTAGTTGGTGAAGATGAAATGAGTAGTGGTTTATTGACTGTTAAGAACATGACAGATGGAACTCAGTCAACCATGAAACTAGAAGATTTAGTAACTAATTTAAGGAAATAAGATGCAAGATAACATTCATCATATAACTAATGAACTCCTTCAATTAGAGGATTTACAATCCATCCTTTCAGAAGATAAAGCACTTCAATTGTCTGATGATTCAATTAAGGCAATAAAAAAGTGTCGTGCATATTTAGATAAAAAAGTTTCAGAAACAAAGCAGCCTATATATGGAGTTAATACTGGATTTGGCTCTCTATGTAATCACAGCATATCAGATGGTGATTTAAGTCAGTTACAAGCTAACTTAATGATGTCTCATGCTTGTGGTATGGGTGATAGAGTCCCTGATGAAATAGTTAAACTTATGATGCTTTTAAAAATCCAATCGCTATCCTACGGTAAATCAGGAGTTCAACTCATTACAGTTCAGCGCTTGGTAGAAATGTTCAACAACGATATCGTTCCCGTTGTTTTTCAACAAGGTTCACTTGGTGCATCAGGAGATTTGGCTCCGCTTGCGCATCTTTCTCTTCCTTTAATTGGGATGGGAGAAGTTGTTTATGAAGGAGCTGTAATGGAGGTTTCTGAAGTTTTAAAAATAATGAACTGGGATCCAATTGTTCTGAAATCTAAAGAAGGTTTGGCGCTCTTGAATGGCACACAGTTTATGAGTGCTTACGGTTCTTGGTGTGCAATAAAAGCACACAAACTTTCTTATTTAGCTGATTTAATTGGGGCTATTTCATTAGATGCTTTTGACGGGCGTATTGAACCTTTTGATGCGTTGATCCATTTTGCTCGACCTCATAACGGGCAAATTCAAACAGCAGACCGTATTCGTGAGTTCTTAGAAGATTCTGAACTTATTTTGAGAGCTAAGTCTCACGTTCAGGATCCTTATTCTTTTAGATGTATACCTCAAGTACATGGTGCTTCTAAGCAAGCTATAAAACATGTTTCAGACGTATTGACTACTGAAATTAATTCGGTTACCGACAATCCAAATATTTTTGTTGATGCTGATAAAATATTATCCGGTGGTAATTTCCATGGACAACCTATTGCAATACCAATGGATTATTTAGCCATCGCATTACACGAACTTGGAAATATATCTGAACGTAGAACGTATCAATTGGTATGTGGTTTAAGAGGTTTACCTGCCTATTTGGTTGCCAAACCTGGTTTAAATTCAGGTTTTATGATTCCACAATATACAGCAGCTAGTATTGTGTCTCAATCTAAAATTTTGTGCACCCCAGCCTCAGCCGATTCTATTGTATCCTCTAACGGGCAAGAAGACCATGTAAGTATGGGAGCAAACAGTGCGACTAAGTTGTATAAAATTGTTGAAAATTTAGAAAAAGTTTTAGCGATAGAACTCATGAATGCAGCCCAAGCAATAGAATTTAGAACTGAAAAAACTTCTCCGTTTTTACGCATGATTCTCGATTCTTACAGACAAGAAGTCTCTTTTGTAGCTGAAGATCGTTACTTACACAAGGATATTTTAAATTCTGTTAAATTTTTACGTGAGTTACAAATAGATTCGGAATTGATTTACTAAAAATTCACTTATGAATAGCATAGAATTAAGAAGTGACACTTTTACGAAGCCTACCAAAGAAATGCTGGACTTTATGTTTTCGGCAAATGTTGGGGACGATGTCTGGGATGAAGATCAAACAATGAAAGCTCTAGAGAATAAAATAGCTAAAATGTTTGGTATGGAAGCTGCTTTGTTTTGCCCATCCGGAACCATGGCAAACCAAATAGCAATTAAAGTTCATACTCAACCAGGCGATGAAGTAGTTTGTGATTACAGCTCACACATTTATCAGTACGAAGGTGGCGGAATTGCTTTTAACTCTTCTGCATCTGTAAATTTACTAAAAGGAACGAATGGTAAAATTTCTGTAGCTCTAGTTAAAGACTCTCTTAAGGAAGAAAATATTCATTTCCCAAGAACAAGTTTAGTATCCGTTGAAAATACAACAAACAAAGGGGGAGGAGCATGTTATAAATTAAAGGATTTACAAGATTTAGCTTCTTTTTGTTCAAGTCAAAATCTTGCCTTTCATATGGATGGTGCTCGTTTGTTTAACGCCATTGTTAAGACCAATACCAAGCCCAAAGATTATGGCGGTATTTTTGACAGTATTTCTGTTTGTATTTCCAAAGGTTTAGGCGCTCCTATAGGATCGTTGCTACTAGGCACAACAAAGTTTATTCATCAAGCAAAAAGAATTCGAAAGGTATTAGGAGGTGGTATGCGCCAAGTTGGTTATCTAGCTGCTGCATGTGATTATGCGCTTGAGCATCACATTGATTTATTAAAAGAGGACCATAGAAGAGCTCATGAAATAGAGACGTTATTGAAAGACAGACCTTATGTAATATCGGTTCTACCAGTAGAAACAAATATTATTATCTTTTCTATGGATCAACCCTTAAAATTGGTTGAATATTTGAAAACTCAACATATATTATGCTCAGCTATAAGTTCCAATCAAATTCGATTTGTTACTCATTTTCAGTTTGACGATGGTATGCTAAAAACCCTTAAAAAAGCACTTTTAAATTATTCGTAATGCAAGGCTTTTACGGGTTCAATTTTTTGTAGAAGTAAAGTAGGTATTATTAGAATAACCATACAAATAAGTACGGTTACACTATTAATAAGTAGCCAGTTTTTAAGGGTTAACAGAACAGGTATTGCCGTTACGTAATAATGCGTAGGATCTAATTGTAAAGGCTCAAAATAATATTGAATTCCAATGAGGGTAAGTCCAATAATATTTCCTAAAAATAAACCTTTTCGAAGCAGATAAAATGCATGGTATAAAAAGACTTTTCTAATTGAATACTGGCTTGCACCTAGCGCCTTAAGTAAGCCAATCATTTTTGTACGTTCTAATATAATTATGAGCAAGGAACTTACCATATTTATTGTGGCCACAATAAGCATAATTAATAGAATTACAAGCGTATTTAGGTCAAATAAATTGATCCAATCGTATATTTGTGGATACATTTCTTTAGTGGATCTTACCCTAGAATCGAAAGGGCTAATGGTTTCAATTTTCTGGTATATCGCATCTTTATCAGCATTTGAATTGAGCGAAATTTCCAAAGAGCTAAATTGATCGTTAGTCCAATTATTTATTTTTTGAAGGTGACTTTGGTCAGCTAAAATATATTGATTGTCAAAAAAATCGATTCCAGTTTTGAAAATACCCACAATAACAAACTTTCGAATTAGGGCATTGTTATTTTTTAATCCTTGAAAGTAAGTAATAGCATTGTCGTTAAGTTTCAATTGAAGTTTTGATGCCAATGCCTTGGAAATAACCATCTGATTTGACTTACCCTGTGCAGTAAAAGATGGAACGACCCCTTCCACCAGATGATTAGAGATGAAATTCCAATTGTAGTTTTGACCGACTCCTTTAACTAGAATCCCTTCAAAATCTTCCGCTGTTTTTATAAGCGCGTTTTTTGTTATTTGTGTCTGTACGTAAGTTAGGCCTTCAAGGTTAGCTAGTTTGTTAATTAGAGTGCTGTCTGCACTAAAAGGATTGGCGTCTAATGAATTGTTAAGGTCAAGCGAACTTATTTGAATATCTGATGTAAATCCGGTAACTTTAGAACTGATTTTGTTTTGCAAACCTTTACTGGTTGCAATAGACAAAATCATAACAGTAATGCTTATACTTACTGCTGCAATAGCCATTTTTAAAATTGGTTTAGAAATGGAATGCTTTAAGTTACTTTCGCCATGCAAACGTTTGGCTACAAATTTTTCAAAGTTCACTACTGTATGCTTTATTTAAAGATTTTCAAATATACTAAAATGCAGCTCTTGTTACTGTGCTTTTGCACTTTCTTAAGCTCGTGCACATCTCAAAGCAAACAACAGCTTATCGTTGGAGCCAATCAACTAGAAAACTATCTACCCTTATTAAGAAACAAACAAATAGCTGTAGTAGCCAATCAGACCTCCTTAATTAATGGCTCTCACCTAGTAGATTCTCTTTTAGCTTGTGGTGTTTCCATTGTTAAAGTGTTTGCGCCTGAACATGGATTTAGGGGAGAATCTGATGCAGGTGCTTTAATCAATGATGAGATTGATCTTAAAACTGGCTTACCTATACACTCACTTTATGGTAAAAACAAAAAACCTAGTGCTGAAGCTCTTAATGACATTGATTTAATCGTATTTGATATTCAAGATGTTGGAGCCCGTTATTACACCTATATATCGACCCTTCATTATGTTATGGAAGCATGTGCAGAAAATAATATTGAATTGTTGGTTTTAGACAGGCCTAATCCTAATGCTCATTATGTTGATGGACCAATTCTTGACACTGCATACCAATCATTTGTTGGTATGCATCCAATCCCAATAGTGCACGGTCTTACCATTGGAGAGTATGCTCAAATGATCAATGGTTCTTTTTGGTTAAAAGATTCTATTCAATGTAATTTAACGGTACAAGAAATGAAGTATTACACGCATAATTTACCCTATGATTTACCCGTAAAACCCTCTCCAAATTTACCAAACAGCCAATCAATATCTTTATATCCGTCGTTGTGTTTATTTGAAGGTACAGCCATAAGTGTTGGAAGGGGAACAAATCTTCAATTTCAAATAATTGGTTCTCCGCTATTAGATTCTTGTTCCTATTCATTTTCACCATCATCTCAAAGTGGTGCAAAATATCCAAAACACGAAAATTTAAAATGTTGTGGATGGGATCTTTCAAAATATGAAATAGATAACGGAATTAATTTAAGTTATTTAATAGAATGTTTTAATCAATACAATTCAAAAGGCATCCCTTTTTTTAATTCCTTTTTTGATAAATTAGCTGGCTCCAATGTGCTTCGTGTTTTAATAGAAGCGGGCTGGTCTGAAGCACAAATAAAAGAGACCTGGCAAGAGGGTTTACAACTGTATAAACAACAAAGATTAAACTATTTAATATATCCTGAATGAGACTACTTTATATTTTAGTTTTGCTTACTATTTATTTACCAGCTCAAACGCTAGACACGAGCTTAGAGACAGAAAAAAGAACAAATAAGAAATTTGGTTGGCATAAGGAAGGCCCCGGATCCTATGAGTTTTTTTTTCTAGGAGGGAAAAGATATACGGGTAGTTTTGCTTTACGTTACGAGTCTAATTTCATTAAAACACAAGCAAATTTTAAAAAGGGTTCCTACCATGGAGTTGTAATTAATTACAACGAAAACGGATCTATACAAAGCAAGGGTCGCTACAAAAATGGATACAAAATAGGCAAGTGGATTTATTATTACGACAATGTATCTTATGAAATAAAGTATTATTCCAAAAAAGAACCCAATCAGGTAAGAAAATCGATGCTCATTTCTTCTAATGGACTTGTTAAAGAAAGATACAAAGCGTTACGAAATATGCGGTTTTCAAAGTACCATTACGACTACCATCCTAATGGGAATGTAAAACTTAGAAAAAAACTTATCAATCGTTTTAAAGTCATTTATGAAATAGAAGAATTTTATCAAGGTAAACAAGTATCCAAACATTATTTTTTGAAGTA
>NYWQ01000004.1 GCA_002685115.1 Flavobacteriales bacterium | reverse complement strand
ATCCAGATAATTATGTTTGGTATGGGGACATCTATGAGCATTAAAGACTTTATCGCTATTTTTAAATCCCCAAAAGGTGTTTTAATTGGAATATCTGCACAGATGTGTATAATGCCATTAATTGGTTTATTATTAGCTAAAGTTAGTGATTTCCCACCAGAGATCGCAGCTGGTATTATATTAATAGGGTGTTCACCAAGTGGGGTTGCATCCAATGTTATGGCTTACTTGGCTAAAGCTAATTTAGCACTATCAATAACTATTACCTCTGCGGCTACATTAATTTCACCATTTGTAACGCCGATTCTTATGAAATTACTCGCAGGAGAATTTATAGAAATTGATGTTTTAACAATGATGTGGAGTATCGTTAAAATGATTATTCTCCCAATTGGAGCTGGATTATTTTTCAATAAATTTATTGGCCAAAAAATCAACTGGCTAAACTATGTAATGCCAATTTTATCCATGCTAGCGATAGGTATTATTATAATTGTTATTACTGCAGCGGGCCGAGATAATCTTTTAGATATCGGGTTTATTCTAATGTTCTTAGTAATTATTCATAATCTCTTGGGTTATTTCCTAGGGTATTTTTATGCAAGAATATTTAATTTGACAAAGCATGATGCGCGTACAATTGCTCTTGAAGTTGGTATGCAAAATGGAGGACTTGCCTCAGGAATTGCAAATTCTTTAGGTAAAATTGCTACAATGGGACTAGCCTCAGCAGTGTTTAGCCCTTTAATGAATATTACAGGATCAGTATTAGCTTCTTATTGGAATAAAAGACCAATAAAACACAATAATAAAATTTAAAGTTAATCGCAATGTCAAAAAATATTCCAAATAGGGTCAAAATATTTTTCTAGAAATATATTTGCATTGAATTAATTTCAAATTAAAACGCCTTTTTGTATTTGAATAAAGTAATAAATAAAACCTACAACTTAACCGTACAATTTTGAGCTGCAGATCTATAAATAGCTTCAACCACTCGAATATCTCTTAGTCCCTCTTCGCCAGGAACAATCAAGGCTTTATCATTTAAAATAGAATCGGCGTCTTCATCCATTTGTATGGGTTGTTGGTTACTTTCTAACGTAAAATTAATTAATGTCCCATTAGACATGCTACCATTATTTCCACTGTAAGACATTTGAGGTTCCATCTTGAGCCACCCTTTCTCATAATTCACCTGAAGGTGATTCATTTGAATACCAAAACTTGTTTGACAGTTAGCAAGTGCACCGCTGGGAAATTCCAGTTGAAACATCATTGTTTCTTCAACCTCGTGATATACTTTTGGTCGTGTTGTAAATGATCGTGCTAAAACAGAATTTGGCTCTTCACCTGTTGCTAATCGTGCACCTTGTAATGCATAAACCCCCATGTCTCCCATTACACCACCACCCATATTCTTTTTTTGTTTCCAATGGTCAGTTCTTCCATCGAAGTAACCAGCAGCAGAATTAATCATTCTTACTTTACCAAATGGTTTTTCTTTCCCCGCTTTCATGTAAGCTTGAATATTTGGATCATGCTGACATCTGTATCCTATTGAGAGTTTGACTTTGTTATCTCTACATGACTTTATCATAGCTTCGCATTCAGTAACTGAGGGAGCCATGGGTTTTTCACACCAAACATGCTTCCCTGCATTAGCAGCCCTTATAGTATATTCAGCATGCATTGAAGGTGGTAATACAACATAAATTACATCAATATCAGAATTATTACCTATTTCATCAAAATTCTTGTAGTTGTAAATGTTTTTGTCCTTTAAATTATATTTCTTCTGCCAACTAGTAATTTTTTCTGGGCTTCCAGTAACAATTCCTCTGAGTTCACAATTTTTTGTCAATTGTAATGCAGGAGCAAGTAATTTAGTACTATAGTAACCCAACCCTACTAACGCAACTCCTAATTTTTCTTTTTTTAAACTCGTAGCTGATAACAGAACATTTGGCGAAAAAGCCGTAGTCGCCGCAATGATGCCAGTGTTTCTAATAAATTTCCTTCTATTATTCATAATTTAAATTGTAAAAATTAATTATTCTTTTTATGTGAAAAGGTATAATTGAGCTAATTCTGTGATTACTTTCTCTTTATAATTCTTAAAACTAGCTAGATTAAATTTAATTTCAAAACAGATTTAATGCTAATTAAATACCTGATACTATTGGGCTACCTCATTAATCAGAGATCCAATACCTTCAATCGATATCTCAATTCTATCATTTACTTTAAGAGAAAAATCATCCGGAGGAACAATTCCAGTTCCTGTCATTAGAAAGCATCCTTTAGGGAAATCCATTTCTCTAAATAAAAATTGAATTAATTCAGAAAAGGATCGCTTAATTTTTGATACTTCAGAATGTCCAATAAAAATCTGTTTACCTTTTCTGAATATCTTTAACGAAAGATTAGTCTTTGGGTTAATCGGTTGGTCTAAAACATAAATACATGGGCCTAATGAGGTAGATCCTTTATAGCTTTTTGCTTGTGGTAAATATAAAGGGTTTTCTGCTTCAATATCTCTTGCGCTCATATCATTTCCTATGGTATATCCAATAATTTTTTTTGTGGAACTTATAACTAAAGTCAATTCTGGTTCAGGTACTGACCATTGACTATCTTTTCTAATTCGCACCTTTTCAAAAGGTCCCTTTACTCTGTCAGGAGTACTTTTGAAAAAAAGCTCTGGTCTCTGAGCATCATATACCTTGTCGTAAAACGAACTACCTCCAGTATCTTTCGATTCTTCCATACGAGCTGTTTTACTTCTAAAATAAGTTACCCCAGAAGCCCATATTTCTTGGCTTTTAACTGGTGGTAACAAAATTTTGTTAAGTCTCTTCTCGGACAGATTAATTCGATTTTCATTAATTAAAAATTTCTTTAAATCATTGAATAAATGATCGTTATTGAGCAAATTATCCCAATTAGTTTTTGGTAATACGTAAGCAAGATTTTTGGCTAATACAATATTTCCTTCAAGTGTTTTAAATAATTTCATTCTTTAATTTAATGTTTTTTTGTGAAAAAATAGAATAAAAGTGCCTTCCATTTTCACTATTGANGAACTTACATTAGTTTAAATCAATATAACATTAAATTCATATTTTTATATTATTTCAATCATTATTGTAATATCGAACTTATTTTTAGCACCATGAATAACATTTATATTGATAAATTAATAGAAAACAAAAATCAATTTTTTTCAATTGCTCGCATCACTAATTTTATTACAATATTTTCAATCCTTCTTTTTTTAATTGTTTTTTTTTCTTGTGAAAGTCAGACAGAAACAGTAAAACCCAATGTGGTTATAATTATGACTGATGATCAGGGCTACGGAGACTTAGGCATCCACGGTAATATTATAATAAAAACTCCAAATATTGACGCTTTTTCAACTATGTCAATAAATTTCTCGAACTATCATGTTGGTACTACTTGTTCGCCAACTAGAGCAGGCTTGATGACAGGAAGAAATTGTTTAAGAAATGGTGTGTGGCATACCAATGCAGGTTGCTCTTTGCTGAATCAAGAGGAAGAAACAATTGCTAATATTTTTTCTAATCAGGGATATCAGACAGCAATGTTTGGAAAATGGCACTTGGGAGATAATTATTCTTTTTTACCCGAACAACGAGGCTTTGATGAAACATTTTATCACAAAGGAGGTGGTGTTGGTCAAACACCTGATTATTGGTTAAACGATTACCAAGATGATACCTATTTTCGGAATGGTAAACCTGAAAAAACAAAAGGATATTGTACTGATGTCTTTTTTAATGAGGCAATTTCATTTATAGAAAAAAATCAGGGAGACCCTTTTCTATGTTATTTAAGTTTAAATGCTCCTCACAGTCCTTACAATGTCCCCGAANAATACTATAAAATGTATGAAAATGAATCAGAATTATTGGAATCTCAAAAAAGGTTTTATGGAATGATTTCGAATATTGATTTTAATTTTGGCAAACTTCAAAAGAGACTTGAAGAACTTGAAATTATTGACAATACAATTTTAATTTTTACTACAGATAATGGAACTTCGAACGGTTATAGATATAATAAGGAAGAAAATAAATGGTACGGTTATAATGCTGGAATGCGCGGTACAAAAACAAGTGAATACGATGGAGGACACAGGGTTCCATTTATAATGAGTTGGAAAAACGGAGGTTATTTCGGTGGTAAAACATTTAAAGGGTTAACTGCTCACGTAGATATATTACCTACGCTAGCGAAGTTAGCCGATATTAGTTTTGAGCCAAAAAATAAACTAGACGGAATTGATTTATCATCCAATATTCAAAACTTCAAAGATCCAAATAGAATGCTGGTTACTGATACCCAACGAAATCAATGGCCAAAGAAAAATAAGCAAAGTTGTGTAATGTATGGAGATTGGAGGCTAGTAAACCATAAAGAGCTATACAACACTGAAAGCGATCCTGGTCAAACAATTAATTTGATTGAAGAAAATACTACCCTGGCAAAAGAAATGCAAAACTTTTATAACACTTGGTGGGAGGACGCTTCTAAAGAGTTTAGGTATACTCTTATAGATATTGAACCCGATTTAAAAAATATTCTCACTTCTCATGATATTCATGTTGATGAAACTTCTTGGCATCAAAACGACGTTCGTTCAGGGCAAGCTTTTAAACCAGGGGGTTTTTCAGTAAATGTTAAAAAATCAGGCACTTATGAAGTTATCTTGAGAAGATGGCCATCAGAGAGCAATCTCCCATTGAATGCATCAATAAAAGATGGGCTTTCGGCAGAAAAATTTTGGGATGAATTAATTGAAGGGAAGAGAATGGATTTTAAATCAGCCTATTTAAAAATTAACGAAGAAGAAAAAAAAATAATAGTGAATCCTTCTGATCATGAAGCACACTTTACTGTTATTATGGATGCTGGGGAAAAAAATATGGAAACGGGATTCTTTATGAATGACGGGAAAAAGACTACCGCTTTCTATACTGAGGTAAATTTTATTAAAAGTGATTAAAAAAACACTTTTTTAAAGGCCATGTTTACTAATAAACTAAAAATAATCCATTTTAATTATAACCAATAGACAACTTAATAATTCTGTTTAACCTTTTTTTATTACAGATAATATCATTTAAAATATATATCATAGAATGAATAAGATTTTTCAATTAATAACAATTTTTTCATTAATTATTTCTTGTAAGAAAAATATTGATCTTAAAGTACCCCCAAATGTAATTCTTATTTTAACCGATGATCAAGGCTGGGGTGATGTAAGTTTTAATGGAAACAAAGATTTACAAACTCCAAACATTGACAAAATTGCTGAAAGTGGAGTGAAATTTGATCGTTTTTTTGTTAGTCCGGTTTGTTCACCAACAAGAGCTGAAATTCTAACGGGAAGGCATCATGTAAGGACTGGTGTATATGACGTTTCTCTTGGTGGAGAAAGAATAAATGATAACGAGGAGACAATAGCAGATCTTTTTAAAGCCTCTGGATATAAAACTGGTATATATGGAAAATGGCATAATGGAATGCAAGCTCCTTATCATCCAAACTCAAGAGGATTTGATGAGTTTTATGGATTTTGTTCAGGCCACTGGGGAAATTATTTCAATCCTGTATTAGAAAAAAACGGAGAATTAGTAAAAGGCAACGGCTTTATAACTGATGATTTAACAAATCATGGAATAGAATTTATTAAAAAAAATAAAGACAACCCATTTTTACTATTTATGCCTTTTAATACACCACACAGTCCTATGCAAGTTCCAGACAAATATTGGAATAAATTCAAAAACATAGATTTAACTCAAAAGGGAACATTATCAAAGACGCCCAATGACAAATATTCAGGTATTAATAATAAGGATGAAAATCACTCTAAAGCAGCATTGGCAATGTGTGAAAATATTGATTGGAATGTTGGAAGAATAATTCAAACTTTAGAATCTCTTAAAATATTTGAAAACACAATAATTATTTATTTATCAGACAATGGCCCTAACGGTCACAGATGGAATGGTGGGATGAAAGGCATAAAAGGATCAACTGATGAAGGAGGAACGAGATCGCCTATGATTATTAGCTGGAAAGGTAACATCCCGAAGGGAAAAAAGGTAAACACAATAGCATCAGGTATAGACTTATTACCCACATTAATTAACTTAACTGGAATAAAGACAAAGCCAAAAAATAAGTTAGATGGTCTAAACCTAAGAGAATTAATTTATCAGGAAGATGTAACCTGGCCAGACAGGTATATATATAGTTATTGGAGAGGAAAGTTGAGTTTAAGAAGTCAAGAGTTTAGGCTGGATAATAAGAATCAGTTATATAATATGAAGGAAGATCCTAATCAGCTTCACAACGTTTCTTCAACTTATAAAGAAACCTTTGATATTATGAAAAAGGCAAAAATTAAATGGGAGAAAGAGTTATTAATCAATATAAAGACAAANGATAATAGGGCCTTTATAATAGGTCATCCACAATTAAAAATTACTCAAATTCCAGCTCGTGATGCTAAGTCAAATGGTTTGATTAAACGGTCTAATTATTATCCGAATTGCAGTTATATGACTAATTGGGTAAATATTGATGATTTTATTACATGGGATGCTGAAGTTGCTGAGGATGGAAAGTTTGAAGTGATTATTTATTATACCTGTGCAGAAGATGCATTGGGATCTGAAATTGAATTAAGCTTTTCTGATTCCAGTATATCTAAGAGGATTACCAAATTTCATAATCCAAAAGAATATGGAAGAGAAAATGACAGATCTCCAAGAATTGAATCATATGTCAAAGATTTTATTCCCCTAAAAATGGGTACTATTGACCTGAAAAAAGGGAAAGGAACCCTTGTATTAAAGGGGTTAAAAATGACTGGCAAAGAGCTTATAGATTTTAGATTGTTAATGCTAAAAAGAATTTAAATAAATAAAACTTTTTTCAGTGGATAACATACATTCAACTTAGTCAAGGATTATTTGATATCCCAAATTGATTAAATCATTTTTGAAAATTAATTTTATGCCTTTTAAGGTTTAAACTATTTTGTTTTGCTTTTTTAAAAAGAAGTTAAACAGGCTTTTTCTTGTTTTTTTATAAAATATGTTAAATGTAATATTTATAAAATTTTTAATATTATCGAAATCGATTTCGAAATAAGAAAAATTGATGTTCACTGTAATTATTTATAAACTAGTATATTATATTGATTTCTATTATTGATTAAATTTTTAAAATTAATATTTGAACTGTAGTTATTCATATAATATTCAACCTTAATGCAAGTTATGACAAGCATCTTTTAACTAACATATATCTAAAAAAAAAAAAAATTTGTTTACTTAAATAAATAATTTATTATAATTTGTGATTCTTAAAACTAACTTAAANATTAAATTAAATGAACAAAATAAAAAATTTTCTGTTTGGATTATTTTTGATATTCTCATCTCATGGTTTTGCTCAATCAAGTGTTTCAGGTGAAATTGCTGATACTGATGGAAATCCAATTCCAGGAGTAACAATTCTTATTGAGGGTACAACAAATGGTACAACATCCGATTTTGACGGGAATTACAGCATTTCTGTAAGTTCAGGTCAATCGCTTCAGTTTTCAAGTCTTGGTTTTGCTACTCAAGTTGTAGAAGTAGGTTCTCAGTCTACAATCAATATCGTACTTGAGGCTTCTGCTGAAAGTTTAGATGAAATTATTGTAACAGGTTATTCATCTCAGCGTAAAAGAGATATCACTGGTGCTGTTGCAGTAATTGAAGTAGATGAAATGAATAAAACCCAGGCAACGAGTTTCCTTCAAAAGCTTGAAGGTCGTGCAACGGGTATCCAGGTTTCAACTTCTGGAGAGCCTGGTGAAGGATCAACTATTCGTATTAGAGGGGTTGGTTCATTAAATAACAATGAACCGCTATACATTATCGACGGTGTCCCTGTACAAGATTCATTTGGAACATCAATAAATCCTAGTGACATTGAAAATATTCAGGTCTTAAAGGATGCTGCATCTGCTGCAGTATATGGTGCACGTGCAAATAATGGAGTAATCATCATCACGACTAAAAAAGGTCTTGTTGATGGTGATATTAAGGTTACTTATGATTCATATGTTGGTTATGGCCAAGCTGGAAGAAACATGGATTATTTGATTAAAGACCCTTATGACTATCAAACATTCATTAAAGAACGGTATGCAAATGGTGGCCTTGAAGTAAGTCCATTAAATCCATACAGTTATCCTCAGGGATCACTGCCAACATATTTAAGCCCTTACGGTGTATCTGGTATTGGTGATGTATCTGATGAATCTTTATATTCTTATCCTGATTATCTTATTATGAAGTCAAATAAAGAAGGAACTGATTGGTTCAGAGAAGTTTTCCAAGGAGGTATAACTCATGAGCATAATGTCGGTATCTCTGGAGGTACAGAAAAAGGAAGATTTTATATGTCGGCAGGTTATCTTGACCAAGAAGGAGCGATGGTTTTCAATAAGTTTACTAGAATGTCTCTTAGGGCAAATTCAGACTTTACAATTGGAAAAGTTAAGATCGGTGAAAACCTTCAAGTTTCAAGAAGCGTAAGAATGGGGGGTAATGACTCTGTAGGTGGTGGTAACCAAGATGAGCAAGGTGTTATGCAGGGCTTACAGGCAGCGAACGTTATAATTCCTATTTATGACATTGGAGGTAATTTTGGAGGTGCCAGAGCTAACGGGGTTCAAGGTAGTAATGAATATGCTAGACTCTACAGAAACAAAGATAATCCATTTAATGGCTATCGAATTTTAGGTAATGCTTTTGCAGAACTTGAGATTATTGAGGGATTAGTTGCAAAAACATCTTTTGGTATTGATGCTAATAACGGATGGAGTTCAGCATTTAGATATCCTGTCCCAGAAGCTGCTCAACCAAATTTTACAAACGGGTTTAGTGAAAATTGGAATAGAACATATAATTGGACGTGGACAAATACTGTTAAATACAACAAAACAATTGACTCTCACGTATTTCAGGTATTGGCAGGTTACGAATCTGTGAAAAATACTTTTAGATCAATTAACGGTGGTTTTGCACAATATGTTACCCAAGATCCAAATGCTTGGTATTTAAATGGTGCCCTCGCTGACCCAAATACTAGAAGTATTTCAAGTAATGGTAATTTCAGTACTCTTGCGTCTTTCTTTGGTAAAGTTGATTATTCTTTTGATGATAAATACATTGCTAGTTTTACAATTAGAAGAGATGGTTCTTCAAACTTTGGAGACGGATTCAAATATGGAACTTTCCCCGCCGGTAGTTTAGGGTGGAGAGTTTCTGAGGAAGCATTTATGGCATCTACTACATGGATCGATGATATGAAAATAAGAGCCGGTTATGGTATTACGGGTAACCAAGCTATTCCTGCTGGAAATGCATTTGACAGATTTGGTGGTGGAACTGGATCCACCTTCTATGATATTAATGGTACTCAGAACTCAATTGTAACTGGATACGCATTAGTTAATAGAGGTAATCCAAATGGAAGATGGGAAGAGCAAACAAGTAGTAATATTGGATTAGATGCAACCCTTTTTAACAATAAATTAGATATTGTTTTTGACTACTGGACAAGAGCTACAGACGGCCTTTTATATGATGTTCAGAATCCAGGAGCATCTGGTGTTGCAGTTCCTGCTTTTGTTAATATTGCTTCCATGGAAAACCAAGGAATTGACCTTGCTATCAATTGGTCTAGTGCCACAAGTGGAGATTTTCAGTGGAATGCTGGAGTTAACTTTTCTCAATTTACTAATACGCTAACTAGTATAGATGGTAATGCTTCTAGCTTTATTCCTAGTGGGTTTGACTCTAGAATTGGAATTATAAACAGAGCTGAAGTTGGCCAGCCAGTCGGTGCTTTTTATGGTTACCAAACTGATGGTTATTTCAATTCTCAAGCTGAGGCAGATGCATCAAATCAGTCGGGTGCTGCACCAGGACGCATAAAATTTGTTGATAGAAATGCTGATGGGTTGATAAATGATGATGACCAAGGTTTTATAGGTAGTGCGGTTCCAGATTTTACAGCAGGTGTAAACATTGGATTTAACTATCAAAATTGGGATTTTAGTGCCTTCTTCTTTGCGTCAGTGGGGAATCAAGTTTACAATTATAATAAATTATTTGATGTGTTTGCGTTCTTTAATACAAACGTAAGACAAGCTCGTTTAACAGATTCGTGGACACCATCTAATCCTAATCCAGATGCTTTATTCCCAATCAATGATATTAACGATATATTTAGTAATAGACCAAGTGACTTTTATGTTGAAGATGCTTCATACTTAAGAGCTAGGACTGTTCAGCTAGGGTATTCGTTTAATAACATTAAAGGAGTGAGTAGTTTGAGAGTATATGTACAAGGAGATAATTTATTTACCATTACTAATTATAGTGGTTTAGATCCTGCTCCTTCCAGTTTTGGAATTAATAATGGATCTACAGGAAATGCAGATTTATGGAACGGCTACGATCTTGGGAACTATCCTGTCGAAAGAAAGTTACTGTTTGGTGTAAACGCAAGATTTTAATTTATAAAAATTTATATGATGAAAAATATTTTTAAAAATAGCTTAATTGCAATTTTATTTATAGGAGCTACTATTGTAGCATGTAGTGACGAATTTCTTGTAGCACCAGCTCAAGCTTCGTTAGACGAAGGAACATTAGCAAATGATGCTGGTGTAGAGGCGTCTCTCATAGGAACTTATTCTATGTTAGATGGATGGAATGGAAATAATGCAGCATTAGCACCTGCCTGGCCTACAGCTGGAAGTAACTGGATATGGGGAAGTGTTTTAAGTGATGATGCTTACAAGGGATCAGATCCTGGTGATCAGCAGCAAACTCAGATTTTGGAAATTTATGAATTCGATGCTGGTAATCAATACTATAACAATATTTATAAATCCAGATATGAGGGTGTGGCTCGTGCCAATGCAACTATAAATCTTTTGAATAATGCACTAGAAAATGGTGAGAACATTAAAAGGGCATCTGTTGTTGAAGCTGAGGCAAAGTTATTAAGAGCGCATTATCATTTTGATGCATGGAAAATGTGGAAAAATGTTCCATATGTTGACGAAACTGTAACTGATTTTAAATTAGATAATACAGTAGATATCTTACCTTCAATCAAAGCTGATTTAGAGTTTGCAGTTGCAAACCTTCCTAGGGTCCAACCCAATGTAGGAAGAGCTACTGAAGGAACTGCTAGATCATTACTTGGAAAATTATTGCTTTATAATAAAGAATATGCTGCTGCAAAAACTCAGTTTGATGCTGTAATGTCAAGTGGTACGTATGAACTCCAAGACTGTTTCCATGATATTTTTACCACATCTGGAGAAAATGGATCCGGTATGATCTTTACTATTCAAGGTTCGGTAAATGACGGTAATGGAGGAAGTATCAACGGAATGTTTGCAGATCGTTTGAATCACCCTCACGGTGGATCTCCATTCGGCTGTTGTGGTTTTCACCAACCTAGTCATAATTTAGTAAATGCACACAAGGTTGATGCTAACGGGCTTCCGATGCTAGATAAATCATACAACAATGCCGACGTAACTATTTCAGATAAAGTTGATCCTAGATTAGACTGGACTGTTGGTCGTGATGATGTGCCATTCCTTTCATGGGGTAAACATGAACCAACTTGGATTCGTAATAGACCTTTTGGAGGGCCATTTAGTCCTAAGAAATTTATCCACGAGCCAAATGAAATAAGTAATGTTGGTTGGTCAAACAAACAGTTAAGCCCTCTTAACATTCCAATTATTCGTTATGCTGATGTTATTTTAATGTTAGCTGAAGCTGAAATTGAGCTTGGTTCTCTAGAAAGAGCTAGAGAGCTTACTAATATGATCAGAGAAAGAGCTGCTGGATGTGCAATTAACGGTGACGGTGGTGCAACAACAGACCTTGCTGACTCTTCAATCGATTGGGCTACTTATGATGTAAAGCCTTACACTGAAGAGTGGACTAGTGCAGAAACTGCAAGAGCTGCGGTTCGATTTGAAAGAAGAATTGAATTAGCCTTAGAAGGTCAAAGACTTTTTGATCTTATAAGATGGGGAATCGCAGAAGATGTTATTAATAACGATTATCTTCCAGTTGAAAAAACTAAAAGAGATTATCTAATACCATCAAAAGGATTTCAACCCAAACATGTTTTACATCCACTTCCAAATGCTCAAATCGAGCTTAGTAAAGTTGATGGTGAAGCAACTTTAATACAGAATGCTGGATACTAAATCCTAATTTTTTTTTTTAAACAATAAAGAGGTATT